>NZ_JBEZLM010000010.1:0-335991 GCF_040652095.1 Streptomyces sp. NPDC048290
GGGCGGTGTCCGTGCTGGAGGTAGGCGTGCAGGATGTCGGGGGTGTTGGCGAAGAAGTTGGGCCGCATGTAGGAGGCGGTCTCGCCGGAGAGTTCCGTCAGGTACTCGGTGAGTTCGGCTTTCGAGTTGCGCCAGGTGAAGTACGTGTAGGACTGCTGGAATCCGGCCTGGGCGAGGGTGTGCATCATCGCGGGGCGGGTGAAGGCTTCGGCGAGGAAGATGACGTCGGGGTCGGTGGTGTTGATGAGGCCGATGACCCGTTCCCAGAACAGGACGGGTTTGGTGTGGGGGTTGTCGACGCGGAAGATGCGGACCCCGGTGCTCATCCAGTGGCGCAGGACGCGGACGGTCTCGGTGACGAGTCCGTCGAGGTCGGCGTCGAAGGCGATCGGGTAGATGTCCTGGTACTTCTTGGGCGGGTTCTCGGCGTAGGCGATGGTGCCGTCGGTGCGGTGGTTAAACCACTCGGGGTGTTTGTCGACCCAGGGGTGGTCGGGGGAGCACTGGAGGGCGAAGTCGAGGGCGGTCTCCAGGCCGAGTTCGCGGGCGGTGGCGACGAAGCGGGTGAAGTCCTCCAGCGTGCCGAGCGCCGGGTGGATCGCGTCGTGACCGCCCTCGGGTGAGCCGATCGCCCAGGGGACGCCTACGTCCTCCGGTCCGGCGGCGAGGGTGTTGTTGGGGCCCTTGCGGTGGGTCGTCCCGATGGGGTGGATCGGGGGGAGGTAGACGACGTCGAAGCCCATCGCGGCGATCGCGGGCAGACGGCGGGCGGCGGTCGCGAACGTCCCGTGCGGTACCTCGGCAGTGCCCTCCGAGCGGGGGAAGAACTCGTACCAGGACCCGAACAACGCCCGCTCCCGCTCCACGAGGAGGGGCAGGGGCTCGGACGCGGTGACCAGGTCCCGCAGGGGATGCCGGGCGAGGACCGCCTCCACCTCCGGCGTCGATGCCAGTGCCAGCCGGGCCGACGCGGGCCGCGACTCGTCCCGCAGTGCCGTGGCCGCCTTGCGTACGGCGGTCCGGGCCGTGCCCTTCGGGACACTCTTCGCCGCCCGTTCGTACAGCCGGGCGCCCTCCTCCAGGACCAGCGCGGTGTCGATACCGGCGGGGATCTTGATCCCGGCGTGGTGGCGCCAGGTGCCGATCGGGTCGCTCCATGCCTCGACCCAGTAGGTCCAGCGGCCCTCGGCGTCCGGCGTGACGGTGGCGCCCCAGCGGTCGGTGCCGGGGGCGAGTTCCCGCATCGGCGTCCACGGACCCGGGCGGCCCGAAGGGTCGGCCAGGACCACGTTTGCGGCGACGGCGTCATGGCCCTCGCGGAACACGGTGGCGGTGACCTCGAAGGACTCGCCGGTCACGGCCTTCGCGGGACGCAGCCCACGCAGGACGCAGGGCCGGACGTCGAGAACGGGGATACGGCCGACGGCGGCCGGGGGAAGGGGGGCGTTGGGGGTCGAGGGGGTCGAGGGGGCCGACGAGTCGTGCGTGCGGGGCATCACCGCTCCTGTCCGCGTCAACGAGGGTGGGCCGAGGGCTGTGGAGGGGACGGTTCGGCGGGAGGTGGCTGCGGGGCGTACCGCAGAAACCTTCCCACCTGGGTCGGGTGGGAAGCCCGGTGCTGTGTTAACTCCTCATGCGGCCGACTCCTCACGCGTATGCCCGGCGGGGGACGGGCAAGGCACTGGTTCTCCCTCTGGTGCGTCTCCGTGGTTCTCCTTCTCCGCTCCGTGGGCAGCCTCTCGTGCGTGCCGAAGTGTCACAAGGTGGCCGAGGGGAGCAGAACCGGCCATACCGGCAGAAGAGGGCCGCCGGGTCGGGAAACGAGGGCCGTTCAGGCTGAATCAAGAGCCCACAAGGGCGTAGCCCCGGCGACGGCATGGACGCGCCAGTACCTTTTTGAACGACGTACCTTTTCAACCGACGTCGACCCGAATGACCGGTCATCCAGCGAAGCGCCGAGGTGGAGTGTGAAGGCGATCCGTCGATTCACCGTCCGACCCGTTCTCCCCGAACCCCTCCAGCCGCTGAGCGACCTGGCGCGAAATCTGCGCTGGTCCTGGCATCCCGAGACCTGTGAGCTGTTCCAGTCCGTCGACCCGGGGCGCTGGACCGCCTCGGACGGCGATCCGATAAGGCTGCTGGGCAGTGTGGCCCCCGCACGTCTTACGGAGCTGGCGGCCGACCCCGGCTTCCTGGCCCGGCTGACCGCCGCGGCCGCCGATCTGCGCGCGTACACCGAGGGCGACCGCTGGTACCAGGCGCAGGACGCCGACCTGCCGTCCGCCGTGGCCTACTTCTCGCCCGAGTTCGGTATCACGGCCGCGCTGCCCCAGTACTCCGGGGGGCTCGGCATCCTCGCCGGGGACCATCTGAAGGCGGCCAGCGATCTGGGGGTCCCGCTGATCGGGGTGGGGCTGCTCTACCGGCACGGCTACTTCCGGCAGACGCTGTCCGGGGACGGCTGGCAGCAGGAGCACTACCCGGTGCTCGACCCGCACGAGCTGCCGCTGATCCAGCTCAAGGAGCCCGACGACACTCCGGCGCAGGTGACGCTGGCGCTGCCCGGTGGCCGGTTCCTGCGGGCGCGGATCTGGCTCGCACAGGTCGGCCGGGTCCCGCTGCTCCTGCTGGACTCCGACGTCGAGGAGAACGACCTCGGGGAGCGCGGGGTGACCGACCGGCTGTACGGGGGCGGCAGCGAGCACCGGCTGCTCCAGGAGATGCTCCTCGGCATAGGAGGTGTCCGGGCGGTACGGACGTACTGCCGGCTGACGGGGCACGCGGCGCCCGAGGTGTTCCACACCAACGAGGGACATGCCGGGTTCCTCGGCCTGGAGCGGATCAGCGAGCTGTGCGGGACGGGGCTCGGGTTCGACGCGGCGCTGGAGGCGGTGCGGGCCGGGACGGTGTTCACCACGCACACGCCGGTCCCGGCGGGGATCGACCGCTTCGACCGGGAGTTGGTGGCCCGGCACTTCGGTGCCGCCGCCGAGCTGCCCGGGATCGAGGTGGACCGGATTCTGCGGCTCGGCCGGGAGGACTATCCGGGCGGTGAGCCGCATCTGTTCAACATGGCGGCGATGGGGCTGCGGCTGGCACAGCGGGCCAACGGCGTGTCGTTGCTGCACGGCCAGGTGAGCCGGGAGATGTTCAGCGGGCTGTGGCCGGGATTCGACGCCGAGGAGGTGCCGATCACGTCCGTGACGAACGGGGTGCACGCGCCGACATGGGTGGCGCCGGAGGTGCTGCGGCTGGCGGAGGACGCCGATCCGGCGGCCGGGGAGCCGGGCACGGAACGCTGGGACGCCGCCGCGGGACTCCCGGACGCGGACCTGTGGGCGCTGCGCCGCACACTCCGGGCGCGTCTGGTGGACGAGGTGCGGGACCGGCTGCGGGTGTCGTGGCGGCAGCGCGGGGCGGGCTCGGCGGAGCTGGGCTGGATCGACTCGGTGCTCGACCCGTCTGTCCTGACCATCGGTTTCGCCCGCCGCGTCCCGTCGTACAAGCGGCTGACGCTGATGCTGCGGGACAAGGAGCGGTTGACGCAGTTGCTGCTGCACCCGGAGCGGCCGGTGCAGATCGTGGTCGCCGGGAAGGCGCATCCGGCGGACGACGGGGGGAAGCGGCTGATCCAGGAGCTGGTGCGGTTCGCGGACGACCCGAAGGTCCGCCACCGGATCGTGTTCCTGCCGGACTACGGCATGGCGATGGCGCAGAAGCTCTACCCGGGCTGTGACATCTGGCTGAACAACCCGCTGCGCCCGCTGGAGGCGTGCGGCACGTCGGGGATGAAGGCGGCGCTCAACGGCTGTCTGAATCTGTCGGTGCTGGACGGCTGGTGGGACGAATGGTTCGAGCCGGACTTCGGCTGGGCGATCCCCACGGCGGACGGTACGGCGACGGACACGGACCGGCGGGACGACATCGAGGCGGCGGCGCTGTACGAGCTGCTGGAGCAGCGGGTCACACCCCGCTTCTACGAGCGGGGCGGGGCGGGGTTGCCGGACCGCTGGATCGAGATGGTCCGCCGCACGCTGACCCGGCTCGGCCCGAAGGTGCTCGCGGGGCGGATGGTGCGGGAGTACGTGGAGCGGCTGTACGCGCCCGCCGCGCGCGCCCATCGGACGCTGGGCCCGGAGCAGGCCGGGGAGCTGGCGGCGTGGAAGTCCCGGGTGCGGTGGGCGTGGCCGTCGGTGTGGGTGGACCACGTGGAGACATCGGCGGCGACGGGTATGGCGGAACTGGGTACGGCGGTCTCGCTCCGCGTCCGGGTCGCGCTGGGTGACCTGCGTCCGGAGGACGTGGAGGTGCAGGCGGTGTCGGGCCGGGTGGACACCGACGACCGGATCGCCGACGCGTCGACGGTCCCGCTGAAGCCGGTATCCGGGCCGGACACGGAGGGGCGGTGGTCGTACGAGGGTCCGCTCACGCTCGACCGGACGGGACCGTTCGGCTATACGGTCCGGGTGCTCCCGGCGCACCGGCTGCTGGCGTCACCGGCTGAACCGGGCCTGGTGGCGGTGGCGTCGGACGACATCGGAGAGGGCGCGGGGGTACTGCTCAGGTAGCGCCGTCGACAGGGGCGCACAGACGGCGGAGGGTGGCTCCGGCGCGCCGCGCGTAGGCGTGCTGGAGCCCGCGCGTGGCGGGCCCGGCGGCCTTGGCGTACCACTTGGCGGGGCGGCTGAAGGCGGAGACGGTCAGCCATACGGTGCCGTCTCCGGTGCGCTCCACGACGAACGCCTCCTCGCCGCATTCGGGGTGCCCGGCGAGCGTGCCGTAGGCCCAGCCGGAGCGGCGGGGTTCGTCCACGGTCCAGACGATCCGGCAGGGCGCTTTGATCACCCCGGCGAGGATGACGGTGACATCGACGTCCGGCGCGGCCTGTTCGGCTCCGGCGTCGATGCCGACGCCCATCGCGCGGTGCATTTCCCAGCCACCGACGGCCTCGGCGGCCCGCCGGAAGAGCGCGTGCCCTTCTCCTATCCGGGTGCGGACGTGCAGCCGGTGAAAGCCGGGCGGGCAGAAGCCGGGGTCACGGGTGGCGCCGACATCCTCGTACGTGAAGGACATGGGCCCAGCGTAGGGCCCTAGGTCGGGGGGCGGTTGCGGCGGGGGACGTCCCAGGCGTCGAGGCGTTCGCCGACCCAGGTGGGGCTGACCTTGAACTCCCGGGCCAGTGAGGTGACGGACGCGCCGCGCTGGTATCGGCCAATCACGTCGTCCCGGCGCCGGATGAACTCGGCCTGGGCGGCGCGGATCTCGTCGGTAGTGCGCGGGGTGACGGCCCGCCCCCGGAAGACATGCCCGGCGGCCCTTCTGTGCAGGTGGGCGGTGTAGCGGGGGCGGCGGGGCTCGCCCCAGGCGTCTAGCCGGTCGCGTAGCCAGCTCGGGGATACGCGGTAGGTGTCGGCGATGCGGATGAGGGGTTCGAAGGCGCGGTAGCGGGCGATGATCTGTGCGCGGTCGGCCAGGGCGGCGGCCTTCCGTTGCTCCATCGCGCGGTCCATGGGGGGCTGCCTCCAGACAGGGGGTGGATGGAGAGGGTGTACGTGCAGTCGAGGTCGGCGAAGGCGATCAACAGGGCTTGAGCGGCGTTGAGTTGCTCGCGGGCGTGCTGTTGAGCGGCGGGGTCGTTGGCCCAGAGGCGCAGCTCACCGGGGCAGTCGGGCATCGGAGTGGGGGCGGCGCGCAGGGCGGGCCCCATCCAGACGGATCGGTGGGGATCGGGGTCGATCCGATCAGCGACCCAGAGGGCTTCGCCCCGGAGCCAGCGGAGAGCGAGTACGGGGGAGAAGCTGCGGGTGGTGTGGAGGATGTACGGCAGTCGGCGTCCGGTGCCGTAAACCATTCCGTCGGCGCGGACTTCGGCGAAGAAGTCGGTGTGTTTGTCGACGCCGATCACAGTAATGAGCCCCGGCTGCGGGCATTGGCGCGGGCGGTTTCGGCGTGGAGGCGTTCGGCGGGGGTTGCGGGGCGGACGTGTTCGGGATTCGCCTCCCATTCGATTCCGCCGCGCATGGGGCGCAGAAACCAGTAGGGGCCGGCGACTCCTCGGAATTCGCCGATGCGGTCGCGAGCGGTGTCCAGCATGATCGCGCCGATTTCTGGAATGCGTGCGGTTACCTGGCCATCTGTGGGAACGTTCTGTGCCATCGCCGCCGCTCCTCTCCGTAGTGGTGTCACTACTCAGGGCGGCCAGCGTGTCCTACTGTCGGCAAGTCCTCAACTTGCACCATTTGCACGGAGAGTTGGGTGAGAGGCGTTGAATCGAAAAGAGCTGAAGCCTGAGGCTTCACCGGCCGCAGCGTTCGGCGAACGTTTACGCAGGTTGCGGGACGAGAGGGGGTGGACGCAGGACGAGCTGGGTGTGCGAACGGGGTTCTCCGGGACGCATATTTCTGCGGTGGAAACTGGTCGGCGATCTCCAACTCCTCGCCTGGCGGCAAGTGCTGACAGAGCCTTCGGGACAGGCGACAGCCTCCAGCGGCAGTGCCTGGCAATCCGCCAGACCGCGTTACTGGAGGGGTTTCCGGAGTACCTCAGGCATGAGCGGCAGGCGGCGGAGATTCGGCTGTACGAAGTCGGGGTGATACCGGGTCTGCTCCAGACTCCGGAGTACGCGAAGACACTTGCCGACAGCGACGCAATGCGTGGAGCGTCCACGCCCGAGCAGGCTGAGGAACATGTCCGGACCGTTGCCGCACGGCAAGACTCGTTGGTACGGAACCCCCCTCCGCTGATCCTGGTGGTGCTGGATGAAAGCTGCTTGCTTCGGCCCATCGGCGATCGCGACACCATGGACGCGCAACTCGCACGTCTTGTGGAGTTCGCACGCCTGCCGAACAGCGTGTTGCAGGTGGCCCCGTTCGACATGGGCGCCCGGCGGCCGTTCACCCTGCCGGTGATCGTCCTGACCCAACCGGACCGGACTCTGTTGTGCTACGCGGAGTCGTCCCAGCGTGGGCATCTGGAAAGGGAAAGTGCGTTCGTATTGCCGACCCTGACGGCCTACCATCAGCTACAGGCTGAGGCGCTCTCCCAAGCAGCCTCTGTGGCCATGATCGAACAGCTTCGAAAGGGCAGATCGTGACGACCGAAACCCCGCTCTGGTTCAAGTCCACCTACAGCGAGCACGGCGGTCAGTGCATCGAGATCGCCACCAACCTCGCCGCATCCGACGGTGTCGTACCGGTTCGGGACTCCAAGAACCCGGCCGGTCCCGTGCTCGGCTTCCCCGTCAGCTCCTTCGCCTTGTTCGTGGAGGGCCTGAAGGGCGGAGAGGTGCGGTGAGTGATCCGGAGTTCTTCAAGTCCTCGTACAGCGCCAACGGCGGTCAGTGCGTCGAGGTCGCCCAAGACCTCGCCGTCCTCGTCCGGGACTCCAAGAACCCCACCGGCCCCGTTCTCCCCCTCCCCCTCCACGCCTTCTCTTCCTTCCTCCAAGGTGTCAAGCGTGGAGAGTTCACGTCCTCCTGACACGGCTCAGCCCCGCCGCACCCCCGGAGGGGCGCGGCGGGGCCGATGTCAGGTCAGAAACCTCGCGTCCCCTACGGGAACGTCAGCTTCCAGTTGTTGATGTAGCCCGTGTCCTGGCCCGCCACATCCTGGGCCCGCAACTGCCACGTGCCGTTCGCGGTCTCCGACGACGCGTCCACCGTGAACGTCTCCTGGACATTGTCCGCCGAGTCCGAACCGCTGGAGTTCTTCAGCCGGTACGCCGTACCGTCCGGAGCCACCAGGTCGACCACCAGGTCACCGCGCCACGTGTGGACGATGTCCACCTCCACCGGCAGTGCCGCCGGGGCGTTGCCCGTCCGGCCCGTCACCGTGATCGCCGAGTTGACCGCAGCCCCGTTGTCCGGGATCGCCACGTCCGTGCCCGACTCGAACGACGTGCCGCCCCCGGGCGGGTTGCCGCCCGAGCGCGTGCCGACCGCGACACCCGCCCACGCGTCCTGGACCGCCTTGTACTCCGCCGACGTCGTCCCGCCGTACAGCTCGCTCGCCACCGCCAGCGTGCCCGTACGCGCCGCCGCGTAGTTCGTCGTCGTCGTGAACTTCGTCGTCAGCGCCTTGAACCAGATCTGCTCCGCCTTCGCCCGGCCTATGCCGGTCACCGGCAGACCGTCCGACGTCGCCGAGTTGTAGGTGACACCGTTGATCACCTTCGTGCCGCTGCCCTCGCTGAGGAGGTAGAAGAAGTGGTTCGCGGGGCCCGACGAGTAGTGCACGTCGATCGAGCCGATGCCCGAGTACCAGCTGTCCTTGGACGAGCCGTCCTTGCTCGGCTTGTCCATGTACCGCAGCGGCGTCCCGTTGCCGTTGATGTCGATCTTCTCGCCGATGAGGTAGTCACCGACGTCCGACGCGTTGTTCGCGTAGAACTCCACCGTCGAACCGAAGATGTCGGACGTCGCCTCGTTCAGCCCGCCGGACTCGCCGCTGTAGATCAGGCCCGCCGTCGCCGACGTCAGACCGTGGGTCATCTCATGACCCGCCACATCGATCGACGTCAGCGGCTTCGCGTTGCCCGCGCCGTCGCCGTACGTCATGCAGAAGCAGCTGTCCGACCAGAACGCGTTGATGTAGTTGTTGCCGTAGTGGACCCGGGAGTACGCGCCGACCCCGTCGCCCCTGATGCCGTTACGGCCGTGCACGTTCTTGTAGTAGTCCCAGGTCAGCGCCGCGCCGAAGTGGGCGTCCGCGCCGGCCGTCTCCAGGTTGGAGGCAGCCCCGTTGCCCCAGACGTCGTCCGGGCCCGAGAACAGCGTGCCGGTGCCCGACGAACCCCGGTTCAGGTTGTACGTGCGGTGGTTGCCGCGCGCCCCGTCCGTGAGGTTGTACGTCGTCCCGGACTGGGTCGTCGTCAGCGGCACCGAGCCGCTGTACTGGGTGTTGCCGGTGCCGTTGTGCACCGCCTGCCACTCGTACAGCTTCTCCCCGGTCTTCGCGTCCGTCACGACATGCAGCTCCTGCGGAGTGCCGTCGTGCTGGAGACCGCCGACCACGGTTTCGTACGCCAGCGTCGGCTTGCCGTCCGCCGCCCAGATCACCTTGCGCGGCGCGTTCTCGACCGCCGGGCTCTTCGCCTTCTCCGCCTTGGCCTCGGCGAGCGCCTGGCTCTCGGCCTTGGACGCGGCGAGGGTCGGGGTCAGCGAGGCGACCTCGATCTTGGCGCGGGTCGCCTTGACCGTCCCCTCGGTGGTGCCGTCCTTCGCCGTGGCGACCACCAGGTCACCGCCGAGCACCGGCAGCCCGCCGTACGTCCGCTCGTAGCGGGTGTGCACGGTGCCGTCCCGGTCCTTGACCACGTCCCGGACGACCAGCTTCTCCTTGGCGCCCAGGCCGAGTTCGGCCGCGGTGGCGGCCTTGTCGGCGTCGGCGTCCCGGATCAGCGCGGTGCGCTGCGCGGGGGTGAGGTCGGCGGGCAGGGCGCCCGGGTCCGCCGCGGTGACCGGCGCGGCGGGAGCCTGGCCGGGGCTGGCGGTCGCGGCGCCGGACTGCACGGCCGCGGCCAGGAAGGCGGCGACCCCGACGAGGGCGACGGCACCGGCACGGCGACGGCGGCGGGGGGTGTGGGGGACGGGTCTGTGGGAGGAAGTACTGCTCAACACTGACTCCTTCTGCGTGGCCGGAGAACGTGTCGGCCAGGGGGGACCGGGCGGCCAGGGGGGCCGTCCGGGCAGAACGGGACACCAGATGCGTACGGCCCTTGATGCTCGCGGCGGGGTGCGTGGGGCTGCCGTGAGGGGCTTTGGGAAGGGTGGCACTGAAGGCCATCTCTTGTCAGGGGCGTGTCAAAAGGTTGGCCGGAATTCGTTCGTTGGGCAGGAGTTCACGTTCGATATACGGAGGCGATCTCGACGGGCTGTCTCTCCGTGCCAGGGGAGCGCGGCGCCCAAGAAGCGATCAACGGGGGCTCAAGAGGCGTTCAAGGATGGGTCAATTCGCTCGTCGGGGTCGACGTCCGTGGACGTGGCCGGATCGCCGTGCCAGGTCGACCACAGGCGTGCGTACGCGCCGCCCGCCGCCACCAGTTCGTCGTGTGTGCCCAGCTCCGAGAGTCTGCCGCCCTCCATCACCGCCACCCGGTCCGCGTCGTGCGCGGTGTGCAGCCGGTGCGCGATCGCGATCACCGTACGGCCCTTCAGCACCGCCGCGAGGGCGCGCTCGGTCTGCCGGGCCGTCGTCGGGTCCAGCAGCGCCGTCGCCTCGTCCAGGATCAAGGTGTGCGGATCGGCCAGTACCACCCGGGCCAGCGCCAGTTGCTGGGCGCGCGAACCGTCCGCCGTCCCGTCCGCCGGAGTGTCCAGACCGTCCGGCAGCTCCCGTACCCACTCCGCCGCGCCGACCGCCTCCAGCGCCGACCACATCCGCGCGTCCGTCGCCGCCGGGTCCGCGATCCGCAGGTTGTCCCGGACCGACCCCAGGAACACATGGTGCTCCTGCGTCACCAGCACCACCTGGCGGCGGAGCTGTTCCGGGTCCAGCGCGGACACCGGTACCCCGCCCACCGTCACCGAGCCCGCGCTCGGCGCGTCCACGCCCGCGAGGAGGCGGCTCAGCGTGGTCTTGCCCGCGCCCGATGGGCCCACCACGGCCAGTCGTTCACCCGGGCGGACCGTCAGATCGACCCCGCGTAGGACCTCGCCGCCGCGGTCGTAGGCGTAGCGGGCGCCTCGTACGTCGATCAGGTCGCCGGTCGGGGTCGCCGAGCCCTCGCGGGTCGTACCGGGGGACTGGGCCAGGCCCTCCACCCGGGCGAACGACGCCCCGCTGCTCTGGAGCTGCTCCACCCGGACCAGGATCTCGTCCAGCGGGCCGCTGAGCTGCTGGAGGTACAGCGCCGCCGTCACCACCGCGCCGAGGGTCATCGTGCCGTTCGCGTGCAGCGCGCCGCCGATCAGGAGGACGCCGGTCACGGGGAGCACGTACGACGTCTCCACCACCGGGAAGAACACCGAGCGCAGCCGCAGGGTGTACAGGCGGGTGCGGCGGGCCGTGTCCAGGCGGGCCCGGCTCACCGCGGTGCGCTCCCGCGCCAGGCCGAACGCGTCCACCGTGCGGGCGCCGGACGCCGTCGCCGCGATCACCTCGGCGACCTCCGAGGTGGCCGCGCCCTCCGCGAGGTACGCGGTGCGCGCGCGGCGGAGGTACCAGCGCAGGACCAGGACGATCGGGGTCAGGCAGAAGATGCCGAGTGCGCCGAAGAGGGGGTCCAGGGTGAAGACGGCGACCAGGAGGAACAGGGCCTGGACGCCGTTGACGAAGAGGTCGGGGGCGGCGTCGCGGAGGGTGTTGCCCACGGCGGTGACGTCCGCGGTGCCGCGGGCTGTGAGGTCGCCTGTGCCCGCGCGTTCCACTGTGGAGGCGGGGAGGGCCAGGACGCGGTCCACATAGCGTTCGCGGACTCTGGCGATGGTGCGTTCGCCGAAGCGGTGGGCTGTGTAGCGGGCCCAGCGGGAGAGGAGGAGTTGGGTGAGGGCGGCTAGGAGGATGCCTAGCGCTAGGCGGTCGACGGTGGTGAGGGTGGTGCCGGTGCGGATCTCGTCTATCAGGCGGCCGAGTAGGTAGGGGCCGGTGAGGGCGGCGAGCGCGGCGAGGGAGTTGAGGGTGAGGGTGGTGGTGAAGAGGGGGAGGTCTGCGCGGATGAGGGCGCGGGTCGCTTTGCGGATCTGGGGTGGGGTGGCTGTGGGGAGGGTGGGGGTGGGGGGTTCTGTGCGGGTGGGTTGTGGCTGGTCGCGCAGTTCCCCGCGCCCCTCTGAGCGGGGTTGCCGTGCGCGGGGTGAGCAGTTGGGCGGCGTTTCTGTTTTGCGCAGTTCCCCGCGCCCCTCTTGGCCGGGTTGTTCTGCTGTGGGTGAGCAGTTGGGCGGCGTCTTCTTTTTGCGCAGTTCCCCGCGCCCCTGGGATGCGCGCCGCTCCCCGCGCCGCTGAGGGGCGCCACGCTTCTCCGTCATCGGTCCTGGTCCTCTGTGTCTCGGGACACCAAAGCGCGGTAGGCCGGGTTCGTTCGTAGGAGGTCGGTGTGGGGGGCTGCGGCTGTCGCCTTGCCGTTCTTTACGTGGATCACCGTGTCCGCCTCCGCCAGGACCAGGGGGGATGTGGTGGTCAGGAGGGTCGTGCGGCCCTCGCGCGTCTCGCGTAGGCGGGATGCCACCGTTGCCTCCGTGTGGGCGTCCAGCGCGGACGTCGGTTCCACGGCTAGCAGGATCTCGGGGTCGGCCAGCAGCGCGCGGACCAGGCGGACGCGTTGGCGCTGGCCGCCGGAGAGGTTGCGGGCCTGCGCGTCCAGGAGGGAGTCCGGGCCCTCGGGGAGGGACTGGACCACGTCGTCGGCTGCCGCGGAACGTATTGCTTCGCGTAGGGCCGCGTCTCCGTCGGCGCCCACCGCCTCCCGCAGCGTGCCCGCGAACAGGTGGGCCTCGTGGTCGGCCAGGAGGATGCGGGAACGGACCTCGGACAGTGGGATCTCGTCCAGGCGTATGCCGCCCCAGGTCGCCGCCGACTCCGTGTGCCGGGACAGGCGGTCCAGGATGGCGGTCGCGTCCGCCGGGCGGTCCGCCGCCAGGGCCGTCAGACGGCCGGGGAGGACCCGTACGCCGGACTCCGGGTCGTGCAGGGCGGATGGCTCGGCGGGCGCGGGGCGCGTGCCCGTGTCCTCGGCGGGGCGCAGCCGCAGGAACCGTACGACCCGGTCCGCCGCCACCACCGCCCGGCTGATCTGATGCCCGCACTCCACCAGGAACGCCATCGGGATCACCAGCACCGCCACATAGCCGTACACCGCGACCAGTTCGCCCGGCGTGATCTCGCCGCGCGCCGCCGACCGGGCCGCCAGCCAGCTCACCACGCCCAGGAACACCGTCGGCAGACCGACGCCCAGCGCCTGCATCCAGCTCGTGACCTGGCCGACCCGGTAGCCCTGGTCCCGCAGCCGCCGGGAGTCCGCCCGGAACGACTCCGCGAACAGCGCCTTGCCACCGAGGCCGTTCAGCACCCGCAGTCCGCCCGCCAGATCGCTGATCCTGGCCGTCAGCAGACCCTGCACCTCCCGGTACTCCGTCTCCCTGCCCTGGAGCCGCCGCATCAGCGGGCCCACCAGCACCACCACCAGCGGTACGCCCAGCAGCACCACCCCGGCGAGCTGCGGCGACACCGACAGCAGCAGGGCCGCCACCACCCCGTACGCCACGACCGCGCCGACCCCGGGGCCCACCACCGTCAGCGCCGTCGCGATGGTCTGTACGTCGCCGACGCCGATCGTCGTCACCTCGCCCGCCCCGGTCTGCGGGCCCAGGCGCGAACCGAGCCGCGCCGAGTGGTCCACCACCACCTTGACCGTGCGGAAGTGCGCGTCCATCCGGACCCGGGTCATCGTGCGGTGCCGCATGATGCTCAGCCAGGCGTTCAGCACACCCACCCCGAACAGGGCCGCGCTCCAGGCCACCAGCGCCGGATAGTCGTCCCGGGCCAGCCCCCGGTCGACCGCCCGCGCCATCAGGAACGGGGTCGCCGCCAGCAGCACCATCCACACGCTGGCCAGCAGCGAACCGGCCGCTGCCCGGCCCGGCTGGCTGCGCACCAGCCACCACAGATAGCGGGCGGGGCCACGGGAGTCGGGAGTGCCGGGGTCGCCGTACGCGTCGATCATGAGGTGCCGTTCCGGGGGGTGCCGTTCTGGTGGGTCGCGTCGCGGGCGGTCAGTCCTCGCCCGTCGACAGGGCCAGGCCGAAGAGCAGCGCGCCCGCCGCCGCGAACAGCGGGCCCGGCCAGCGCGGCCAGGGCGGCATCCGGCGCGCCGCCACCTCCGCCGCGGCCACGCCCGCCGCCGCCGGCCACAGCACCCCGAACGCGGCGGCGCCCAGCGAGAACCGGCCCGTCAGCAGTGTCGCGGTGGTGAAACCGGCGATCGCCGCCGCCACCGCGAGCGGGAAGCGCGGACCGAACGGGTTCCAGCCCTCGTCCGCCGGGTCCCGCCGCCGCGCCCGCACCGCCAGCACGATCGCCGTGCCCTGCGCCAGGATCGCGGCCAGGTTCCACAGCGTGGCCGGGACCAGCACCGTCAGCCCGGCCGCCTCCGCCGCCGCGTACGCCCGCATAGGCCCTCCCCGTCGTCATGCCAGACTGTCCCGCCATGCCCGGTGCAGGTCGGCGAACCGGCCCGCGCCCGCGATCAGCTCGGCCGGACTGCCGTCCTCCACCACCCTGCCGTGCTCCATCACCAGCACCCGGTCGGCGATCTCCACCGTGGACAGCCGGTGCGCGATCACCACCGCCGTCCGGCCCTTGAGCACCGTGGCCATCGCCCGCTGCACCGCCCGCTCCCCGGGCACGTCCAGCGAACTGGTCGCCTCGTCCAGGATGAGCACCGCCGGGTCGGCTAGCAACGCCCGTGCGAACGCGACCAGTTGCCGCTGCCCGGCCGAGATCCGCCCGCCGCGCTTGCGGACGTCCGTGTCGTAGCCGTCCGGCAGCGCGCTGATGAAGGCGTGCGCGCCGATCGCCTTCGCCGCCTCCTCGATCTCCGCGCGTGAGGCGTCCGGGCGGCCGATGGCGATGTTCTCGGCGACCGTGCCGGAGAACAGGAACGCCTCCTGCGTCACCATCACCACCCCGCGCCGCAGCTCCGGCACCGTCAGCTCCCGCAGATCCACCCCGTCCAGCAGCACCCGGCCCTCGCTCGGGTCGTAGAACCGGGCCAGCAGCTTGGCGAGTGTCGACTTGCCCGCGCCGGTCGTGCCCACCACCGCGACCGTCTGCCCGGCCGGGAGCGTCAGATCGAACCGGGGCAGCACCTCACCGCCCGTGCGGTACGCGAAACGGACCGACTCGAACACCACCTCACGGCCCGGCTGCCCGGACGGCTCCAGCGGCGGCAGCGGACGGGGCCGCTCCGCCTCCGGCACCGACGGGGTCTGCGCCAGCAGCCCGGCGATCTTCTCCAGCGACGCCGCCGCCGACTGGTACGAGTTCAGGAACATCCCGAGCCGGTCGATCGGGTCGTACAGCCGGCGCAGATACAGCACCGCCGCCGCCAGCACACCCAGTTCGAGACCGCCGTCCGCGACCCGGTACGCGCCCCACAGCACGATCCCCGCGACCGCCGTGTTGGCGATCAGCCGGGAGCCCACCACATAGCGGGCCATCTCCAGCAGCGCGTCCCCGTTGGCGCGCTCGTGGTGCCGGTTCAGCACCCGGAAGTCCGCCTCGTTCGCCGCCTCCCGGCGGAACGCGCGCACCGGGCGTATCCCGTTCATGGTCTCCACGAACTTCACGATCACCGACGCGATGGCCGTCGACCGGACCCGGTAGATCCGGCCCGCCCGCCGCAGATACATCCGCACCAGCCCGTACAGCGGCACGAACGACAGCACCGCCACCGCGCCGAGCCCCAGATCCAGCCAGAGCAGCATCGCCGAGATGTACACGAACGACAGGACGACCGTCACCAGCTCCTGAAGACCCTCGTCCAGCAGCTCGCGCAGCGACTCCACGTCCGTGGTCGAACGGGAGATCAGCCGCCCGGAGGTGTAGCGCTCATGGAAGTCGACGCTCAGCGCCTGGGCATGCCGGAAGATCCGGCCGCGCAGCTCCAGCAGGACGTTCTGGTTGACATGCGCCGCCGCCCTGATGAACGCCGCCTGGAGCAGCCCGGACGCCAGCGCGCACACCAGATACCCGACGCCCACCGCGATCAGCGGCCCCTTGTCCCCGTCCTCCCGCAGCGCCGGTACGGCCCGGTCGATGGCGTACGCCACCAGCAGCGGGCCCGCCTGCACCGCTGCCTGTCCGATGAGCAGGAGGACGACGGTGAGCGCGACCCGGGCCTTCATGGGGGCCAGCAGCGAGCGCAGCAGACGGCCCGTGGCGCCCGGCGGGGACGGCAGGACGTCCTGGTCGAAGGCGTCGTCGGGGTCGTCGTGGGGGCGGGGGAGGAGGTCCGGCTCCTCGGTGGCCGTGGGGGCACCGGTCGTCGGCGGGGCGGTCATCGTCGTCCGTCCTTCCCGGAGGTGTGGCCGAGGCTGTCGCCGGTGTCCTTCGTGAGGTCCGGTCCGGGGGTCTTCGCGCGGGCCGGTCCGTCGTTCGACGTGCGGGCCGGTCCGGTGGCTTTCGCGCGGTCCGGCCCAGGGGTCTGTCCGTCGGCGGGTGCCGTGTCCGCGCCCGACATCAGATGGGCGTACTCGGCGTTGCTGCGCAGCAGTTCCTGATGGGTGCCGACCGCCGCTATCCGGCCACCGGACAGCAGCGCCACCCGGTCGGCGAGCAGCACCGTCGACGGGCGGTGCGCCACGATCAGGGCGGTGGTGTCCGCGAGGACCTGCCGCAGCGCCGCCTCCACCGCCGCCTCGGTGTGCACATCCAGCGCGGACAGCGGGTCGTCCAGCACCAGGAAGCGCGGCCGGCCGACGACCGCGCGGGCCAGCGCGAGGCGCTGCCGCTGGCCGCCGGACAGGCTGAGACCCTGTTCGCCGACCTCGGTGCCGGTGCCCTCGGGCAGGGCGTGCGCGAAGTCGGCCTGGGCGACGGCCAGCGCCCGGTCCAGCTCGGCGTCGCCCGCCGGACCGCCCGCGCCCATCAGCACGTTCTCCCCGACCGTCGCCGAGAACAGCGTGGGCTCCTCGAAGGCGACGGCGACCGCCGCCCGCAGCTCCTCGCGGGGCATCGCCGTGATGTCCGCGCCGTCCAGGGTGATCCGGCCCTCGGTGACCTCGTGCAGCCGGGGGACCAGCGCCGTCAGCGTGGTCTTGCCGCTGCCGGTCGCGCCGACCAGCGCCATGGACTCGCCGGGCGCGATGTGCAGATCGATGCCGGTGAGCAGGGGCGGGGAGTCGGGCGGGGCGTCGGGGTAGCGGAAGGTGACGTGGTGGAAGCGCAGGCCCGCGGCGGCGGGGTCCTTGGAGCCCGGGGGACCCTGGGGACCCTGGGGAAGAGCTGTCGCCGTCTCCGTCTCCGGCGCCGCGTCCAGCACCTCGAAGTACCGTTCCGTCGCCGTCGCCGCCTCCTGGCTCATCGCCAGCAGGAAGCCGATCGACTCCACCGGCCAGCGCAGCGCCAGCGCCGTCGACAGGAACGCCACCAGCGTGCCCGCCGACAGCACCCCGTCCGCGACCTGGACCACACCCACCACCAGCGCCGCGCCGATCGCGATCTCCGGCAGCGTGATGATCACGCCCCAGATCGCCGCCAGCAGCCGCGCCTTGCGCAGCTCCGTGCCGCGCAGGGTGCGCGACAGGTCCCGGAACGCCCGCGCCTGGCTGCGGTGGCGGCCGAAGCCCTTGATGATCCGGATGCCGAGGACGCTCTCCTCGACCACCGTCGTCAGATCGCCGACCTGGTCCTGCGCGAGCCGCGCCACCCGCGCGTACCGCTCCTCGAACAGCACGCATGTCACGATCACCGGGACCACCGGCCCCAGGATCACCAGCCCGAGCAGCCAGTCCTGAGCCAGCATGATGATCACGCCGACCAGGATGGTCACCCCGTTGACCAGCAGGAACGTCAGCGGGAAGGCGAGGAACATCCGCAGCAGCATCAGATCCGTGGTGCCCCGCGACAGCAACTGTCCCGACGCCCAGCGGTCGTGGAACGCCACCGGCAGCCGCTGGAGATGCCCGAAGAGCGCGGCCCGCATGTCCGCCTCGACCCGGGACAGCGGACGGGCCACCAGCCAGCGCCGCAGCCCGAACAGCAGCGCCTCCCCGATGCCGAGCAGCAGCAGGAACAGCGCACCCAGCCACACCCCCGATGTGTCCCGGTCCGCGACCGGACCGTCCACCAGCCACTTCAGGACGAGCGGGATCACCAGCCCGACACAGGAGGCGAGGATCGCGACGAAGGCGGCGGTGAACAACCGCGCCCGGACGGGCCGGACAAAGGGCCACAGCCGCAGCAGACTGCGCACGGCGGAGCGGCTCCGCGGCTCCTCGGGGGATATGTGTGTGGTGGACATCAGGAGCGAGCCTACGGTTCACCACTGACACTGCCCAGTGAGTTTCGCCGGGGGCCGATTTCCGTCGCTGGACCTACGACCTGCGGATTCACCACTCGGGACCCGTCCGTCCCGATGGTCGTGGCGCCGCATCAACCCATCGGCCACCCCGCATCCACCGATCGGCTGATGCCGCATCGAGCGGGTCGTCCGATGTGCCGGGCACCGCCCCGCCGCGACGCTGAAGGCATGTCCGTCATCGAAGTCAGCGAACTGCGCAAGTCCTACGGCGGCCGGGCCGTCGTCGACGGTGTCTCCTTCACCGTCGAGGAGGGCGAGATCTTCGGCATCCTCGGCCCGAACGGGGCCGGGAAGACCACCACCGTCGAATGCGTCGAGGGCCTGCGCATCCCCGACGGCGGCCGGGTCCGGGTGGCCGGGCTCGACCCGGTGGCCCGGCACGACCAGGTGTCCCGGATGCTCGGCGCCCAGCTCCAGACCAGCCGCCTCCAGGCCAAGCTGACCGTCCGCGAGGCCCTGGAGCTGTACGCGTCCTTCTATCCGAAGCCCGCCGACTGGCGTCCGCTCGCCGAACGCCTCGGCCTCACCGACCGGCTCACCGTGCCGTTCGCCAAGCTCAGCGGCGGCCAGCAGCAGCGGCTGTTCATCGCGCTCGCGCTGATCGGCGACCCCCGGATCGTCGTCCTGGACGAACTGACCACCGGGCTCGACCCGCGCGCCCGCCGGGACACCTGGCAGCTCATCGAGGACATCCGCGACCGGGGCGTCACCGTGCTGCTGGTCACCCACTTCATGGAGGAGGCCGAGCGGCTCTGCGACCGGCTCGCGGTGATCGACCGGGGCCGGATCGCCGCCCTGGACACCCCGAGCGGACTGATCCGCCGCTCCACGGCGGGCACGGTCATCAGCTTCACCCCGTCCGCCCCGCTCGACCCGGACGAACTGGCCGCCCTGCCCGCGCTGGCCGCCACCGGGGAACGCGACGGCCGCCTCACCCTCACCGGCACCGACGCCACCGTCGACGCCGTGCTCACCCTGCTCGCCCGCCGCCGGATCACCGCCCATCAGCTCCGCGTCACCGACGCCACCCTCGACGACGCCTTCCTGGACCTCACGGAGACCTCATGAACACGGCCGTCCTGCGCACCGAGGCCCGGCTGTTCGCCCGCGAGCCCGGCGCGCTCTTCTGGATCCTCGCCTTCCCGCCGCTGCTGCTGGCCATCGTCGGCGCCATCCCCGCCTTCCGTGAGCACCAGGACTCCCTGGGCGGACTGCGCCTGGTCGACACCTATGTCCCGGTCGCCGTCCTGCTCGGGGTGATCGTCTCCGGGACGCAGACCCTCCCGGCCGGGCTGACCGCCTACCGGGAACAGGGCGTCCTGCGCCGGATGTCCGCCACCCCCGTACGGCCCACCGCGCTGCTCGCCTCGCACATGCTGGTGCACGGCCTCGCCGGAGTCCTCGCCGCGCTGATCCCCCTGCTCCTCGGCCGGTTCCTGTACGACGTGGCGCTGCCCGGCCAGGCGGCCGGTTACGCGCTCGCCCTGCTGTTCGCCGTCGCGGTCGCGCTCGCCCTGGGCGCCGTGATCTCCGCCGTCGCCCCCAATCTGAAGATCGCCACCGCGATCGGTACGTCGGTGCTGTTCCCGATGATGTTCTGCGCGGGTGTGTGGGTGCCGTTGCGGGCCATGCCGGACCTGCTCGCCGACATCGTCCGGTGCACCCCGTTCGGGGCCGCCTCCGAGGCGCTCGGCCAGGCCGCCGCCGGTGACTGGCCCGGCTGGCCGCCGCTGCTGGTGATGGCCGCCTGGACGGTCGTGCTGTCGGCGGCGGCGGTCCGCTGGTTCCGCTGGGAGTAGGCGACCGCCCGTGCAGACTGGACCCATGACCGTGAACGACCGGGACATCGAGCTGCGCTGGGAGCAGTTCCGCCGCTGGGGACCCTACGGACTGCTCCTGGTGGGCACGGTCATGTCGGCCGCGACCGCCGGTGAGCTGATGCCGGGCCACGCCGAACGCTGGGCGGCCGGCGCGCTGGTGGTGACCACGGTGGTCCTCCAGGAGAGCTTCGACCGGGCCCGCGCCCGCGCCGCGAAGGCCGGGCGCCCGCTCACCCCCTCCCCGCTCGGCACGGCGTTCTTCGTCGTCCGCTGGGCCCTCGGGCTCGCCCTGATCTGGCTCAACCCGTTCTTCGGGTTCGTCGGCGCCACCGGCTTCTTCGATGTCGCCGAACTGGTCAAGGGGCGGCGCGCCCAGGAGTTCGGCGTGTTCATCACCGCCGTCAGCG
Source organism: Streptomyces sp. NPDC048290 (assembly GCF_040652095.1). Classification (NCBI taxonomy): domain Bacteria; kingdom Bacillati; phylum Actinomycetota; class Actinomycetes; order Kitasatosporales; family Streptomycetaceae; genus Streptomyces; species Streptomyces sp. NPDC048290. The sequence goes on from NZ_JBEZLM010000010.1 coordinate 20,240, forward strand.
TCTCCCTCGCCCAGGGCGGCGGGCTGCCGCTGCGCGGGCTCGCCCACGCGGTGGTGCTCGCCGGGCTGATCACCGCCAACACCGCGCTCTACCTGGTGATCGGGCACATCTCGGAGAAGGAGGAGGAGCGCGCCCGGGAGCGCGCCGCCACCATCGCCGCCCTGGAACGCACCAACGCGGCCCTCACCCGCGCCCTGGACGAGAACCGGGCCCTGCACGACCAGCTCCTGGTGCAGGCCCGGGAGGCCGGGGTCGCCGACGAGCGGCGCCGACTGGCCGCCGAGATCCACGACACCATCGCCCAGGGCCTGACCGGCATCATCGCCCAGCTCCAGGTCGTCGCGGGCACCCCCGATCCCGAGCTGGCCCGCACCCATCTGACCCGGGCCGCCGACCTCGCCCGGCACAGCCTCGGCGAGGCCCGCCGCTCGGTGCACAACCTCGCCCCCATCGCGCTCGCCGGGGACGGACTGCCGACGGCGCTGGAGAAGACCGTCGCCGAGTGGGGCGAACGCACCGGCGTCCGGGCCGGGCTCACCGTCACCGGCACCGCCGAGCAGCTCCACGACGAGGTGTCCGCGACCCTGCTGCGGATCGCCCAGGAGGCGCTGTCCAACGCCGCCCGGCACGCCGCGCCCTCCCGGGTCGGCGTCACCCTCTCCTACATGGGCGACGAGGTCGTCCTCGACATCCGCGACGACGGCTGCGGCTTCGACCCGGCCGCGCTGCCCGGCCGGACCCGCACCGGCGGCTTCGGCCTGGACGGTATGCGCGCCCGCGCCGAACGCATCGCCGGGTCCCTCGCCGTCGAGACCGAACCGGGCGCGGGCACCGCCCTGTCGGCTCGCGTACCGTTGGTCCGCCATGAACACGCCCGCTGAGACCCCCGCGATCACTCTCCTCGTCGTGGACGACCACCCCGTCGTCCGGGACGGGCTGCGCGGCATGTTCGACTCCGCGCCCGGCTTCACCGTCCTCGGCGAGGCCGCCGACGGCGTCGAGGCGGTCGAGCGGGCCCTCGCCCTGGACCCCGACGTGGTCCTGATGGACCTGCGGATGCCGGGCGGCAGCGGGGTCGCCGCCATCGCGGAGCTGACCCGCCGCGCCGCCCGCGCCAAGATTCTCGTCCTCACCACCTACGACACGGACTCCGACACCCTCCCCGCGATCGAGGCGGGCGCCACCGGCTACCTCCTCAAGGACGCCCCCCGCGAGGAGCTGTTCACGGCGGTCCGCGCCTGCGCCGAGGGCCGTACGGTGCTCTCCCCGGCGGTCGCCTCCCGGCTGGTCTCCGCCGTCCGCGCCCCCGGCAACGAGCCGCTCTCGGCCCGGGAGCGCGAGGTCCTCGCCCTGGTCGCCAAGGGCACCCCCAACCGCGAGATCGCCCGCACCCTGTTCATCAGCGAGGCCACCGTCAAGACCCACCTCACCCACCTCTACACCAAGCTGGGAGTGAAGGACCGCGCGGCGGCGGTCGCGGCGGCCTACGAACGCGGCATCCTCGGCTAGCGGACCAGCCAGCCGACCCCCTACCCCGCCACCCGCAGCAGCAGCACCGACCGCCCCGGCACCAAGACCGTCGTCCCCGCCGTGTGGACCAGCCCCGGTGCCGCGTCCTGCTCCTCCCGCGCCGTGTCCACCACCACCTCGTACGACCCCGCCCACGGCGGACCCGGCAGGGTGACCTCCACCGGGTCCGCGCCCGCGTGCAGCACGGCGAGGAAGCTGTCGTCGAGGATCGGGGCGCCCCGCTCGTCGCGGCCCGGGATGTCCCGGCCGGAGAGATACATGCCGAGCGTGGCGGCGGGCGCGTACCAGTCCTCCTCCGTCATCTCCGTGCCCCGCGCGGTGAACCAGGCCAGGTCGCGCAGCCCGTCCGCCGAGTGGGCGCGCCCGGAGAAGAACGCCCGCCGCCGCAGCACCGGATGGCGATGGCGCAGCGCGATCAGCCGGGCGGTCAGCGCGTGCAGCGCCCGCCAGCCCGGGTCGTCCAGCAGGCTCCAGTCCAGCCAGCCGGTCTCGTCGTCCCGGCAGTACGCGTTGTTGTTGCCGCCCTGGGTGCGGCCCAGCTCGTCGCCCGCGACCAGCATCGGGACGCCCGTCGACAGCAGCAGGGTGGTCAGGAGGTTGCGGAGCTGGCGGCGGCGCAGGGCGCGGATGCCCGGGTCGTCGGTCTCGCCCTCGGCGCCATGGTTCGCGGACCGGTTGTCGTCGGTGCCGTCCCGGTTGCCCTCGCCGTTGGCCTCGTTGTGCTTGCGCTCGTAGGACACCAGGTCGCGCAGGGTGAAACCGTCGTGCGCGGTCACGAAGTTGACCGAGGCGTAGGGCCGCCGCCCGCCCCAGGCGTAGAGGTCGCTGGAGCCGGACAGCCGGTAGCCCATCTCCCGGACGTCGGGCAGCGCGTGCCGCCAGAAGTCCCGGACGGTGTCCCGGTAGCGGTCGTTCCACTCGGTCCACAGCGGCGGGAACGCGCCCACCTGGTAGCCGCCGGAGCCCACGTCCCACGGTTCGGCGATCAGCTTCACCCGGCGCAGCACCGGGTCCTGGGCGATCACCGCGAGGAACGGGGAGAGCATGTCGACGTCGTGCATCGAGCGGGCCAGCGCCGCCGCCAGGTCGAAGCGGAAGCCGTCGACGCCCATCTCGGTGACCCAGTAGCGCAGCGAGTCGGTGATCAGCCGCAGCACCTGCGGCTGCACCACGTGCAGGGTGTTGCCGCAGCCGGTGTAGTCGGCGTAGCGGCGGGCGTCGGGCTGGAGCCGGTAGTAGCCGCGGTTGTCGACGCCCTTGAGGGACAGCGTGGGGCCCAGCTCGCCGCCCTCCGCGGTGTGGTTGTAGACCACGTCGAGGATCACCTCGATGCCCGCCGCGTGCAGCGCCCGCACCATCCGCTTGAACTCGCCGACCTGCTGCCCGGCGGTGCCGGTGGCCGCGTAGGCGGCGTGCGGCGCGAAGTAGCCGATGGAGTTGTAACCCCAGTAGTTGGTCAGTCCCCGGCGCAGCAGATGGTCCTCGTGCGCGAACTGGTGCACCGGCAGCAGCTCGACCGCCGTGACGCCCAGCCCCACCAGGTGCGCGATCGCCGCCGGGTGCGCGAGCCCGGCGTAGGTGCCGCGCAGCTCCTCGGGGACGTCCGGGTGCCGCCGGGTGAAGCCGCGGACATGCAGCTCGTAGATCACCGAGTCCGCCCAGGGCGTCTTCGGCCGCCGGTCGTCCGCCCAGTCGTCGACATCGTGCACGACGACCCCCTTCGGCACGTACGGCGCCGAGTCCCGTTCGTCGCGCACGGTGTCGGCGACCGGCTGCTGCGGCCAGTCCCGGACGTGCCCGTACACCTCGGGCGGCAGCGCGAAGTCGCCGTCCACCGCACGGGCGTACGGGTCCAGCAGCAGCTTCGCCGGGTTCCAGCGGGCGCCGGTCCAGGGGTCCCAGCGGCCGTGCACCCGGTAGCCGTAGCGCTGGCCCGGCAGCACGCCCGGCACGAAGCCGTGCCAGATCTCATGGGTCAGCTCGGTCAGCGGCGCCCGGGTCTCCCGGCCGTCCGCGTCGAACAGGCACAGCTCCACCGCCTCCGCCCCGCCCGCCCACAGCGCGAAGTTGGTGCCCGCGACCCCGTCCGCCCCGGTCCGGAAGCGGGCGCCCAGCGGTGTCGGGGAGCCCGGCCGCACCGGCACGCCCGGCGGCCGGGGCCGGGCCGCCCGCGGCCGTCGCTGCACGGCGGCGGGCTGCTCCGCCACCGCCTCCTGATCGGCTGCGCTGGACACCTCGGCGCCTCCCGCGGCTCGGGGCACGGCACGGACGGCCGGGGTCCCGGCGTCCTCCGGTCTTCCCCCTGTTCTGCCCAGCGCGTGCCTCGCACTCACGTTTCCCCGGGGCGGGCCCGCTCGTTGTGCACATTCGTGAAGCACGCACACGGGCGCCCGCGGCGCGCGACGGCCGTTCTGACCTCCCTTCTGACCTGCGCGGTTCTGGTGACCACGGTGGCCGGCTGCACCGCGGACGGCTCCGCGATGGACGAGATGCTCGGCAAGCCCCGGGCCCCCGAGGACGTCATCCGGATCACCCCCGACGACCGGGCGAAGGACGTGGCGGCCGGGTCGCCGCTCGCCGTCCGGGTGAGCGAGGGACGCCTGGAGTCGGTCCGGGTCGTCCGGTCCCAGGACGCCGAGGAGAGCGAGGTACCCGGACGGCTCACCCCGGACGGCCGCGGCTGGACACCGGAGGAGCCCCGTCTCGCGCTGGCCGCGCGGTACACCGTGGACGCGGTCGCCGTGGCCGACTCCGGCCGCCGCTCCGCCCGGCACACCACCTTCACCACCCGTGTCCCGGCCGAACGGTTCATCGGCTATGTGGCCCCCGAGCACCGCTCCACGGTCGGCACCGGAATGATCGTCTCCGTGGCCTTCAACCGGGAGATCACCCGGCGCGCCGAGGTCGAACGGGCCGTCCGTGTCACCGCCGACCCGCCGGTCGACATCCGCCCGCACTGGTTCGGCGCCGACCGCCTCGACTTCCGCCCCGAGCGCTACTGGACCCCCGGCACCCGGATCACCGTCGACCTGCGCCTGCGGGACGTGGAGGGCGCCAAGGGCGTGTACGGGCTCCAGGACAAGACGTTCGCCTTCACCGTCGGCCGCAGCCAGGTCTCCGTGGTCGACGCGGAGGCCCACACCCTCCAGGTGCGCCGCGACGGCGAACTCCTCGCCACCGTCCCGGTCACCGCGGGCGGCCCGAAGTCCACCACGTACAACGGCAAGATGGTCGTCACCGAGATGCACGAGGTGACCCGGATGAACGGCGCCTCGGTCGGCTTCAAGAAGTCCGACGGCAAGAGCGAGTACGACATCCCGGACGTGCCGCACGCCCTGCGGCTGACCGAGTCCGGCACCTTCCTGCACGGCAACTACTGGGCCGACCCCTCGGTGTTCGGCCGCACCAATGTGAGCCATGGCTGTGTCGGGCTGCGCGATGTGAAGGGCGGCGGCGGGGACACCCCGGCGGGCTGGTTCTTCGACCGCACCCTCGTCGGCGATGTCATCGAGGTGGTCCACAGCAAGGACCGCACGGTCGCCGCGGACAACGGGCTCGGCGGCTGGAACATGGGCTGGCGGCAGTGGACGGCGGGCAGCGCCGTGAAGTGACCGGCCGGGGGCGTCCCTCCGTGAGACGGCGAGACAGCGAGACGGCCGGGCGCCTCCCCTGGGAACGGGCGCCTCCCGACGGCCGTGCGTGGGCCGGGGTTTGGGACAGAACGGTGACGTTCGAGCCCGGCCGACCCTCCTGACCATATGGTTAATATGCGGCCAGCGCGTGGGACGACGTGCTTGCACGGGGGCCCCGGGGGCCCGGGGGAGGGAGAAAGAACTTGATAGCGGGACCGATATCGGGGGCGTCGGTTGCGGTGCGCGCCGGGCGGACAAGCCGGACACGCCGGGCACGGAGCCGGGCGGGGGCGCTGGCGGCGGGGGTGCTGCTGCTGGCGGTGACCGCCTGCGGCGGCGGCTCGGACTCGGGCGCGGGCAGCGACGAGGGCAAGGGCGGCGGCAAGGACTCCACGGCGGCACGGAGCAAGGAGTCGCGGGCGGTCGTCACGATCGCCCCCGGCAACGGTGCCAAGGCGGTCGACACCAGCGGGGAACTCAAGGTCACCGCCGCCGGGGGCAAGCTCACCGAGGTCGTGGTGCGGGACGCCGACGGGACCGAGGTCGAGGGGAAGACGGCCGCGGACGGCGCCTCCTGGACGCCGTCGCGCCATCTGGCCGCCTCGACCACCTACCAGGTGAAAGCGGTCGCCAAGGACGCCGAGGGCCGCAGCGCCACCCGGGAGTCCAGCTTCACCACCCTGACCCCGAAGGCCACGTTCATCGGCCGGTTCACCCCGGAGGACGGCTCCACGGTCGGCGTCGGGATGCCGTTCTCGATCCGCTTCGACCGGGGCATCACCGACCCCGCCGCCGTCGAGAAGGCCATCGAGATCACCACCGAACCGGCCGTGGACGTCCAGGGACACTGGTTCGGCAACGACCGCATCGACTTCCGCCCCGAGAAGTACTGGAAGCCCGGCACCAAGGTCTCCGTCCGGCTCGGCCTCGACGGCGTGGAGGGCCGCCCCGGCGTCTACGGCGAGCAGGCCAAGACCGTCGACTTCACCATCGGCCGCAGCCAGGTCTCCGTGGTCGACGCCAAGAAGCTCACCATGCGGGTCGAGCGGGACGGCAAGCACCTCAGGACCCTCCCGGTCACCACCGGCGCCCCCGGCTACGAGACCTGGAACGGCCAGATGGTCATCACCGAGAAGCACGTCGAGACCCGGATGGACGGCGCCACGGTCGGCTACGACGGCGAGTACGACATCCCGGACGTCCCGCACGCCATGAAGCTCAGCGACTCGGGCACCTTCATCCACGGCAACTACTGGGGCGGCGACGCCTTCGGCAACCGCAACGTCAGCCATGGCTGTATCGGCCTGCGGGACGTCAAGGGCGCCTGGGACGAGAAGGCGCCGGGCGCCTGGTTCTTCGAGAACTCGCTGATCGGTGACGTGGTCGTGGTGAAGAAGTCCGACGACGAGGTCATCGCCCCCGGCAACGGCCTCAACGGCTGGAACATGTCCTGGGCGGACTGGACGGCCTGAGAACCGTGCGTTCCGAGACCCGGTGCGGTGTGACTCACCGCACCGGGTCCGGGACGTTAGGCGCCGTTAACCTGCTGCCATGACCGTCACTCTCGAAGTCGCCGAAGGCGTCGGCACGATCCGCCTCGACCGTCCGCCGATGAACGCGCTGGACACCGCCACCCAGGACCGGCTCAAGGAACTCGCCGAGGAGGCCACCGCCCGCGAGGACGTCCGCGCGGTGGTGCTCTACGGCGGCGAGAAGGTGTTCGCGGCCGGAGCGGACATCAAGGAGATGGAGGCCATGGACCACACCGCGATGGTCCTGCGCTCCCGCGCCCTCCAGGACTCGTTCACCGCGGTGGCCCGTATCCCCAAGCCGGTGGTCGCCGCCGTGACCGGGTACGCCCTGGGCGGCGGCTGCGAGCTGGCCCTGTGCGCCGACTACCGGATCGCCGGGGAGAACGCCAAGCTCGGTCAGCCCGAGATCCTGCTCGGACTCATCCCGGGCGCGGGCGGCACCCAGCGCCTCGCCCGGCTGATCGGCCCGTCCAAGGCGAAGGACCTGATCTTCACGGGCCGTCAGGTCCGGGCCGACGAGGCGCTCACCCTGGGCCTGGTGGACCGGGTCGTCCCGGCCGCCGAGGTCTATGAGCAGGCACACGCCTGGGCCGCCCGGCTCGCCAAGGGCCCGGCGCTGGCGCTGCGCGCGGCGAAGGAGTCGGTGGACACCGGGCTGGAGACCGACATCGAGACCGGGCTCGCGGTGGAGCGCTCCTGGTTCGCCGGCCTGTTCGCCACCGAGGACCGGCAGCGCGGTATGCGCAGCTTCGTGGAGGACGGCCCCGGCAAGGCAAAATTCCTCTGAAGGATCGGGTGAACCCGTCCTCCAGGGCTTGCAATTGACGCGATGTCTCATTCGGGGTCCCTCGAAGGGGCGGTTTATGGCAGCCTTAAGCCAGCCTTAAGCCTGCCATGTCGAGGGAGACCGCTTGTTGCCATCCTCCGAGCCGTCTCCGCAGGTGGGGCGGGCTGCGCCAGGGTCCGAACTGCCCACGGCATATGCCGAAAGCATGGATCGGAACGGTTGGTTCCGGGGGGCGTATTCCCCCGGAACGGCCCCGTGCGCCCTACCGGGCGGCCATGATGGGTCCATGGCGGGGCTGGACGGCATCGAACAGCCGCGGGGACACAGCCGTGCGACCGCGGCGCGCTGGTCGCCCGCGGTCGAGGACGAACGGGCGCTGAAGGCGCTGGAGTTGTTCGGCAACCCCACGGAGGCCGAGGTCGCCCTCCCCTCCCGCCCCGAGTCCGCCGCCACCGCCCGCCGCCTCGCCCAGGTCGTCGCCCTGCGGGAATGGGGCTGCTCGCCCAAGCTCACCGAGGACGCCGTCCTGCTGGTCTCCGAACTCGTCGGCAACGCCGTACGGCACACCGGCGCCCGGGTCTTCGGACTGCGGATGCGCCGCCGCCGGGGCTGGATCAGGGTCGAGATCCGCGACCCCTCCCGGGGCCTGCCCTGTCTGATGCCGGTCCAGGAACTCGACATCAGCGGCCGGGGCCTGTTCCTGGTCGACAAACTCGCCGACCGCTGGGGCGTGGACCTGCTGCCGCGCGGCAAGACGACCTGGTTCGAAATGCGCGTCGCCGACCGCTGATCGGGCAAGTCCCTTACCAGATACGGGAGTTGGGCAAGGCGTAGGGCGCCGCGCGCCCGCCGGGCAGCAGAGCGACCCCACGAGCGTCGTCCACAGGGCCGCCGCCCTCACCCCGTCGTGAACAGCGCCTCCGAGCCCACCGGACGGTAACCGGCCGCCAGGAACGCCCGCAGACTGCGCGCGTTCCCCGGCGAGATCTGCGCCCACACCGGCTCACCGCCCGACAGCCCGCGCGCCGCCGTCACCAGCCGCCGCCCCAGCCCCCGCGGCGCCCCCTCGGCCACCTCCACCGCGACCTCCAGCCGCCCGCCGACCCCCCGGCCCAGCACCAGCACCCCGCCGTCCACCGTCCACACCCGCACCCCGTCCCGCCGCCGCAGCGCCTCGGTCACCCGGGGATGCCCGGGATCACGCGTCTCCCGGAGCCCCGCACCGGCCGCCCCCGGCAGCGGACCGGCCACGCACAGCACATCGATCGTGCCGGTCAGCCGCCCGGTCCGGGCCAGCAGCGCGCCCAGGAAGTACGGATGCAGGGCCGCCGCCAGCGGATCGGCGGGCGTCGCCGCCAGCGTCGCGTACACCCAGGCGGGGTCCTCGTCCGTGAAGACCACCGAGTGCGCCGTGAACGCGAGGACCCCGGCGTCGCGCGGACCGTCCTGGGGCACGACGACGGTGGCCCCGTCCGCCGCAGGAAACACCCCCCGCCCGACCGCCGCCACGATCTCCCGCAGCCCGTCCCCCGCCATGTCCCCGCTCCTCCTCTTGAGTCTCCACCCGCTGGAAGGACCACACTCACACACATGACCGACACCGGCACCGGACTCCTCACCATCGGCGCGCTCGCCCACGCCACCGGACGGTCCGTGCGCACCATCCGCTACTGGTCCGACGAGGGCGTCCTGACCCCGGTGGCCCGCTCCCCGGGCGGCTACCGGCTCTACGACGCCGCGTGCGTGGCCCGGCTCGAACTGATCGGCACCCTGCGCGAACTGGGCCTCGGTCTTCCGGACGTACGGCGGGTGCTGGCCGGTGACACCACCGTCGCGGAGGTGGCGGCGGCCCATGTGGCGGCGCTGGACGCGCGCATCCGGACCCTGCGGGTCACCCGGGCCGTGCTGTCGGCCGTCGCCCGACGCGGATCGAGTACCGAGGAGACGACCCTGATGAACAGACTGGCACGGCTGTCGGCCACCGAACGGGGCCGCATTCTGGAGGAGTTCGTCACGGAGATGTTCCACGGCCTGGACACCGCCGACCCGGTGGTCCGGGAGCGGATGCGGACCATGGCCGTGGATCTGCCGGACGAGCCGACCCCGGAGCAGGTGGACGCCTGGGTGGAACTGGCCGAACTGCTCCAGGAACCCGGGTTCCGGACGCGGATGCGCCAGGTCGCCCGGTACAGCGCACAGGGCCGGGAGATCCCCGACGGGGCGTCGCTGACGTTCGCCCGCCGCCTGGTGCACCTCGGCGCCCGCGCCCGGGAGCAGAGCGTGGCCCCCGAGTCGCCGAGGGCGGCGGAGATCCTCCACGACCTGCTGGCCGACGGCACGGACACCGGCACGGACACCGGTCCCGGCACCGACGTCGACTGGCGGGCCGTACGGGAGCGGCTGGAGGCGATGGCCGACGACCGGGTGGCCCGCTACCGGGAACTGGTGTCCCGGGTGAAGGGCGGTGGACCGGACGCCGCCCACCGTGAGGACTTCGCCTGGGTGGTCGCCGCCGTGCGCCACCGGGCGGCCGGATAATCTGACCCTCGTACACCTGCACAGACACGATGAAGGGGCGGACCGGTGGCGGACATCGAGGCGGCGCGCAAGGAGTTCGAGCGGATCGACACCGACGGTGACGGACACATCACCGCGGCGGAGTTCAAGACCGCTCTCGCGCAGGGGGGCGACTGGAACGTCACCGAGGCGGTGGCCGAGGCGATCATCGCGAGCCGTGACCTCAACGGCGACAAGCTGCTGTCGTTCGACGAGTTCTGGGCGCACCTGGACAAGTGATCCCGGGCATGTGACCCGGGTACGCGACCCGGGTATGCGACCCACAGGAAAGGGCCTCCCAGGAGGCCCTTTCCCATGAGGTTGCGCTCCTTCGGCCGGTTCAGGCGCCCCCGGCCCAGTCCTGCAACGCGGACTTCGAGCCGAAATCGGCGACGTTCTTGTCCAGCGGGGTGTCCGTGTACTGATGGAAGCGCCACTTCGCCTGGATACGGGGCGAGCCCGCCGTCACATAGTCCGCGATCCACAGACCGTCGCCCGCGTAGGACGTGGTGTCGACCGTCAGCCAGAAGTTCCGGTTGCAGTACAGCAGCACCCGGTGGTCCGGGCGCAGGGACTTCACCTTCTTGAGGAAGGTGTCCTTCTCGTCGTTGGAGGCGTGGGTGCCGTCACCGGTGGTCTCCCAGTCGACGGCGAGGATGTCCCCCGGTTTGTCGGGCGCCTTGGAGACGAAGTACTCGGCCTGGTCGGTGAGGTTGCCCGGCCAAAGGAAGTGGTAGAAGCCGACGACCAGCCCCGCGTCACGGCCGCGTTTGGTCTGGTCGGCGAGTTTCGGATTGGTGTAGCCACGGCCCTCCGTCGCCTTGATGAAGACGAAGGACAGCCCGTCGGTGTCATAGGCCGACGACTGATAGGCGCTGACGTCGATGCCGTTGAGCAAGGAGGCTCCCAGAAGTGTGCGTGGGGGGAGGGGAGTCGAGGAACCGCGAGAACGCGGACATGAGGTACGGACATTGCCGTAGGGCCCCTGCCCACGAACGGCGGCGCTGACGCGGGCGCGTGTCAGCACTCGATGATGTTCACCGCGAGCCCACCGCGCGCCGTCTCCTTGTACTTCACCGACATGTCCGCGCCGGTGTCCTTCATGGTCTTGATGACCTTGTCCAGGGACACCTTGTGGCTGCCGTCGCCGCGCATCGCCATCCGGGCCGCCGTGACCGCCTTCACCGCGGCCATGCCGTTGCGTTCGATGCACGGGATCTGGACCAGGCCGCCGACCGGGTCGCAGGTCAGGCCGAGGTTGTGCTCCATGCCGATCTCCGCCGCGTTCTCCACCTGCTCCGGCGAGCCGCCGAGCACCTCCGCCAGCGCGCCCGCCGCCATCGAGCAGGCCGAGCCGACCTCGCCCTGGCAGCCGACCTCGGCGCCGGAGATCGAGGCGTTCTCCTTGAACAGCATCCCGATCGCGCCCGCGGCCAGCAGGAAGCGCACCACGCCGTCCTCGTCGGCGCCCGGCACGAAGTCGAGGTAGTAGTGCAGCACCGCCGGGATGATCCCCGCGGCCCCGTTGGTGGGGGCGGTCACCACCCGGCCGCCCGCCGCGTTCTCCTCGTTCACGGCCATCGCGTAGAGCGTGATCCACTCCATCGCCAGGGCCTTCGGGTCGCCCTCCGAGCGGAGCTTGCGGGCGGTCGTCGCGGCCCGGCGGCGCACCTTCAGACCGCCCGGCAGGATGCCCTCCCGGGACAGGCCGCGCGAGACACACGCCCGCATCACGCCCCAGATGTCCAGCAGGCCCGCACGGATCTCCGCCTCACCGCGCCACGCCCGCTCGTTCTCCAGCATGAGTGAGGAGATCGACAGGCCCGTCTCGCGGGTCAGGCGGAGCAGCTCGTCGCCGGTGCGGAAGGGGTGCTTCAGGACCGTGTCGTCCAGCTTGATCCGGTCCGCGCCCACCGCCTCCTCGTCGACCACGAATCCGCCGCCGACCGAGTAGTACGTCTTCGACAGCAGCTCCGACCCGTCCGCCCCGTACGCCCACAGGGTCATGCCGTTGGCGTGGTAGGGGAGCGCCTTGCGGCGGTGCAGCTTCAGATCCGTGTCGAAGGCGAACGGGATCTCCCGCTCGCCCAGCAGACTCAGCCGACCGGTGGCCTTGATCTCCGCCACCCGGTCGTCCGCCTTCTCCACGTCCACCGAGCGCGGTGAATCGCCCTCCAGACCGAGCAGCACCGCCTTCGGGGTGCCGTGGCCATGGCCGGTCGCGCCCAGCGAGCCGTACAGCTCGCAGCGGACCGAGGCGACGGACGGCAGCAGCGCCTCGTTGCGCAGCCGCCGGGCGAACAGCCCGGCCGCCCGCATCGGGCCGACCGTGTGCGAGCTGGACGGGCCGATGCCGACCGAGAACAGGTCGAAGACCGAGATGGCCACGGGACATCCTCCTGACCGGGCGGGGGCACACATCCTCGGGTGCCCCCACCGGTGAACTACGTGACGTGCGGGTTTACGGGTTCAGCGTGGGGTACAGCGGGTGCTTCTCGGCCAGCGCGGTGACCCGGGCCCTCAGCGCCCCGGCGTCGTACGACGGCTTCAGCGTCTCGGCGATCACATCCGCGACCTCGGCGAAGTCCTCCGCGGCGAAACCGCGGGAGGCCAGCGCCGGGGTGCCGATACGCAGCCCGGAGGTCACCATCGGCGGACGCGGGTCGTTCGGGACGGCGTTGCGGTTGACCGTGATCCCGACCTCGTGGAGCCGGTCCTCGGCCTGCTGGCCGTCCAGCGCGGAGTCCCGCAGATCGACCAGGACGAGATGCACATCCGTGCCGCCGGTCGCCACGCTCACCCCGGCAGCGCGGGCGTCGTCCGCCGTCAGCCGCTCGGCGAGCAGCCGCGCCCCCTCCACGGTACGCCGCTGGCGCTCCTTGAACTCCTCGCTCGCGGCCACCTTGAAGGAGACCGCCTTGGCCGCGATCACATGCTCCAGCGGGCCGCCCTGGAAACCGGGGAAGACCGCGGAGTTCAGCTTCTTCGCGAACTCCTTCGAGCGGGCCAGGATGAGCCCGCCGCGCGGACCGCCCAGGGTCTTGTGGGTGGTGGAGGTCACTACATCGGCGTGCGGCACCGGGCTGGGGTGCAGCCCCGCCGCGACCAGCCCCGCGAAGTGCGCCATGTCGACCCACAGATACGCCCCGACCTCGTCGGCGATCCGCCGGAACGCCGCGAAGTCCAGCTCGCGCGGGTACGCCGACCAGCCCGCGATGATCACCTTGGGGCGGTGCTCCTTGGCCAGCCGCTCCACCTCGGCCATGTCGACCAGACCGGCCCCGTCCACGTGGTACGCGACCACATGGAACTGCTTGCCGGAGAAGTTCAGCCGCATACCGTGCGTGAGGTGCCCGCCGTGCGCCAGGTCCAGGCCGAGGATCGTGTCCCCGGGCTGGGCGATGGCGAACAGCGCGGCCTGGTTGGCGGAGGCGCCCGAGTGCGGCTGCACATTGGCGTACTCGGCGCCGAACAGCTCCTTGGCCCGCTCGATCGCCAGCCGCTCGGTGACGTCGACGTGCTCACAGCCGCCGTAGTAGCGGCGCCCGGGGTAGCCCTCGGCGTACTTGTTGGTCAGCACCGAGCCCTGCGCCTCCATCACCGCGACCGGCGCGAAGTTCTCGGAGGCGATCATCTCCAGCGTGGACTGCTGGCGGCGCAGCTCGGCGTCGACGGCCGCGGCCACCTCCGGGTCGAGCTGGTGCAGCGGGGTGTTCATGGTGTTCTCGGCGGTCATGGGGTGGACGACTCCTCAGCCGGCGGAAAAGGCGGTGTACGCGTCGGCGGAGAGCAGCTCGGCCGGCTCGTCGGTGATCCTGACCTTGAACAGCCAGCCGCCCTCGAAGGGGGCCGAATTCACCAGCGCCGGGTCGTCCACCACGTCCTGGTTGAACTCCGTGACCTCGCCGGTGACCGGGGAGTAGAGGTCGGAGACCGACTTGGTGGACTCCAGCTCGCCACAGGTCTCACCGGCGGTGACGGCGGTCCCGACCTCCGGGAGCTGGGCGTAGACGACATCGCCGAGGGCGTTCGCGGCGAACTCGGTGATGCCGACCGTGGCCACACCGTTCTCGTCGGTGGCCGACAGCCACTCGTGTTCCTTGCTGTAACGCAGTTCCTGGGGGTTGCTCATGGCCTGAATTCTCCTGTACGGGTGTGGCGGGTGAGGTGGTGGGGGAGCGGGGAGGGCGCCGGTGACCGGCGCGAAGCCTTCCGGCGGGGCAGTGCGCAGCGCCCCGCGTCGTGCCCGGCGGCCCGCGTCGGACGCCCGCGGACCTACTTCTGGCGCTTGTAGAACGGCAGCGCGACGACCTCGTACGGCTCCTGGCTGCCGCGGATGTCGACCCCGACCCCGGCCGTGCCCGGCGCGGCGTGCGCGGCGTCCACGTACGCCATGGCCAGCGGCTTGCCCAGGGTGGGGGAGGGGGCGCCGGAGGTGACCTCGCCGATCACCGTGCCGTCCGCGACCACCGGATATCCGGCGCGCGGCACCCGGCGGCCCTCGGCGATCAGCCCGACCAGGACCCGCGGCGGCTCGGACTCGGCCCGCTTCGCCGCCTCCGCCAGGGCCTCGCGCCCGACGAAGTCGCCGTCCTTCTCGAACTTCACGACCGGGCCGAGCCCGGCGTCGAACGGGGTGAGGGCGGCGGTCAGCTCATGCCCGTACAGCGGCATACCCGCCTCCAGGCGCAGGGTGTCCCGGCAGGACAGCCCGCACGGCACCAGACCGACCGGCGCCCCGGCCTCGGTCAGCGCCTCCCACAGCGCCACCGCGTGCTCCGGCCGCACGAACAGCTCGAAGCCGTCCTCGCCGGTGTAGCCGGTCCGGGCGATCAGCGCGGGGACGCCCGCGACCGTGCCGGGGAGCCCGGCGTAGTACTTCAGCCCGTCCAGATCGGCGTCGGTCAGCGACTTCAGGATGCCGGGGGACTCCGGGCCCTGGACGGCGAGCAGCGCGTAGGCGTCCCGGTCGTCCCGCACCTCGGCGTCGAAACCGGATGCCCGCGCGGTGAGCGCGTCCAGCACGGTCTGGGCGTTGGAGGCGTTGGCGACGACCATGTACTCGGTGTACTCGGTCTCCGCGAGCCGGTACACGATCAGGTCGTCCAGGATGCCGCCGTCCTCCTGGCAGATCATGGTGTAGCGGGCGCGGCCGACCCCGACGGCGGCGATATTGCCGACCAGGGCGTAGTTCAGCAGTGCGGCGGCCTGCGGGCCGGTGACGGTGATCTCCCCCATGTGGGACAGGTCGAACAGCCCCGCCCGGGTCCGGACGGCGACATGCTCGTCCCGCTCGGAGGCGTAGCGCAGGGGCATGTCCCAGCCAGCGAAGTCGGTCATGGTCGCGCCCAGCGAGCGATGCAGGGCATCGAGCGCGGTACGACGGGGTGCGGCACTGCTCATCGGTGGATCTCCCAAGGCATGACGGCAAGCATGACGGCGAGGCGGGTCCTCCCCATCTGTCATCGGAACCTGAGAGGTTCGCCATGACCACGGACGGGTCAGGCTTGCACCTTGGGTGGAGCCACTGCGGCAGCGGCCCGCTTTTCAGATGTGCCTCGCCCGCGCGGTACGGGGCCTGAGAGATTCAAGGGAGGGACTTGCTCCTTCGGCGCCCCGGTGGTGACCGGGGACTCTCCCGCGCGGATTCAAGCGGCCGGTATGCAGTTAGGCGCGGCCATCATTGCACGCATCCGCCCGGCACGGCAGGGGGAGGCTTCCTGGCGGCGGGGCAGGTTTGGGGGGCCGTGCTCCATGGGCACGCAGTGTGGGCACGGAGATCGAAAGCTCTCTGTAGCAGGCTTGTTGCGCGATGCGAACGGAATGACGAGACACCGCGAATTACCTTCTCTTTACACTCGACGGGGAGGGGACCTCGTGAACCGCCCCAGGGGAGGACGATCACGGTGAACAGGACCACGGCGTACGCGACCGGCACGGGCGCCGCACTGCCCGGACAGCCGGCCGCGCCGGCCCGCGAGACCTGCCCCCCACTGGCCGCCCCGGTGGTCCGCGATCTGCGCGACCGGGCCGGCCGCAGCCCCCACGCCCTGCTCTTCGGCCCCCGTGACCTGGTCGTGGTCACCGGTCTGCCCGGCAGCGGCAAGTCCACCCTGATGCGGCGCACGGTGAAATCCGCCCGCATCGACTCACAGGACACCCGGGACCGCTGGGACCAGCGCACCCCGGGCCTGATCCCCTACACCGTCTACCGCCCCTTCGTCCGGATCGCCCACTACGCCGGGCTGCGCCGCGCCCTGCGCTCCGGCGAGGGGGTCGTCGTGCACGACTGCGGGACCCAGGCATGGGTGCGGGCCTGGCTGGCCCGCGAGGCCCGGCGCCGCGGCGGCCGGCTGCACATCCTGCTCCTCGACGTCACCCCGGAACAGGCCCTCCAGGGCCAGCGCGAGCGCGGCCGGGGCGTCTCCCGCTACGCCTTCCGCCGCCACCGCGGGGTCGCGGCGCGGCTCCTGCGCCGCGTCCAGAAGGGCCGCCTGCCCCACGGCTGCGGCTCGGCGGTCCTCCTGGACCGCGACGCGGCGAACCGCCTCCGCCGGATCGGCTTCACGGGGTAGAGCCAGGTTCGGGGGCCCGCCCCCAGCGCCGGGTTCGGGGGCCCGCCCCCAGAGCCGGGGTCGGGGGTGGCTCGGCGGGAGGGCCCGGCGGGCTCCGGGCCTGGGCGGCGAGCGCGGGAGTGCTCTGGCGTTCCGGCCGGTCCGGGGCGCCGGACGCACGCGGTGCCGCCCGCCGGGGGCGTGACCACGCGCGCCGCCGCACTCGGGCGGGCGTCCCGCCTTTCTCGGGGCCGGGGCTCCGGGAGGCATGGTGTACCGGACGCCTGGCGGCCCCGGGGGCATGGGCACACCGGACGGTAAGGGGCTGGCGGCTCCGGGGGACATGGACGCACCGGACGGCAGGACCCGGGTACCGATAGCCTTGCCGGTCAGAGCGAGTGGTACGTGGTTTTCGGCAGGCGGTAGGCGGTAGGCAGATGGACTTCCCGGCGGACCTTCCCGCGGAGTTTCCGGTGGGGGCGCACCCCCACCCGCACGGTGGCTGGCCCGGCAATGAGCTGGAGGAGGTGCTCTCCGCCTCCCTGGGGGTCCCGTCGGCCGGACCGCGGATCGTCGAGGTGCTGGGCCGGAGCTTCCTGTGGGTGCCGCTGCCCAACGGCGGCGGTCCGCACAGCGGCCCCCTGGACCTGCCCACCACCGAGATCGACGGCCAGGTCTACGTCCCGGTGTTCAGCTCCGAGGAACAGCTCCGCCAGGCCACCGGGCCGCACATGTCGTACACCATCGCGCCCGCCGTCGAGTTCGCGCGGGGGCTGCCGCCGCAGGCCGGGATCGTGCTCAACCCGGGTGGGACGGTGGGGATTCCGCTGCCGCCGCCCGCGGTGGCCGAGCTGTGCCGGGCGGGCCGTACCGCGCTGGACGGACCGGCGGGCGGTGGCCGGGTGCGGCTGTTCGAGCCGGACTGGCAGGACGACCCGGTGGACTTCCTCGCCGCAGCGTCCGCCGAGTTCGGCGCGCTCGGTGTGGTGGTGAGCGCCCGCCGCTGTCTGGCCGCGATCGAGACCGACGAACCGGTGCTGTTCATCGGCGTCGAACTCGCCGGGTGGGAGGGCGACATCAGGGCGCAGCCGCTGGCCGCGCTGGAGCGGGCGTTCACCGCCGCGCCGCCGCGCTGGCCGGTGAACCTGGTGCTGCTGGACGTGGCCCAGGACCCGGTGGCCACCTGGCTGCGGGACCAGGTCCGGCCGTTCTACACCCAGGGCCCGTGACCCGGCCCGCGCCGCCGCAGCGGACCCCGGATCGCGGGGCGCACGTAAGCTAGTGTCGCGGTCGAAAAAAGGGCGTTGCAAGCAGGCCACGAAGGGGCGGGGAAGACAGTGAGCGCGAGCGGCACCGCCGCAGCCGGCCAGGTCGAGCACACCCTGCGACAGGTGACGCCGGGACGGTACGACACCTACGAGGCCCTGCTGCACGCCCTGGCCACCCCCGCCGCGGGCCAGATCTGGATGCTGCTGTGGCACGGCCAGTCCGGCTCCCCCGACGCCCAGTACGGGAACATGGAGGTCGAGGGCCACGCGTACGCCCCGTGCGTGACCTCCGCGCAGGAGCTGTCGGCCAGCGGCTGGAACCGCTCCTACGAGGTGGTCGACGCCCTCGACGTGGCCCGCACCCTCTACCCCGACCACTACGGCCTCTGGCTCAACCCGCACGCCCCCGGCGGCGGCGTCGGTGTGCCCTGGCTCGATCTGCGGCGGATCGCCACCGGCCTGGACCGCCAGCCCGCCGGACCGCTGCGGCTGACCGAGCCCGCCGTCGAGGTCCCCCAGTTCTACGCGCTGCTCGCGCAGAACGCCCACCGCACCCAGGCGCTGCGCTCACTGCGCCGGGCCTGGGTACAGCCGGCGCTCGGAGCGCCGTATCTCGCCATCGGGCTGGAGGTGTACGACACCTCGCCGACCGCCGTGGACGCGGTGCGGGCGATGATGCATCAGTCGATCGGCGCCTGCCCGGACGGGCTGCCGGTGTCCACGGTGGTGATGTCGGACGAGTACTGCCCGGTCGCGATGTGGATGCGGGCCAACGCCCGGCCGTTCTACGACCGCGAGGCGCACGCCCCGGTGCCGCCCGCCCCGGCGCGGGCCCCCGGCGGGAGCTACGGCTACCCGCCGCCCGGGAGCTACTGACCGGTCGCCACCCGCGGCCACTTCCACCCCCTGTCCCACGCCCGTTCCCGCCCCGTCGGACGGCTGCCCATTCCGCGGACGATCATGTCCCGCTGAGTGGACCCGACGCTCCTCTCCGCGCGTAGAAGAGGGGGGAATCGGGGTAGTTCGCCGCTGTTGTCGCACTTTGGCCCTGTCCGGCCGCCGCTACCCACTGTCCGGATAACGGAACCCCCAGGACAGCATCACGTTTGCGCATCCATTCACCGTCAAGTCTGGCTACAGATCGCCAAAGCGTTGAAGACTCCCGCTCCAGGGGTGTCGCCCGGGTGTTCGCCCCCTGAGTACAACGGATTGACCACGCCGCCACCGCGGCAAGTGCGGGCCGGCTACCGCCGGTTGAGAGGGGTCCCTGCCAGATGACGGCACCATTGCACGAGCCGACCACCGAGGCTGCCCCGAGCGCGGCCGAGGAAGCGACGGCAGCAAGCGGCGCGAAGGCCGTACAGGGCCGGTCCCTGGGCCGGATCGCCTGGGAGCGGCTCAAGCGCGACAAGCTCGCGCTCGCGGGCGGCGCCCTCGTGCTCCTGCTCATCCTGGTCGCCGTGCTCGCCCCCGTGATCACCAGCCTCGCCGGACAGGACCCCGAGTCCCACCACGAGGACCTGATCGACCCGCTGTTCGGCACCCCGACCGGCTCCCTCGGCGGCATCAGCGGCGACCACTGGCTCGGCATCGAGCCGGTCAACGGCCGGGACATCTTCGCCCGGATCGTCTACGGCGCCCAGATCTCGCTGCTCGTCGGCTTTCTGTCCGCCCTGGTCGCCGTCGTGCTCGGCACCGTGCTGGGCATCCTGGCCGGCTTCTTCGGCGGCTGGGTCGACTCGGTGATCAGCCGGGTGATGGACGGTCTGCTCGCCTTCCCGCAGCTGCTGTTCATCATCGCCCTGGTCTCCGTGATGCCGAACGAGATGCTGGGCCTGACCGGCACCGGCGTCCGGCTCTTCGTGATGATCCTGGTCATCGGCTTCTTCGGCTGGCCCTACATCGGACGCGTGGTGCGCGGCCAGACGCTCTCCCTGCGCGAACGGGAGTACGTCGAGGCCGCCCGATCGCTGGGCGCCGGGCGCTTCTACATCCTGTTCAAGGAACTGCTGCCCAACCTCGTCGCCCCGGTCATCGTGTACACGACGATGATGATCCCCACCAACATCCTCACCGAGGCGGCGCTCAGCTTCCTGGGCGTGGGCGTCAAGCCGCCCACCGCCTCCTGGGGGCAGATGCTCTCCAGCGCCATCGACTACTACGACTCGGACCCCATGTACATGGTGATCCCGGGCGTGGCCATCTTCATCACGGTTCTGGCGTTCAACCTCTTCGGCGACGGCGTGCGGGACGCGCTCGACCCCAAGGGCTCCCGCTGAACCCGCCGTACCCCCCAAGCGACCCGTGGCTCTGCACGGGGTCTCTCATCAAATCCGGAGGACCGAGATCGTGACTTCCCAACGCACCTCAGGGCGGCGCAAGCAGGCCATGGCCGCTGCCGCGGTGGTCGCCGCGCTGCTGGCCACGGCGGCGTGCGGCGGCGGCGGTGGCAACGACGACAACGATGGCGGCGGTTCGAAGAACGGCGCGGCCGGCTTCGACGCGGCCAACAACAAGGTCGCCCAGGCCGAGCAGGTCAAGAAGGGCGGCACGCTGAAGTTCGCCGCGGCCCAGGACGCCGACTCGTGGGACACCACCCGCGGCTACTACGGCTTCATGTGGAACTTCTCCCGCTACTACGCCCGTCAGCTCGTCACGAACAAGACGGAGCCCGGCAAGCCCGGCGCGGAGATCACCCCGGACCTCGCCACCGCGGTCGCCGAGGTCAGCGACGACGGCAAGACCTACACGTACACCCTGCGTGACGGCGTCACCTGGGAGGACGGCAAGCCGATCACGTCCAAGGACGTGAAGTACGGCATCGAGCGTCAGTGGGCGCAGGACGTGCTCGCGGGCGGGCCGGTCTACCTCAAGGACGTCCTGGACCCCGAGGGCGAGTACCCGGGCCCCTACAAGGACAAGGCCGCCGACAAGCTGGGCCTGAAGGCGATCGAGACGCCGGACGACAAGACCATCGTCTTCAAGCTGCCGAAGGCCAACTCGGACTTCGAGGAGATGCTCGCGCTGACCTCGGCGTCCCCGGTCCGCCAGGACATGGACACCAAGTCCAAGTACGGCCTGAAGCCGTTCTCCTCCGGCCCGTACAAGTTCGAGTCGTACGAGCCCGGCAAGTCGCTGACGCTGACCCGCAACACCAACTGGGACCAGGCGTCCGACCCGGTGCGCAAGGCGTACCCGGACAAGATCACGGTGAACTTCTTCACCAACGCCAATGACATGGACGCCCGTCTGATCAACGGCGACTTCGACCTGGACCTGAACCAGACCGGCATGTCCCCGCAGGGCCGCACCACCGCCCTGAAGGAGCACAAGGCCAACCTGGACAACCCGGTCTCCGGCTACATCCGCTACGCGGTCTTCCCGCAGAGCGTCAAGCCGTTCGACAACGAGGCGTGCCGCAAGGCCGTGATCTACGGCGCCGACCACGTCTCCCTCCAGAACGCCCGCGGCGGCCCCATCGCCGGTGGTGACATCGGCACCAACATGCTCCCGCCGTCGGTGCCGGGCTCCGAGGGCCAGGCGTACGACCCGTACAAGCTGGCCACCGACAACAAGAGCGGCAATGTCGACGAGGCCAAGAAGCTGCTCGCCGAGTGCGGCCAGCCCAACGGCTTCAAGACCACCATCGCGGTCCGCAACAACAAGCCGGTCGAGGTGGCCACCGCCGAGTCGCTCCAGGCGTCCCTGAAGAAGATCGGCATCGACGCCGAGATCGACCAGTACGACGGCTCGCAGACGGCCGGCATCATCGGCAGCCCCTCCAACGTGGAGAAGAAGGGCTACGGCATCATCATCATGGGCTGGGGCCCGGACTTCCCGTCCGTGCAGGGCTTCGGTCTGCCGCTGTGGGACAGCAGCTACATCCTCGACAGCGGTAACAACAACTACGCGCTGATCGACGACAAGGCCATCGACGGCCTCTTCGACGACTACGTCAACACCCTCGACGACGCGGGCAAGACCGAGATCGCCAAGGAGATCAACCACGCGGTGATGGAGGGCGGCTACTACCTGCCCTTCGTCTTCGAGAAGTTCATCAACTGGCGCTCGGACCGGCTGGCCAACGTCTACACCTCCGACGGCTACAGCGGCATGTACGACTTCGTGAACCTCGGTCTGAAGTCGTCCGCCGCCGCGGAGTAACCGGTACACCCGCCGTACGGCACGAAAGGCAGGTGAAGGCCGGCGTGGCCTGACCGCGGACCACCGGACAACCTCCGGTGGTCCGCGCTCCGCGCCGCGGGCCGAGCGCTGTGCTCACTTATCTCATCAGGCGGCTGTTCGCCGCCGTCGTGATGCTGGTCGTCGTCATCGTCGTCGTCTTCAGCATCTTCTTCCTCGTCCCCAAGTGGGCGGGCGTGGACATCGCCACGAGCTTCGTGGGCAAGCAGGCCGACCCCGCCGCGGTCGAGGCCGTGCGGACCAAGCTGGGCCTGAGCGAGCCCATCTACGTCCAGGTCTGGGAGTTCTTCAAGGGCATCTTCACCGGCCGCACCTACGCGGCGGGCGGCGATGTCACCCACTGCTCGGCGCCCTGCTTCGGCTACTCCTTCCGCAGCGAGCAGGCCATCTGGCCGGTGCTCACCGACCGCTTCCCGGTGACCCTGGGCCTGGCGCTCGGCGCGGCGGTGCTGTGGCTGCTGATCGGCGTCACCGCCGGTGTGATCTCCGCCCTCAAGCGGGGCACCCTGTGGGACCGGGGCGCGATGGTCGTCGCGCTCGCCGGTGTCTCCCTGCCGATCTACTTCACCGGTCTGCTCAGCCTCGCGATCTTCTCCTACGGACTGGGCTGGATCGACGCCCAGTACGTACCGCTGGAGGAGAGCTTCTCCGGCTGGCTCGGCGGGATGATCCTGCCGTGGATCACCCTGGCGTTCCTTTACGCCGCCATGTACGCCCGGATCACCCGGGCCACCATGATGGAGATCCTCGGCGAGGACTACATCCGCACCGCCCGCGCCAAGGGCCTGCGGGAGACGGTCGTCATCCGCAAGCACGCCATGCGCTCCACCATGACGCCCATCCTGACCATGCTGGGCATGGACATCGGAGCCCTGATGGGCGGCGCGATCCTGACCGAGACCACCTTCAGCCTCCCCGGCCTCGGCCAGGCGGTGCTGTCGGCGATCAAGAACCAGGACCTGCCCGTCATCCTCGGTGTCACCCTGATCACCTCGCTCGCGGTGCTGCTCGCCAACCTCGTGGTGGACGTCCTGTACGCCGTGATCGACCCCCGAGTGAGGCTCGCATGACCGACCTGAGCAAGACCGGAGCGGCGGTGGGCGAACCCGTCGCCGCCAAGGCGCCGACCGCCTTCCTGGACGTGCGCGACCTGAAGGTGCACTTCCCGACCGACGACGGCCTGGTCAAGTCCGTCGACGGGCTCAGCTTCCAGCTGGAGAAGGGCAAGACCCTCGGCATCGTCGGCGAGTCCGGCTCCGGCAAGTCCGTGACCAGCCTCGGCATCATGGGCCTGCACACGGCCGGGCAGTACGGCAAGCGCAAGGCGCGGATCTCCGGCGAGATCTGGCTGCACGGCACCGAGCTGCTGTCGGCCCCGGCCGACCAGGTCCGCCGGATGCGCGGCCGTGAGATGGCGATGATCTTCCAGGACCCGCTGTCCGCGCTGCACCCGTATTACACGATCGGCCAGCAGATCGTGGAGGCGTACCGCATCCACCACGACGTCGACAAGAAGACCGCCCGCAGGCGGGCGATCGAGATGCTCGACCGGGTCGGCATCCCGCAGCCCGACAAGCGTGTCGACAACTACTCGCACGAGTTCTCCGGCGGGATGCGCCAGCGCGCGATGATCGCGATGTCGCTGGTCAACAACCCCGAGCTGCTGATCGCGGACGAGCCGACGACCGCGCTGGACGTCACCGTCCAGGCGCAGATCCTGGACCTGATCCGCGATCTCCAGACGGAGTTCGGCTCGGCGGTCATCATCATCACCCACGACCTGGGGGTCGTCGCCGAGCTGGCCGATGATCTGCTGGTGATGTACGGCGGCCGGTGCGTGGAGCGCGGCCCGGCCGAGAAGGTGTTCTACGAGCCCCGCCACCCCTACACCTGGGGACTGCTCGGCTCGATGCCCCGGCTCGACCGCGACCAGCAGGAACGGCTGGTGCCCGTCAAGGGCTCCCCGCCCTCCCTGATCAACCTCCCGTCCGGCTGCGCCTTCAACCCGCGCTGTCCGTACGCCGACGTCCCCAAGGACAATGTGACCCGTACGGTCCGCCCGGAACTGGCCGAGGTCGGCAGCCGGCACTGGGCCGCCTGCCATCTGTCCCCGGAGCAGCGCGAGCGGATCTGGACCGAAGAGATTGCGCCGAAGCTGTGAGTGACAACGGACAGGGCACCCAAGAGGGCCAGGGCGACGCGGTGAGCATCCCCGCGCAGAGTCAGGGCCAGAGGCAGGGCCAGAGTCAGGGCACCGCCACTCTCGCCGCGGACCCCGCTCCCGGCGAGGTCCTGCTGCGGGTGAGCGGGCTCCAGAAGCACTTCCCGATCCGCAAGGGCCTGCTCAAGCGGCAGGTCGGCGCGGTCCGCGCGGTCGACGGGCTGGACTTCGAGGTGCGCGCCGGGGAGACCCTCGGTGTGGTCGGCGAGTCCGGCTGCGGCAAGTCGACCATGGGCCGGCTGATCACCCGGCTGCTGGAGCCGACTGCCGGGACCGTGGAGTTCGAGGGCCGGGACATCACCCATCTCGGGGTGAGCGGGATGCGTCCGCTGCGCCGCGATGTCCAGATGATCTTCCAGGACCCGTACTCCTCGCTGAACCCGCGCCACACCATCGGGACGATCATCGGCGCCCCCTTCCGGCTCCAGGGCGTCACCCCCGAGGGCGGGATCAAGCAGGAGGTGCAGCGGCTGCTGTCGGTGGTCGGGCTCAACCCCGAGCACTACAACCGCTACCCGCACGAATTCTCCGGCGGTCAGCGCCAGCGCATCGGCATCGCCCGCGCGCTGGCCCTGAACCCCAAGCTGGTGGTGGCCGACGAGCCGGTCTCCGCGCTGGACGTGTCGATCCAGGCGCAGGTGGTCAATCTGCTGGACGACCTCCAGACCGAGCTGGGCCTGACCTATGTGATCATCGCGCACGACCTCTCCGTCGTCCGGCATGTCTCGGACCGGATCGCGGTGATGTACCTCGGCAAGATCGTGGAGCTGGCCGACCGGGACCTGCTCTACAAGACGCCGATGCACCCGTACACCAAGGCCCTGATGTCGGCGGTGCCGATCCCGGACCCGTCGCGCAAGTCCGCCCGCAGCGAGCGCATCCTGCTGCGCGGGGACGTCCCCTCGCCGATCTCCCCGCCGAGCGGCTGCCGCTTCCACACCCGGTGCTGGAAGGCGACGGAGATCTGCAAGACGCAGGAGCCGCCGCTGATCGAGCTGCGGCCCGGCCAGCAGGTGGCGTGCCACCACCCGGAGAACTTCGAGGACCAGGCCCCGCAGGACACCGTGCTGCTGACGGTGGCCAAGGAGGCGGCCGAACTGGTCGCCGACGAGGTCCTGGCGGAGTCGGCGGAGACCAGCGCGGCGGTGGCGAAGGCGGTCGCGGGGGAGTCGGGGGCTGCGGGGGAGGCGGTCGCGGAAGAGACCGGGACTTCTGCGGAGGCGGCGGTCGCGGAAGGGTCCGGGACTTCTGCGGAGACGGTCGCGGAGGAGTCCGGGGCTGCGGGGGAGGCGGTCGCCGAAGAGTCCGGGGCTGCGGGGGAGGCGGTCGCGGAGGAGTCCGAGGCTCCGGCGGCGGTGGTCGCCGAAGAGTCCGGGACCCCGGCGGAGCCTGCCGCGGAGGAGGCCGGGACCCCCGCGAAGGCAGTCGCCGAAGAGTCCCAGGCTTCACCGGAGGCTGAGCAGAAGTAACCAGCGTGACATCCGGCCCCTGCCTTGCTTCATAAGGTGGGGGCCGCTCGCTGGCTGAGAATGCCAGGGTGCGTGACAATGGCGGGGTGCTCGAACCGTTCTTCAGCCCTTCCGTCCAGCACACGCTCGACCTGATCGGCATCTTCGTCTTCGCGATCTCCGGCGCCCTGCTGGCGGTCCGCAAGAACTTCGACGTCTTCGGCATCGCCGTGCTCGCCGAGGCCACGGCGCTGGGCGGCGGACTCTTCCGGGACCTGGTGATCGGCGCGGTGCCCCCGGCCGCCTTCACCGATGTGGGCTACTTCGTCACCCCGCTGTTCGCCGCCCTGCTGGTGATCTTCCTCCACCCCCAGGTGGAACGTATCCAGTCCGGGGTGAACGTCTTCGACGCGGCCGGTCTCGGCCTGTTCTGCGTCACGGGCACGACCAAGGCGTACGAGTACGGACTCGGGCTGCACGCGGCGGCGGCGCTCGGCCTCGCGACCGCCGTGGGCGGCGGTGTCCTGCGGGACGTCCTGGCCAACGAGACCCCCTCCCTGCTGCGCTGGGACCGCGATCTGTACGCCGTCCCGGCGATCGTCGGCGCCCTGATGGTCGTCGTCTGCATCCGCTACGACGCGCTGACCCCGCTGACCAGCGGGCTGGCGGCGGTCACGGCGTTCGTGCTGCGGCTGCTGGCGATGCGCTACCACTGGCGGGCGCCGAGGGCGTGGAACCGCCGGTCGACGGTCCGGGAGGGGGAGGGGGCGTGAGCCGCGTACCGCAGGCCGCGCCGCGCATGGCGCGCCATAGATGATTCCCGGCCAAAGCTACTGCTTAGTATGTGATTGATGTACCGTACCGCTATGGCTCAGGCATCCCAGGCGACCATCGGCGACAGCGAGTTCGACCGCGACACCGCGGTGGTCCGCCGCTCCGAGGGCGTCTACGACATCGACCTCTCGCCCGGCTGGACGATCATCAACGCCGTCAACGGCGGCTATCTGCTCGCCGTCCTGGGCCGCGCCCTCGCGGACGCGCTGCCGCACCCCGACCCGTTCACCGTCTCCGCGCACTACCTGACGGCCTCCCGGCCCGGCCCCGCCGTGGTCCGCACCGACGTGGTCCGCTCCGGCCGCACCCTCTCCACCGGCCAGGCGTCCCTGTTCCAGTACGACGACCAGGGCCGCGAGGTGGAACGCATCCGCGTACTGGCCTCGTACGGCGATCTGGGCGGGCTGCCCGACGACGTCCGCACCGCCGCGAAGCCGCCCGCGATGCCGCCGGTGGAGCAGTGCTTCGGTCCCCAGGACGCCCCGGCGCCGCTGCCCGGCAGCTCCGAGATCACCGACCGGCTGATGATCAAACTCGACCCCGCGACCCTCGGCTGGGCGCTCGGCCAGCCGTCCGGCAAGGGCGAGATGCGGGCCTGGCTCGGTCTGGCCGACGGCCGGGACGCCGATCCGTTCGCCCTGCTCCTGGCGGTGGACGCGCTGCCGCCGACCGCGTTCGAGCTGGGTATCAAGGGCTGGGTGCCGACGGTGGAACTCACCGTCCATGTCCGCTGCCGCCCGGCCCCCGGCCCGCTGCGCGTCTCGATCACCACCCGCAATCTCGCCGGGGGCTTCCTGGAGGAGGACGCGGAGGTCTGGGACAGCGCGGACCGGCTGGTGGCGCAGTCGCGCCAGCTCGCGCGGGTGTGGTCGGGCTGAGCGCGGGTCGCCTACCGGGGCGGACGCGGGGGCGGTCGGCGGGGCGGTGCGTCGGTCGGACGGCGGGGCGGTAGGCGGGTCGGTGCGTCGGTCGGACGGCGGGGCGGTAGGCGGGTCGGTGCGTCGGTCGGACGGCAGGGCGGTCGGCGGGTCGGTCAGTGGGCCGGACGCCGGGTCTGTCTGCGAGCCGGACGCCGGGTCGCTCAGCAGGGCGGACGCCGGGTCGGTCGGCGCGGGGTCGGACGCCGGGTCCGTCGGCGGGTCAGGGGCGCCACCGGGCGCGGCCCAGGCTGATCAGGCGGAGCTGGTCCGTGGCCGTGTGGATCAGGTGGTCGCGCTCCGCCGGGGCGGACTCCAGGACCTCCAGCAGCCGGGCGGCGGTGAGCAGCATGTGGTCGACGTAGAGGCCCGCGAGCATCCGCAGATCGGCCTCGCTCCAGCCCTCGGACAGCGGGTCGAGGGCGAGTTCGTCCTTCACCTCCTCGGTGAAACCGGCCAGCTGCGCCTGGATCGCCATCCGCACCGGACGGACCCCGCCGTGCTGCTCCCGGGCCAGGAAACGGACGTGCGCGGGGTGCTCCTGGACGTAACAGGTGATCAACTCCATGGCCCCGACGATCCGTTCCTCGCTGCTGCCGGCGTTCGCGACCGTCGCCCGCACCAGCGGGCGCAGACTGTCGAGCGCCTCGTCGACCAGGGCGACCCCGAGGTCGGCGGTGGAGCGGAAGTGCCGGTAGAAGGCGGTCGGGGCGACACCGGCGGCCCGGGTGACCTCCCGTAGGCCCAGGCTGCTCAGGCTCTGCTCGGCGAGCAGTTCCAGCGCCGCGTCCAGCAGGGCCTGGCGGGTCCGCTGCTTCTGGGCCTGGCGGGCACCGAGGGTGTGACTCATGCCGTGCAGTCAACAGGGGTTTGCCGGGACGGCCAAGCCCGATCCGAGGATCGGCGGAACTGTCCGGTCCCGGAGTTTCCGGAACGTCCGTCCCCGCAGACGAGGAGCCCGCCCGGTCGCCGTAGAATCGGCACACCATGGCTTATCTCGACCACGCCGCGACGACTCCGATGCTTCCGGAGGCGGCCGAGGCACTCACCGCCCAGCTGGGCATCACGGGCAACGCCTCCTCCCTCCACGCGTCCGGCCGCGCCGCCCGGCGCACGGTCGAGGAAGCCCGGGAGACCCTCGCCGAGGCGCTCGGCGCCCGTCCCAGCGAGGTCGTCTTCACCTCGGGCGGCACCGAGGCCGACAACCTCGCCGTGAAGGGCCTGTACTGGGCCCGCCGCGCCGCCGACCCGGCCCGCACCCGGGTCCTGGCCAGCCCCGTAGAGCACCACGCCGTGCTGGACGCGGTGCACTGGCTCGGTGAGCACGAGGGCGCCACCGTCGAGTACCTCCCCGTCGACTCCTACGGCCGGGTCTCTCCCGACGCCCTGCGCGAGGCCCTGGCCCGCGACCCCGACGACGTGGCCCTCGCCACGGTGATGTGGGCCAACAACGAGATCGGTACGGTGCTGGCGGTCCGGGAACTCGCCGAGGTCGCCGCCGAGTTCGGGGTGCCGCTGCACTCCGACGCGGTGCAGGCGTTCGGCCAGGTGCCCGTCGACTTCGGGGCGTCCGGGCTCGCCGCGCTGACCGTCTCCGGGCACAAGATCGGCGGCCCCTACGGGATCGGGGCGCTGCTGCTCGGCCGGGAGTACAGCCCCGTACCCGTGCTGCACGGTGGGGGGCAGGAGCGGCATGTGCGGTCCGGGACGCTGGATGTGCCCGCCATCGCCTCCTTCGCCGTCGCCGGACGGCTCGCGGCGGCGGAGCGGGAGTGGTTCGCGCGGGAGATCGGGGCGCTGCGCGACCAGCTGGTCGACGCCGTGCGCGCGGCGGTGCCCGACGCGATCCTGGGCGGGGACCCGGCGCCCGGCGGACGGCTTCCGGCCAACGCCCACTTCACTTTCCCCGGCTGTGAGGGGGACTCCCTGCTGCTGCTGCTCGACGCCCAGGGCATCGAGTGCTCCACCGGGTCCGCCTGCACGGCCGGGGTGGCGCAGCCCAGCCATGTGCTGCTGGCCACGGGGGTCGATCCCGACCTCGCCCGGGGGACCCTCCGGTTCTCCCTGGGGCACACCTCCACCGAGGCGGATGTCGAGGCGGTGGCGAAGGCGATCGGTCCGGCGGTGGAGCGGGCCCGCGCGGCGGGGCTGAGCTGAGAGCGGGCCTCAGGGCGGCGCGGGCGGCGCCTCAGGAGGAGCGCGGGGTGGCCGTGGGGGTGGGCGTCGCCGACGTCGAGGCCGTGGCGGCTCTTCGGACCAGGATCAGATAGCGGTCCCAGTCCCAGTGCGGGCCCGGGTCCGTGTGGTCCGTGCCCGGGACCTCCACATGCCCGATGATGTGCTCCCGGTCGACCGGGATGGCGTACCGGGCGCATATACCGGCCGTGAGCCGCGCGGAAGCCGCGTACATGTCGTCCGTGAAGTCCTGGGGGCGGTCCACGAAACCGGCGTGCTCGATGCCGACACTGCGTTCGTTGTACTCCCGGTTGCCCGCGTGGTACGCCACGTCCAGCTCGCGGATCATCTGGTTGATCCGGCCGTCCTGACCCACTATGTAGTGCGACGCCGCTCCATGGCCCGGGTTCTGGAAGGCACGGACCGCGCTGTCGAAGCTGCCCTGGGTGACATGGACGATCACCATGTCCACCGTGTAGTCGGCCGGGCGGTCCGCGCGGCGCCAGTTCGCCGAGGACGCCGCCACCCAGTGCGCGCCCCCGAAGTCCACGGCGCCGTCCTCCCGCGGCTTGGCCACGCCCGGCACCTGCCACCACAGCTCCGACAGCCGGTCGTGCGCCGCCCACGCGCCCGCGCCGACCGCCGCCGCCGCGCCGCCGATGATCAGCGACCGCCGGCCGATGCGCGCGCCGGACCCGGGCGCCTTCGTCTCCTCCATGTGATCGAGAACGGATACTCGCGGGCCCTGGTTCCCGGGCCCCCTTACCCTGGAGGAGCTATGACTGACACCCCGCAGCGCTCCCGTCCCCTCCGCGTCCTCGCCGCCATGTCCGGCGGGGTCGATTCCGCCGTCGCCGCCGCCCGTGCCGCCGAGGCGGGCCATGACGTGACCGGCGTCCATCTGGCGCTCTCCGCGAACCCGCAGTCCTTCCGTACGGGCGCGCGCGGCTGCTGCACCATCGAGGACTCCCGGGACGCCCGCCGCGCGGCGGACGTCATCGGTATCCCGTTCTATGTGTGGGACCTCGCCGACCGCTTCCGTGAGGACGTGGTGGAGGACTTCGTCGCCGAGTACGAGGCGGGCCGGACGCCGAACCCCTGTCTGCGCTGCAACGAGAAGATCAAGTTCGCGGCCCTGCTGGACAAGGCGCTCGCGCTCGGCTTCGACGCGGTGTGCACCGGCCACTACGCCAAGGTCGTCACCCTCGCCGACGGTTCCCGCGCGCTGCACCGCGCCTCCGACATGGCCAAGGACCAGTCGTATGTGCTCGGTGTGCTGGACGAGCGGCAGCTCGCGCACGCGCTGTTCCCGCTCGGCGACACCGTCACCACCAAGGACGAGATCCGCGCGGAGGCCGAGCGGCGCGGTCTGGCCGTCGCCAAGAAGCCCGACTCGCACGACATCTGCTTCATCGCCGACGGCGACACCCAGGGCTTCCTGGCCCGCCGTCTGGGCACCGCCGAGGGCGCCATCGTCGACGAGTCCGGCCACCGCATCGGCACCCACGAGGGCGCCTACGGCTTCACCATCGGCCAGCGCAAGGGCCTCAGGATCGGCACCCCGGCCGCCGACGGGAAGCCGCGCTACGTCCTCGACATCTCGCCCGTCGACAACACGGTGACGGTCGGCCCCGCCGCCGCCCTCGATGTCTCGTCCCTCACCGCGATCAAGCCCCGCTGGTGCGGCACGGCCCCCACGGGCCCCGGCACCTACACCGCCCAGCTCCGCGCCCACGGCGACGAGACCGAGGTCACCGCGGAGGTCGTGGACGGCACGGAACTGCACGTCTGCTTCACCGCCCCCGTCCGGGGCGTGGCCCCCGGCCAGGCGATCGTGCTGTACGACGGCACGCGCGTGGTGGGGTCGGCGACGATCGCGACGACCACGCGCGCGACGGCGGCGCCCGCCGTATGACGGGCGCGGGGCGTCAGACGGCCTCCACCTCGTAGAAGCACAGGTGGTCCTTGATCCGCGCCACGTCCGTCTTCGGGTCCGGGTAGCCCCAGACCAGGTCGGCGGCGTCGGGCAGGGACCAATAGGAGGCCGTTCCCTTGAACGGACAGTAGGTGTGGGTCTCGGAGGCCGTCAGAAGGTCCAGACGGACGTCCTCGGCCGGGATGTAGTACCGCGCGGGACAGCCGGTCTCGCGCAGGACGAGGGCGCGGTCGCTCTCGGCCAGCACCTGGCCGCCGTGGACCGCGCGTACGCGCTGCTCGCTGGGCTCGATCGTGATCGTGTGTCCGTGTCCGTTGGTCATGACAGGAACAGCGCGCGGGGCCCTCGGCTTCTTCCCCCTCCGCGGTCCTTTCCCCCCGCCCGTACGGTGTTCCCATGAACATCTGTGTCTTCCTCTCCGCCAACGATCTCGCCGACCGCTACACCCGCCCCGCGCGGGAGTTCGCTGAACTGATGGGCAAGGGCGGGCACACGCTCGTCTGGGGCGGTTCCGACACCGGTCTGATGAAGGTCGTCGCGGACGGGGTGCAGGAGACGGGCGGGCGCCTGGTGGGCGTCTCCGTGGAGTTCCTCGCGGCGAAGGCGCGGGCGGGCGCCGACGAGATGGTGACCGCGCGGGACCTCGCCGAGCGCAAGCGGCTGCTGCTGGAGAAGGCGGACGCGGTGGTCGTCATGGTCGGCGGCACCGGAACGCTCGACGAGGCGACGGAGATCCTGGAGCTGAAGAAGCACGGGCACACCGACAAGCCGGTCGTGCTGCTGAACACGGCGGGCTTCTACGACGGGCTCAAGGAGCAGTTCCGGCGGATGGAGGCGGAAGGGTTCCTGCCGGTCCCGCTGAGCAGCCTGGTGTTCTTCGCCGAGGAGCCGGTGGCGGCGCTGGCGTACCTGGAGGAGAGCCGGGGCGAGGTCTGATCGCCGGTGGTGCGAGCATGGCGGGCATGGCTACACATGTGATCACCGGGGCCGGTTCGGGTATCGGCGCGGCCGTCGCCCGGCGGCTGCACACCCGCGGCGACGACCTCGTGCTGCACGCGCGGAACGTGGGGCGGGCGCGGGAGCTGGCGGCGGAGTTCCCCGGCGCCCGGACGCTGGTCGGCGATCTGGCGGACCCGGCGCGGCTCTCCTGGGCGCTGTCCCACCAGACGCTGCCCGACCGGGTGGACTCCCTGCTGCACATCGCCGGGGTGGTCGACCTCGGCCCGGTCGGCGACCTGACCCCCAAGACCTGGCGCCACCAGCTGGACGTGAACCTGATCGCGCCGGCCGAACTGACCCGCCTCTTCCTTCCCCAGCTGCGGGCCGCGCGCGGGCATGTGCTGTTCGTGAACTCGGGCGCGGGGCTGCGGGCCAGCGCGGACTGGTCGGCGTACGCGGCGTCCAAGCACGGACTGAAGGCACTGGCCGACTCCTTGCGACAGGAGGAGCACGCCCAGGGGGTGCGGGTCACGACCGTGTACCCGGGGCGTACGGCCACGTCGATGCAGGTGCGGGTGCATCAGCAGGAGGGCCGGGAGTACGACGCGGCGGACTGGATCGACCCGGAGTCGGTGGCGACGACGATCGTGACGGCGCTGGACCTTCCGAGGGACGCGGAACTGACCGACGTGACGGTCCGCCCGGGGAGGTAGGGGCGGACGTGGCTCTTTTCGGGCACCTTTTCGGTTGGCCGAGTCGGGTGGTGGGGTGGGCATAGGTGTGGGGGGCTGGGGGCGGAGCCCCCAGGGGGGTCACCGGGGCGGGCGGTACGTACGCTTCGGGGGTGAGTGAAGAGACGTTGCCGGTCTTCGGCGGAGCCACCGGCGTCGGGTCCATGCCCGACGGCGACGCCAGGGAGACGGCCAAGACGGTCACCGGGACCTTCGAGGACTTCCCGTACCTCGCCGAGCTCCCCGCCAGAGGCCCCGGCGCCGACATGATCGGCCGCACCGCAGGGCTCCTCGTAGAGCTGTACGCCCGTGTGGAACCCAGCGGCTGGCGCATAGGGGACCGCCCCGGCCGGGACACCCGCAGGGCCCGCTCCTGGCTGACCGAGGACCTGGACGCGCTGGAGGAGTTCACCCAGGACTACACCGGCCCCCTCAAGGTCCAGGCGGTCGGCCCCTGGACCCTCGCCGCCGCACTGGAGCTGCGCAACGGAGAGGCCGCCCTCTCCGACCCCGGCGCCTGCCGCGACCTCGCCGCCTCCCTCACCGAGGGCCTGCGCCTGCACCTCGCGGAACTGCGCCGCCGTATCCCCGGCGCCCGCCTGGTGCTCCAACTGGACGAGCCCTCCCTCACCGCCGTACTGCGCGGCCAGGTCAAGAGCGCCAGCGGCTACCGCACGCACCGCGCCGTGGACCGCCAACTGGTCGAGGCCACGCTCCGGGACACCGTCGCCGTCCACCCGCACGGCCCGGTGATCGTGCACTCCTGCGCCCCGGACGTGCCGTTCGCCCTGCTGCGCCGGGCCGGCGTGAAGGGCGTCTCCTTCGACTTCAGCCTGCTCACCGAGCGTGACGACGAGGCGATCGGCGAGGCCGTCGAGGCGGGCACGCGGCTGTTCACGGGTGTCGTACCGGGCACGGACGGCCCATTGTCAGACCCTGCCGGTAGCGTCATGGGTGTCAGGACGCTGTGGCGCAGGCTGGGGCTGCATCCGGGCCTGCTCGCCGACGCCGTGACGGTCACCCCGTCGTGCGGCCTGGCGGGCGCCTCGCCCGCGTACGCCCGCAAGGCCCTCGCCCACTGCGTCCGGGCGGCGAGATCCCTCGCGGACAACCCAGAGTAACGGGAGGACGACACGGTGGCCGGCGACAAGCAAGCGCAGACGACGGCGGTGCCCGCCGAGGCACGCGAGAAGCACGCCAGGCTCGCGGAGCAGGTCGAGGAGCACCGCTTCCGGTACTACGTGAACGACGCTCCGGTCGTCAGCGACGCGGAGTTCGACCGGCTCCTGAAGTCCCTGGAGGCGCTGGAGGAGACGTATCCGGAGCTGCGCACCCCGGACTCGCCGACCCAGAAGGTCGCCGGGTCCTACGAGACGGAGTTCACGGCCGTCGAGCACCGCGAGCGGATGCTGTCGCTGGACAACACGTTCAACGACGAGGAGCTGGCCGCCTGGGCGGACCGCATCGCGCGGGAACTGGGCGAGCAGGAGTACCACTTCCTGTGCGAGCTGAAGGTCGACGGCCTCGCCGTCAACCTCACCTACGAGCAGGGCCGTCTCACCCGCGCCGCCACCCGCGGCGACGGCCGCACGGGCGAGGACATCACCCCCAACGTCCGTACGATCGCCGAGATCCCGGACCGGTTGCAGGGCGACCGGGTCCCGGACGTGGTGGAGATCCGCGGCGAGGTCTACTTCCCGATGGACGAGTTCGCGGCGCTCAACGCCCGTCTGGTGGAGGCCGGTGACAAACCGTTCGCCAACCCGCGCAACGCGGCGGCCGGTTCCCTGCGCCAGAAGGACCCCCGCGTCACCGCCACCCGCCCCCTGCACATGGTGGTGCACGGCATCGGCGCCCTCTCCGGCTTCGACGGCATGAACCGGCTCTCGGAGGCGTACGACCTGCTCCGGACCTGGGGCCTGCCCACCTCCCCGCACAACCGGGTGGTGGACGACCTGGACGGGGTCCGCGCGTTCATCGCCCACTACGGCGAGAACCGCCACTCGGTGGAGCACGAGATCGACGGCGTGGTCGTCAAGCTGGACGAGATCCGGCTCCAGGGCCGCCTGGGCTCCACGGCCCGCGCCCCGCGCTGGGCCATCGCGTACAAGTACGCGCCGGAGGAGGTCAACACCAGGCTGCTCAACATCCGGGTGGGCGTCGGCCGCACCGGGCGGGTCACCCCGTACGCGCAGGTGGAGCCGGTGACCGTGGCCGGTTCCGAGGTGGAGTTCGCCACCCTGCACAACCAGGACGTGGTCAAGGCCAAGGGCGTGCTCATCGGGGACACGGTGGTGCTGCGCAAGGCCGGTGACGTGATCCCGGAGATCCTCGGCCCGGTGGCCGATCTGCGGGACGGCAGCGAGCGCGAGTTCGTCATGCCCGCCGCCTGCCCCGAGTGCGGTACGCCGCTCAAGCCGATGAAGGAGGGCGACGTCGACCTGCGCTGCCCCAACGCGCGCGGGTGCCCCGCCCAGTTGCGTGAGCGGCTGTTCTACCTGGCGGGCCGCAAGGCGCTGGACATCGAGCACTTCGGCTATGTGGCCGCCGCCGCGCTCACCAACCCGCTGGAGCCGAAGACCCCGCCGCTCGCCGACGAGGGCGATCTGTTCGATCTGACCATCGAGCAGCTGCTGCCCATCAAGGCGTACGTCCTGGACCAGGACAGCGGGCTGCCCAAGCGGGACCCGAAGACCGGCGAGGAGAAGATCGCCACGGTCTTCGCCAACCAGCAGGGCGAGCCGAAGAAGAACGCGGTCGCGATGCTGGAGAACATCGCGGCGGCCAAGGAACGCCCGCTGGCCCGGATGCTGACCGGTCTTTCGATCCGTCATGTGGGCCCGGTCGCCGCCGAGGCACTCGCCCGCGAGTTCGGCTCCATCGACCGGATCGAGCAGGCCAGTGAGGAGGAGCTGGCCGCCACCGAAGGCGTCGGCGCCATCATCGCCGCCTCCCTCAAGGAGTGGTTCGCCGAGGAGTGGCACCAGGAGATCCTGCGCAAGTGGAAGGCCGCCGGGGTGCGGATGGAGGAGGAGCGCTCCGCCGAGGACGAGGGACCGCGCCCCCTGGAGGGCCTCACCGTCGTCGTCACGGGCACGCTGGAGCACTTCACCCGGGACGGCGCCAAGGAGGAGCTCCAGCGGCGTGGAGCAAAGGTGACCGGTTCGGTTTCGAAGAAGACGGCTTTCGTGGTGGTGGGGGACAATCCCGGGTCGAAGTACGACAAGGCGATGCAGCTGAAGGTGCCCGTGCTCGACGAGGACGGCTTCACCGTGCTCCTCGAACAAGGGCCCGAGGCCGCCTCCGAGGCCGCGCTCCCGGTGGAACAGCCCGCCGCGCCGGAGGCGCCTGACGCGGCGGAGGAGACGGCGGGCTGAGTCAAGCAGCCCACGCCCCGCGCCCCTGAATTCATGGGCCAAGGCCACCCGTTCGGCGCATACCAGACGCATACGGGTGGCCGGGGCGCATTCGGGCAACCGTCGTCGACCGCTGCCCGTGGACCCCTTCCGCGGCCTACTGTTGAGCTGTGCGCCTGCCGTGCCCAGCTGCGGTCGGGGCAACCCCGTGCTGTTCAGGAGCCGGGGAAAGGGCTTTCCGACGCGGTGCCCTGGATCGAAGTCGGGCATCGGGCCGCCTGGCACGGGCACCGCCGGCCGTGAGAGGGACGGGAATGGAACCGACCGAGAGCGCCGCCCCGGACAAACGGCTGCGCCGACTGGCCGGCGCCTGGCGAGGGGGCCGTACGGCGCTGGGCCGGGTCGGCGCACCGGGGCGCGCGACGGCGCGGACCCCGGCGGACGCGCCGGTCCCCGTACGACTGCCCACACCGCACTCCGGTGTCTCCGCCGACCACGGCCATGACCACGACCCCGACGCCGACCGGCAGACCTGGCCCGCGCTGCCCGCGGCCGTCGTCGCCGGCGCCGCCTTCGTCCTCGGCGCCGGTTTCTACCGGGCCTTCACCAGCCGGCACGCCCTCTTCCCGTCCGGCGAGGTCGGCTGGTCGCTGGCCGTGCTCACCGGCATCGTCGTCGGCCACCTGGTGATGCTCGGCCGCGCCCGCTGGTCCGGCGGCACCGGCTCGGGCGCCGCCCTCACCCTCGCAGTCCTGCTGCTCTACGGCTGGCTCCCGGCCGGGATGGTCAGCCTCACCGTCGTCGTCCTGGTCGGCATAGCCCGCCACCACCGCTGGCGGCACGGGATGCTCGACGGCGCCGTCGACATCCTCGGCATCGGCGCCGCCGCCCTGCTGCGCTCCTTCTTCGGCCCCGTGCCCTCGGTGGAACACCCCTGGCTGCCGGAGACCTGGACCCTCTACACCGCCACCGATGTGCTCCTGGTGGCGCTCGCCTACCTCGCCGTCACCCGCGCCCTGCTCTGGTACCTGCACACCCCGCGCGGCGGGAAGCTGCCCACCATCGCCCGCACCACCCTGGTCCGACACGGCATCGTCGCCCTCGCGCTGCTCGGCATCGCCCCGCTGATCTGCGTCATCGCCTTCGCCAAGCCCATCCTGCTGCCGCTGTTCGCGATCCCCCTGATCGCCCTCGACTCCACCCTGTGGATGGCCCGCGCCCGCGCCGAGGAACAACTGCGCGACCCGCTCACCGGCCTGCCCAACCGCCAGTGGCTGCATGAACGCATCTGGAGCGCGCTGGACGACGCCGAACGCATCGGCGCCCGCTCCGCCCTGATGCTGATCGACCTCGACCGCTTCCGCTCGGTCAACGACACCCTCGGGCATCTCGCCGGGGACCGGCTGCTGCTCCAGACCGCCGACCGGGTGCGCAAGGCGCTGCCGCGCGGCGCGGAGGTCGCCCGGCTCGGCGGCGACGAGTTCGCCGTCCTCCTGCCGGTCGCCGACTCCATCACCTCCGCCACCCGGGTGGCCCGCTCCATCGTCGCCGAACTCGGCTCCCCGCTCGACCTCGACGGACTCACCCTGGTCCTGGAGGCCAGCGCCGGAGTCGCCGTCTACCCGGACCACGCGCTCGACGCCGAGGGGCTGTTGCGCCGCGCCGACGTCGCCATGTACCAGGCGAAGCGGGACCGTACGGGCGTGGAGGTCTACGAGTCCAAGCGGGACTCCAACACCCCGGACCGGCTCGGACTCCTCGCCGATCTGCGGCGCGCCCTCGACGCGCGCGAGGTGCAGCTCCACTACCAGCCCAAGGTGCGCTTCGACGGGGAGGTCGCCGGACTCGAAGCGCTGGTGCGGTGGGTGCATCCGGAGCGCGGGAAGGTGCCGCCGGACGAGTTCATCGCCATCGCCGAGTCGTCCGGGCTGATGCCGCACCTCACCGAGTACGTGCTCGACACCGCGCTCGCCCAGGTCGCCGAGTGGCGGGCACAGGGGCTGTTCGTGCCGGTCGCGGTGAATGTCTCGCCGCGCGATGTGCACACCCCCGGCTTCGCCGGGTCCGTCGCCGCGCGGCTGGCCCGGCACGGAGTGCCCGCGGGAGCGCTCCAACTGGAGATCACCGAGCATGTGCTCCTGGAGGACCCGCAGCGGGCCGCGGACACCCTCGCCGGGCTGACCGGGCACGGCGTGAAGATGTCGCTGGACGACTTCGGCACGGGGTACTCGTCGCTGGTGCATCTGCGGCGGCTGCCGGTGAGCGAGCTGAAGATCGACCGGTCGTTCGTGGCGCGGCTCGCGGTGGACACCGAGGACGCGGAGATCGTGCGCTGCACGGTCGACCTCGCGCATTCCCTGGGGCTGCTGGTGGTCGCGGAGGGCGTGGAGGACGACGAGACGTGGGAGCGGCTGCGGGACCTTCGGTGTGACGCGGTGCAGGGGTGGCTGGTCGCTGCCGCGATGCCGCCCGCGGAGACCACGGCGTGGTTGCGGGCGCGGGGGGCTCAGCGGGAGCCCGCGGCGCTTCCGGAGTAGTTCCCGCCCGGCCCGCCCGTTTCCAGCCTGTTCACCGGTGAGCGTCGGGTGTGGGGGTTCTCGTCGTCGGCCGCTCTCCCGCCGTCGTGGGGATTCTTTTCCCACCCGGCCCGCCCGTTTCCAGCCCGTTCGCCGGTGAGCGTCGCCCGTGGGGGTTCTCGCCGTCGGCCGCGGCCCCGCCGTCGTGGGGATCGATCCCCCACCGCCCCCACCAAACCGTTTTCCGGCCAGCCACCCCCGCCCCCTAGGATTGCGTCAAACCACACACACTCACCCAGAGGATCGCTGCATGCCTGGCATTACGCGCGAGGAGGTCGCCCACCTCGCACGGCTGGCGCGTCTGGAGCTGAAGCCCGAAGAACTCGACCACTTCGCCGGCCAGCTCGACGACATCATCGGCGCGGTCGCACGCGTCAGCGAGGTCGCCGACCAAGACGTACCCCCGACCTCCCACCCGCTGCCGCTGACCAATGTCATGCGGCCGGACGAGGTCCGTCCGTCGCTCACCCCCGCGCAGGCGCTCTCCGGCGCCCCGGCCCAGGAGCAGCAGCGTTTCAAGGTGCCGCAGATCCTGGGAGAGGAGTGAAGGCCATGACGGATCACCACAGCATCATCAAGCTCACCGCCGCCGAGACCGCCGCGAAGATCGCCTCCGGCGAGCTGACGGCCGTCCAGGTCACCGAGGCGCACCTCGCCCGGATCGACGCCGTCGACGAGAAGGTGCACGCCTTCCTGCATGTCGACCGCGAGGGCGCGCTCGCCCAGGCCCGTGCCGTGGACGCCAAGCGCGAGCGCGGCGAGACGCTCGGTCCGCTGGCCGGGGTACCGCTCGCGCTGAAGGACATCTTCACCACCGAGGGCATCCCCACCACCGTCGGCTCCAAGATCCTGGAGGGGTGGATTCCGCCGTACGACGCCACCCTCACCCGGCGGCTCAAGGCCGCTGACGTGGTCATTCTCGGCAAGACCAACATGGATGAGTTCGCCATGGGGTCCAGCACCGAGAACAGCGCGTACGGGCCGACCGGGAACCCCTGGGACCTGACCAAGATCCCCGGTGGCTCCGGCGGCGGCTCCTCCGCCGCGCTCGCCGCCTACCTCGCCCCCCTCGCCATCGGCACGGACACCGGCGGCTCCATCCGCCAGCCCGCCTCCGTCACCGGCACGGTCGGCGTCAAGCCGACCTACGGCGCGGTCTCGCGCTACGGCATGGTCGCCTTCTCCTCCTCGCTGGACCAGGGCGGGCCCTGCGCCCGTACGGTGCTGGACGCCGCCCTGCTGCACGAGGTGATCGCCGGGCACGACCCGCTGGACTCCACCTCCATCGACGCCCCGGTCCCGCCGGTCGTCGAGGCCGCCCGCAACGGCAGCGTCACCGGGATGCGGGTCGGCGTCGTCAAGCAGTTCCGCGGCGAGGGCTACCAGGCCGGGGTCATCCAGCGGTTCGACGAGGCCGTCGAGCTGCTCAAGGGGCTCGGCGCCGAGATCGTCGAGCTGGACTGTCCGTCCTTCGACCTCGCGCTCTCCGCGTACTACCTGATCGCGCCCTCCGAGTGCTCCTCCAACCTCGCCCGCTTCGACGGCCTGCGCTACGGCCGCCGTACCGGCGACGACGGCACCCACTCGGCGGAGGAGGTCACCTCCCTGACCCGCGAGGCCGGATTCGGCCCCGAGGTCAAGCGCCGGATCATGCTCGGCACGTACGCGCTGTCCAGCGGCTACTACGACGCCTACTACGGCAGCGCCCAGAAGGTCCGTACGCTGATCACCCGGGACTTCGAGAAGGCGTTCGAGCAGGTCGACGTGATCGTCTCGCCGACCACGCCCACCACCGCCTTCGCGATCGGTGAGCGCGCCGACGACCCGATGGCGATGTACCTCGCCGACCTGTGCACCATCCCCACCAACCTGGCGGGCAACGCGGCCATGTCGCTGCCCTGCGGTCTGGCCCCCGAGGACAACCTCCCGGTGGGCCTCCAGATCATCGCCCCGGCGATGCGGGACGACCGGCTTTACAAGGTCGGAGCCGCCGTCGAGGCCGCCTTCGTGGAAAAGTGGGGACACCCGCTGCTGGAGGAGGCTCCGTCGCTGTGAGCAACGCACTGTCGAAGGCCAAGGGCTTCAAGAAGTCCAAGTCCGGGACGTACCTGTCCATGGCCACCACCGCGTTCGGCGCGGTCGGTGTCGCCAAGCAGATCAAGAAGGCCCGCGCCGAGCACGACAATCTGCGGCTGATCGACGCCACCGTGTCCGCCGTCGCCATCGTCACCGGCCTCGCCATCCTCTACCGCGAGCTGAAGCGGCTGGGCGACGACGACGTCCTGCTGGGCTGAGAGGGAAGTTTTCACCGTGACCACCACGACCGACCTGGTGTCGTACGAGGACGCGCTCGCGACCTACGACCCCGTCATGGGCCTTGAGGTCCATGTCGAGCTCGGCACCAGCACCAAGATGTTCTGCGGCTGTTCGACCACCCTCGGTGCCGACCCGAACACCCAGACCTGCCCCACCTGTCTCGGCCTGCCCGGCGCGCTGCCCGTCGTCAACGCGGTCGGCGTCGAGTCCGCCATCCGGATCGGCCTCGCGCTGCACTGCGACATCGCCGATTGGTGCCGTTTCGCCCGGAAGAACTACTTCTATCCGGATATGCCGAAGAACTTCCAGACCTCCCAGTACGACGAGCCGATCGCCTTCAACGGCTATCTCGACGTCCAGCTGGAGGACGGGGAGACCTTCCGCGTCGAGATCGAGCGCGCCCACATGGAGGAGGACACCGGAAAGTCCACCCACGTGGGCGGCGCGACCGGCCGGATCCACGGCGCCTCGCACTCGCTGCTCGACTACAACCGCGCGGGCATCCCGCTCATCGAGATCGTCACCAAGCCGATCACCGGGGCGGGCGAACGCGCCCCCGAGGTCGCCCGTGCCTACGTCCGTGAGCTGCGCGAGCTGATCCGCGCGCTCGGCGTGTCCGAGGCCCGGATGGAGATGGGCCAGATGCGCTGCGACGTCAACCTGTCGCTGATGCGGAAGGACGCGGACACGTTCGGCACCCGCAGCGAGACCAAGAACGTCAACTCGCTGCGCTCCGTCGAGCGCGCCGCCCGCTTCGAGATCCAGCGCCACGCGGCCGTGCTCAACGCGGGCGGCACGATCGTCCAGGAGACCCGGCACTTCCACGAGGACACCGGCTCCACCACCTCCGGCCGGGTCAAGGAGGAGGCCGAGGACTACCGGTACTTCCCCGAGCCCGACCTGGTGCCGGTCGCCCCGTCGCGGGAGTGGGTGGAGCAGATCCGCGCCTCCCTGCCCGAGCTGCCGCTGGTGCGCCGCAACCGGCTCCGCGAGGAGTGGGGGATCTCCGGCACCGACATGCAGGCCATCCTCAACGCCGGTGCCCTGGACCCGATCGTCGCCACCATCGAGGCGGGCGCCGACGCCGCGTCCGCCCGCAAGTGGTGGATGGGCGAGCTGGCCCGCAGCGCCAACGAGTCCGGTACGGCGCTGGACGAGCTGGCGATCACCCCGGCGCAGGTCGCCCGGGTCACCGCCCTGGTCGACGAGGGCTCCCTCAACGACAAGCTGGCCCGCCAGGTCATCGAGGGGGTCCTCGCGGGCGAGGGCACCCCGGACGAGGTGGTCGACCGGCGCGGCCTCAAGGTCGTCTCCGACGAGGGCGCGCTCGGCACCGCCGTGGACGAGGCCATCGCCGGGAACCCGGCCATCGCGGACAAGATCCGCGGCGGCAAGGTGGCGGCGGCCGGTGCCCTGGTCGGCGCGGTCATGAAGGCCACCCGCGGCCAGGCCGACGCGGGCCGGGTCAAGGAACTGATCCTGGAGCGGCTGGGCGTCACCGAGGGCTGATCCGCTACATGTACGGGGCCAGGGGGCCGCGCCGACACCGGTGCGGCCCCCTCGCCGTTCCCGGCCCCGTCTGAACCCTCACGGGTCCTCGCCCCGTTCTTGTGAATAAACACACGAACCCGGCAAACGATCATTTTCCCCTGCGAGAGTGGCCCCGACTGCTCATATGTTCTTTGCGGGCCGTTCAACGCGTGGACGACTGTTCCCGGTGCGGGTTCCCGGCCAAAGACCTACATTCCGCATCCCTGGGAGCACGTTTCGTGGCAGCCCTTGCCCGCTGGTGTGTCCGGCACCGCCTCGTCGCCGTACTGCTGTGGCTGCTCGCCCTCGGCGGCG
This sequence comes from Streptomyces sp. NPDC048290, assembly GCF_040652095.1. NCBI lineage: Bacteria > Bacillati > Actinomycetota > Actinomycetes > Kitasatosporales > Streptomycetaceae > Streptomyces > Streptomyces sp. NPDC048290. Next base: position 63,596 of record NZ_JBEZLM010000010.1, read on the forward strand.
TCGGCGCCACCGCCGCCGCCATGGGCCCGGCCTACTCCAACGACTACGAGGTCCCCGGCACCGAGTCCGGACGCGCCACCCAGCTCCTCGACGCGGGCTTCCCCGGGCTCGGCGCCGAGGACGCCACCGTCGTCTGGCACACCGCGCACGGCACCGTCCGCGCCGCCGATGTCGAACAGACCATGACCCGCGCCCTGGACGAGATCGCGGGGCTCCCCTCCGTGACCGCCGTCAGCGGCCCCTACGACGACCAGGGCGCCGCCCGGATCAGCGCCGACGGGCGCACGGCCTACGCCGGGGTCACCTTCGACCGCCCCGCCGACCAGGTGGACGAGACGGCGGTGCGGGCGGTGACGGACACCGCGCGGGCGGCCGGGACCGAGGGGCTCCAGGTCGAGGTGGGCGGCACCGCGACCGGCGGGACCGCCGCCCCCGGCGGACATCTCGCCGAGATCGTCGGGGTCGCGGTGGCCGCCGTCGTGCTGTTCCTCGCGTTCGGCTCGCTCGCCGCCTCCCTGCTGCCCATCGCCACCGCCCTGGTCAGCGTCGGCACCGGATACGCCGGGATCGTGCTGCTCGGCCATGTCATGACGGTCGCCGACTTCGCGCCCATGCTGGCCATGCTGATCGGGCTCGGCGTCGGCATCGACTACGCCCTGTTCATCGTCACCCGCCACCGGCGCGGACTGAAACGCGGGATGAGCGTCGACGAGGCCGCGGAGCACGCCGTCGCGACCACCGGACGGGCCGTGGTGTTCGCGGGTGCGACGGTCTGCATCGCGCTGCTCGGCATGTTGATCCTGCGGCTGAGCTTCCTCAACGGGGTCGCCGTCGCCGCCTCCCTGACCGTGCTGCTGACCGTCGCCGCCGGGATCACCCTGCTGCCCGCGCTGCTGTCCCTGATCGGTATGCGGGCGCTCAGCCGCCGCGAGCGGCGCAGGCTCGCCGAGCACGGGCCCGAGCCTGAGGTGCCGACCGGGTTCGCCGCACGCTGGTCGGCGTTCGTGGAACGGCACCCCAAGAAGCTCGGCGCGGTCGCCCTGCTGGTGATCACCGTCCTCGCGCTGCCCACCCTGGGCCTCCGCCTCGGCACCTCCGACCAGGGCAACGACCCCGCGTCCAGCACCACCCGACAGGCCTACGACCTGCTCGCCGACGGCTTCGGCCCCGGCGTCAACGGACCCCTCACCGTGGTCACCGAGGTCCATGGCGCCGCCGACAAGCTCGCCCTGGACAACCTCGACCGCACCCTGCGCGACACCGACGGCGTCGCCTCCGCCACCCCGGTCGTCTTCAACTCCGGCGGCGACACCGCGTACCTCACCGTCGTCCCCGACTCCGCCCCGCAGTCCGGCGCCACCAGCGACCTGGTCGACCGGCTGCGCACCGACGTCCTGCCCCGCGCCGAGACCGGCACCACCCTCGACCTCCAGGTCGGCGGGGTCACCGCCGGCTATGACGACTTCGCGGAGGTGATCGTCGACAAGCTGCCACTGTTCGTCGGTGTGGTCGTCGGACTCGGCTGTCTGCTGCTGCTTCTCGCCTTCCGCTCGATCGGCATCCCGCTCAAGGCCGCCGCGATGAACGTGGCCGCCGTCGCCGCCGCCTTCGGTGTGGTCGTCATGGTCTTCCAGTGGGGCTGGGGCAGCGAACTGCTCGGCCTCGGCAGCGCCGGACCCATCGAGCCCTTCCTCCCCGTGATCATGGTCTCGGTCCTCTTCGGCCTCTCCATGGACTACCAGGTCTTCCTGGTGGGGCGGATGTACGAGGAGTGGCTGGAAACCGGTGACAACCGGCGCGCGGTCCGGGTCGGGCTCGCCGAGACCGGCCGGGTGATCAACTCGGCGGCGGTCATCATGATCTCCGTCTTCCTCGCCTTCGTGCTCAGCGGCGACCGGGTGATCGCCATGTTCGGCATCGCGCTCGCCGCCGCCGTCGCGCTGGACGCGTTCGTGCTGCGTACGCTGCTGGTCCCGGCGCTGATGCATCTGCTCGGCGGTGCCAACTGGTGGCTTCCCAAGGCCCTGGACCGGCGGCTGCCCCGGATCAGCATCGAGCCGCCCGAGTGCCGCGCGGGACGGGGCGACCCCTCGGCCGCGGTCCATGAGAAGCTCTCAGCAGTCGCAGAACAGTTCGAACAGCGGCAGTAGCAGCAACAACACGGGGAGCAGAAGCCTGATGTACGCGAAATCACTGGGTGACGACGGCGCGGAGCTGCGCCCCCTGGAGACCTGGCACGCCGAGGAGTTCCTCGCCCACCTCGACCGCGGCCGGGACTTCATCACCCGGTACATCCCGTTCGGTGCGAACGCCACCGAGGTGGACTCCGCCCGCGAGATCCTCAAGCGGTACGCCGATCTGCGCGGCGCCGACAGCGGCTCCCTGCACGGGCTGTGGCTGGACGGCACGCTCGTCGGGGGAGTGCTCTTCCGGATCTTCGACACCGCGAACGGCGTCTGCGAGATCGGCTGCTGGCTGGAGCCCGCCGCCACCGGACGGGGACTGGTCACCCGCGCCTGCCGGGTCCTGATCGACTGGGCCGTGGACGACCGCGGGATGCATCGCGTGGAGTGGCACGCGGCCAGCCGCAACACCGCCAGTCTCAAGGCCGCCGAGCGCCTCGGCTTCACCCGCGAGGGCGTGCAGCGCGAGTCCTCCCTGTGGCGCGGCGTCCGCCAGGACGTGGAGATCTGGGCGGTCCTCGCCCGGGACTGGCAGGCGGCCCGCGTCCACAGCGATCATTAAGGGGCTTCTCAGACTCGGTCCGTACGGTGCCCCGCATGGGAACGAAGACGACTGAAGAGACGGCCGGGACGCCCGCCACCGACATCGACCAGGCGGACGGCACGGACACGTCTCTCCTGAAGGAGGACACGGCCGCCACGGAGTCCCCCGAGGCCGCCGAGGACACGGACGAAGATCTGCTGGACGACCTGACGGAGGATGTGACGGAGGGCAGCTCCTTCGTCGGCCAGGGCGCCGCCGCGATCGTCGCCGCCGTCCTCGGCCTGGTCTCGCTGACCGGCGGCTGGATCGGCACGGTGGCCGCCGCGCGTGAGTCGGTCATCGGCCAGTTGCAGAGCACGACCTCCACGGATGTGGCCACGCTGGTCAAGGAGAACTACGGCGACAGCTGGAACACCACCGCCGTCTACGCGGGCGCCTTCGCCCTGTTCGCCCTGCTCGTCGCGGCCGTGACCCTGGTCCGCCCCGCGTTCGGCGCCCCCGGCCCGGCGCAGCCCGCGTGGATCAAGTCCGTCGCCTGGGCCGGTCTCGCCCTCGGGGCGATCGGTCTGCTCCTGGCGGTCCTCAAGTACACCGAGATCCTGGTGGGCCTCCCCTCGACCGGCTGAACCACCCCGGGGGCCTCAGACCGTACGTAAGCCCTATGCGTACGGCCTGAGGCCCCTTAGGTGTTTCTAAGGCCCCACCCGCCCCCGAAGATGCGGAACTCTCCCGATGCGGCGGCACCCCCTGGGAGACGAAGGTAGAGACATCGCGGAACACACCCCGCGACACCACCTTCCAGGGAGCAGAGATGTACGAGTACGAGATCCACCGGTACCGCTCCGACGAACTGATCCGCCGGGCCGACCAGGTGCGTCTGGCCCGCGAGACCGTCCGCCAGGGCCGCGACGCCCGCCGCGAGGCGGAGAGCCAGTCGGAAGGAAGCGGCGCGACCGGCGAGGACCATACCCCCCGCCACCGCCGCCTCCGCTTCCCCAGAACCGCGTGACAACGGGGGAGAGGGCCGGCGCCCCGGACAACCGAGGCGCCGGCCCTTCTCATGCCCAGGAGGAGGGCCGACTTGTCCAAGGCGACAACCACCGCCGAGAAGGGGCGCGGCGAACTGCGCGCCCAGCCACGACGGCGGATCACCCGGAACCCCGAAACGCCGCCGTCCCTCCCTCCCAGGGGGACCGCCACGGCCCTGAAGGGGCGCGGGGAACCGCGCGCCCAGCCACGACGGCGAGCACCCCACACGACAACCGCGCCCCCCACCCACCCCCCGTCCCCCAGAAAACCGTTCCCCCGATGTCAGACCCCCGTGCGATGCTCGCCCTCGTGGAGAACAGGTCCGTCAGCCCAGTATTCGTAGGCCGCACCGAAGAACTGCACACACTGGAAGACGCGCTTACCCGAGCCACCACCCCCGCCGGAGCCATCCCCGCCGGAGCCGACCCCGCCGGGGGCGAACCCCAGATCCTGCTCCTGGCCGGAGAGGCAGGCGTAGGCAAGACCCGCCTGGCAGAAGAGTTCGCCACCCGCGCGGCCCACCGCGGAGCAACCGTCGCCCTGGGCGGCTGCGTGGAGATCGGCGCCGACGGCCTCCCCTTCGCCCCCTTCTCCGCCGCCCTGCGCGCCCTCCGCCACGCCCTGCCGACCGCCTTCGCCGACGCCGCCGCCGGCCAGGAAGAAGAACTGGCCCGACTCCTGCCCGAACTCGGCGACACCGGCACCGGCCGCCACGACGAGGAGGGCATGGCCCGCCTCTTCGAACTCACCGCCCGCCTCCTGGAGCGCGTCGCCACCGACCGCACGGTCGTCGTCGTCCTGGAGGATCTGCACTGGGCCGACGCCTCCACCCGCCACCTCCTCGCCTATCTCTGCCGCACCCTGCGCACCGGCCGCCTCGTCGTCCTCGCCACCTACCGCTCCGACGACATCCACCGCCGCCACCCGCTGCGCCCGCTGCTCGCCGAACTCGACCGCCTGCGCACCGTCCGCCGGATCGACCTGGGCCGCTTCAACCGCCAGGAGGTCGGCTGCCAGATCGCCGGCATCCGCGCCGCCGAACCCGACCCCGCCCAGGTCGACGCCATCTTCGAGCGCTCCGACGGCAACGCCTTCTTCGTCGAGGAACTCGCCGTCGCCGCCACCGAGGGCTGCCAGGCCGGACTGACCGACTCGCTGCGCGATCTGCTGCTGGTCCGGGTCGAGGCGCTGCCCGAGAGCGCCCAGCGGACCGCCCGGATCGTCGCCGAGGGCGGCTCCACCGTAGAGTACCGGCTGCTCGCCGCCGTCGCCGGGCTCGGCGAGGACGATCTCATCGAGGCCCTGCGCGCCGCCGTCGGCGCCAACATCCTGCTCGCCACCCCCGAGGCCGACGGCTACCGCTTCCGGCACTCCCTGGTCCGCGAGGCCGTCAGCGACGATCTGCTCCCCGGTGAACGCTCCCGCCTCAACCGCCGCTACGCCGAGGCCCTGGAGGCCGACCCCACCCTCGTCCCGGAGGGCGAGCGGCTGATGCGTCTGGCGAACTACTGGTACCACGCGCACGACAGCGCGAAGGCGCTCCCCGCCGTCCTGGACGCCTCCGTCGCCGCCCGCCGACGCCATGCCTACGCCGAGCAACTGCGGCTCGTGGAACGCGCGATGGAGCTGTGGGACAGCGCCCCCGAGGCCGTCCGCGCCGCGCTGCGCCCCGCCGACTACGCCGCCATCTACCGCACCCCCGACACCGGCGACTCCACCCCCACCCCGCTGCGCTATCTCGACCTGATGGCCGCCGCCACCGACGCGGGCCGCTTCTGCCATGAACGCGACCGCGCCCTGAAGATCACCAAACGGGCGCTGCGGCTGCTGGAGGACGAGGACGACCCGCTGTTCGCCGCCTGGTTCTGGGTCCAGCGCTCCCGGCTGGTCCAGGGCAACGGGCGCGGCGACGGCTGGACGGAACTGGCCACCGCCCAGGACCTGGTCCGCGGCCTGCCCCCGTCCGAGGTGCACGCCGACGTCCTCACCAATGTGGCCACCTGGTCCATGCTGCACACCCCGGGACCCGACGCCCTCGCCGCCGCCGAACGCGCGGTGGACTACGCCCGGATGGTCGACTCCCGCGAGATCGAACTCGACGCCCGGGTCACCCGCGGCATGCTCCTCATCGACTCGGGCGGCACCGACGCCGGGCTCGACGAGCTGTACGAGGTCAAGGAACTCGCCCTCACCGAGAACCTCGCCCACGCCGCGGGCCGCGCCTACGTCAATCTCTCCCACGGCCTGGAGACCGTCAGCCGCTCCCAGGAAGCCGTCGATCTGCTCCAGGAGGGCGTCGGTTTCGCCCGCCGGTACGGCCTGCTCGGCTCCGAGACCTGGATCTGGGGCAACCTCTCCGAGTCCCTGTTCTCCCTCGGCCGCTGGACGGAGGCCGCGGACGCCGCCGCGACGGCCCGCCGACGCGGCCTTGGCGACAAGCCCCAGGGCACGGGCGCCCTGTGCCTCGCCCAGATCGCCCTGGTCCGCGGCGACATCGCCGAGGCGGCCCGCCAACTCGCCGCCGCCGACGCCCACTTCGGGGTGCACGACTCGATGCCCCAGCAGTGGATACCCCTGGCCACCATGGGCATCGGCGTCGCCGCCGCCGAGGGCCGGATCACCGACGCCCGCGCCGCCCTGGACCACGCCCTGCAAGCGGGCCTCCCGCCCGGCACCCAGGTGTACAGCTGGAAGCTCCTCGTCGCCGCCGCCACCGCCGAGGCCGACCACCGCGCCCTCCCCGCCGCCCGTCCCGGCCGCGAGGCCGCCACCGCCCGCATCCTGGACACCGCCAAACGCCTCACCACCGGCGCCCCCGTCTGGTACGCCCACGAGAAATGGGTCCGCGCCGAACTCCGGCACGCCGACGGCACCGCCACCCCCGACCTCTGGTCCGAGGTCGTCACCGCCTTCGAGCATCTGGAACGCCCCTACGACCTCGCCCGCGTCCGCCACCGCCTCGCCGAGTCCCTCCTCACCGCCGACGCCCCCACCGACCCGGCCCCCACCGACCAGCCCGCCGCCGCCCCCGACGACCACCGCGCCCGCGCCACGGAACTGCTCCGCCTCGCCCACACCGTCGCCGACCACCTCGGCGCCCGTCCGCTCGCCGATGCCACCGGCCGCCTCGCCCAGCGGGCCCGGCTCGCCCTGCGCCACGACCGCCACCGCGAACTCACCCCGGCCGACCCCGCCGAGGCCCTCGGTCTCACCAGCCGTGAACGCGATGTCCTGCGCCTGGTCTCCGCCGGTCGCACCAACCGCCAGATCGCCCAGGAACTCTTCATCTCCCCGAAGACCGCGAGCGTCCATGTCTCCAACATCCTCGGCAAGCTCGGTGTCTCCGGACGGGGCGAGGCCGCGGCGGTCGCCCACCGGCTGGGTCTGTTCCCCGCCCCGGCCGGTGACGAGCCCCTCGCCGCGGGATGACCCGGGAACCCCCGGACGTTGACCCGGTGAAGTCGCTGTGCCGAGCCCGCCTCGACCAGCCGCCGCGCCGAGCCTCCAGGGAGCCCGATGTTCAGCCCGTTCGAGGAACTCTTCGCCCCCGGCCGCAAACACACCCGCGATGAGCAGAACCGTCTGGAACTGACCCGCGAGGACGTGGGCGACGCCGACCCGGGCCGTGGCCCGATAGACCTGGAGTCGGGAAAGGTCGTGGTCCGCCCCACCTCGGAGGACGACACCCCGGGTGACGGCACCGCGGAGAACGACATCCCGGAGGACGGCACCCCCGAGGACGGCACCACGGAGGACGACAGCCCCCGTCCTAGCTGACCTCCAGCTCCAGAATCCGGTCGTCCCCATCCTCCGGGGACCCACGCCCGTCCGTCTCGCTGGTCACCAGCCAGAGTCTGCCGTCGTCCGCCGCCACGACCGTACGCAGCCGGCCGTACTCCCCTTCCAGGAAGGACTGGGGGTCCGCCGACGCCTCCGTGCCGTCCAGCGGGATGCGCCACAGACGCTCGCCGCCCAGCCCCGCCATCCAGATCGAACCCTGGGCGAAGGCGATCCCGCTGGGCGAGGCGTCATCGGTGCTCCACTGGGCCAGCGGGTTCTGGAAGGTGCCCTCGTCCGCCTCGCCCTCGACCTCCGGCCAGCCGTAGTTGGCGCCCGGCTCGATCGCGTTCAGCTCGTCCCAGGTGTCCTGGCCGAACTCCGCGGCGAACAGGCGCTGTTCCCTGTCCCAGGCGAGACCCTGCACATTGCGGTGCCCCAGCGAGTAGACCGTGGAGTCGGGGAACGGATTGCCCGGCGCGGGCTCGCCCTCCGGTGTCATCCGCAGGATCTTCCCGCCCAGCGAGTCCCGCTGCTGGGACAGACCCGTGTCCCCGCTCTCACCCGTGCCCACGTACAGCATCTTGTCCGGGCCGAAGGCGATCCGGCCGCCGTTGTGGATGAAGCCCTTGGGGATGCCCCGGAAGACCGTGTCCGGAGCGCCGAGCTGCTGCCCGGCGGGCTTGTCGGGGTCGTAGAGCATCCGCACGATCCGGTTGTCCCCGGCGGAGGTGAAGTACGCGTAGACCATGCTGTCCGAGGCGAAGTCGGGGGAGAGGGCCAGACCCATCAGCCCGCCCTCGCCCGCCGGGGAGACACCGGGCACCTCGCCCAGCTCCGTGAGCCTGCCGCTCTCGGTGTCGACCAGGGTGATCGTCGCCTCGTCGCGCGAGGAGACCAGCAGCCCGCCGCCGCCCGGTATCGGCGCGAGGCCCCAGGGGCTGTCGAGCCCCTCCGCGACCGTACGCACCACGTCCACCGAGCCCTTGGCGGGCGGCGGGGCGTCGGTGGCCCGCCCGGAGGGCGACTCCGCGCCCCCCGACGGACTCCGGCCGGGCGGCGCGCTCCCCGACGCACCGGGTGGCGAGCCCCCGCCCCCGTCGCCGGACGAGCAGCCGGCCGTCAGCAGCAGCGCGGTCGCGGCCAGCACGGCCGTCACAGCATGACGTTGCACGATCACGGTCCCTTCGACGCGGGGTCTTCCCTCGAACTTCCCTCGCGGTTCCTACTTGTCATACACCGCTCGCGCCCCACGGGTTCCCGATCAAGCGATCCCGATCCCACCGATCCAGCCCGCCTGCGCCGACCCGCGTACTCCCCGTTGATCGACCCCGCCCCGGCTGCCGTGTCCGCCCCGTCCGCTGCCCGTTGATCGAGCCCGCCCCGGCCGCCCCGTCCGCTGCCCGTCGATCCAGCCCGCCCCGCCGCCCCTCCACTCCCCGCCACCCGCTGCTCCCGGCTGCTCCCCTCCTCCCCCTCCTCCCCCCTCCGCTCCCCGTCCCCTCCCCTCCTCTTCTACCTACGCCCGCCCCGCCCCCTCCCCCTACTCCCTTTACTCCCTCTCCCTACTCCCAAGACCCCCGCGCCCCCGGCAGCACCTCCAGCTCAGCCAAGTCACGCGCGGTCAGCCGCAGCTCCGCCGCCCCGGCGTTCTCCGTCACCCACCGCTCCCGCTTCGCCCCCGGCACCGGCACCACCTGCGGGCCCTGCGCCAGCGTCCACGCCAGGGCCACCTGCGCCGGGGTCACCGTCGGCCCCCGGCGGGCGGCGATCCGCCGCAGCCCGGCGACGATCGGCTGGTTGGCGGCCATCATCTCGGCGGTGAAGCGCGGGTGCCGGGCGCGCATGTCGTCCGGCTCGAAACCCTCGCCCGGTGTCAGCGTCCCCGTGAGGAAACCGTTCCCCAGAGGCATCGCCGCGAGAAAGCCGACGCCCCGGGAGGCGCACCACGGCAGCAGCGCCTCCAGCGCCTCCGGCGACCACACCGACAGCTCCGCCTCGACCGCGCTCACCGGGAACACCTGCTGCACCCGCTGCAACCGGCGGATCGTGGTGTCGTACAGCCCCGCCCCGGACGGGAGCCCGCCCGGTCCACCCCGTCCGCCGCGCCCGCCCCGTCCGCTCCGGCCACCCCGCGCGCCCACCGCGCACAGCCCCAGCGCCCGCACCTTCCCGGCCCGCACCAGGTCCGCCATCGCGCCCCAGGTCTCCTCGACGGGGACCTCCGGGTCGGGGCGGTGCAGCTGGTAGAGGTCGATGACATCGGTCTGGAGCCGCCGCAGGGAGGCGTCGCACGCCCGCCGCACATACCCGGGCCGTCCGTTGGCCACGATGTGCTGCTCGCCCACCAGGAGCCCCACCTTGGTGGAGACGAACGCCTCCGCGCGGCGCTCCCTGAGCACCCGCCCCAACAGCAGCTCATTGGTGAAGGGGCCGTACATGTCCGCCGTGTCCAGCAGGTTCGCGCCCAGGTCGAGAGCCCGGTGCACGGTCCTCAGCGAGGTGTCCCCCCGCTGCCGGGACGCGCTGTACGCCCAGCTCATCGGCATGCACCCGAGTCCGACGGCCCCCACCGCGAGCGCCCCCGCGCCGATCGTCCTGCGCTCCACCGCCCGTAACCCTCCCTGTCCGCGGCACCCAACCTAACCTTTGCCCGCGCGGGCGCCGGACACGGACCCCGCACCGCGCCGATCGCCCCGTACCGATCGCCCCGCACCGCCCCGGACCTGGCCCGACGGAACCCGCGCGGCCGAATCCCCGGGGACGGCCCAGGGCCTGTCGTTTGGATCATCCCGGCGCTTCGCGGGGTCTGGCACGCACTCCCCCAGAGGGGGACCCCCAGCCGCGTTGTCGTCACTCGCCGACGTCCCCCAGCCTTCGGCCGGGGGTACCCCCACCGCGTCGACTCCCTCCTCCGCCTTGCAGCTGCACGCACCAGACCCCGCTCGGGTCGGTCGACAAGGCACCGCGGCTGACGGCCAGGATGATCCAAACGACAGGCCCTAGCCTCCTGACCATGACCGCACACATATGGCTCCCCATCCCCCCGGACGACATAGAAGGGCTCCCCGAGGGGCCCGACTACCGCTACTGGAACGGCGGCGCGGACTTCCCGGCGGACCCGGCCGACTGCGTGTTCTACGTCGTGCCCTACATGCAGCCGCCGGGCGTGGGGCTGCGCCCGCTGCCGCAGATGCGGTCCGTGGAGGTGGTGCAGACCCTGTCCGCGGGCATCGACCATGTGGAGCCCGGTCTGAGGCATCTGCGTCCCGGGGTGCGGCTGTGCAACGCGCGCGGTGTCCACGAGGCGAGCACCGCCGAGCTGACCCTCGCCCTGATCCTGGCCTCGCTGCGCGGCGTCCCGGACTTCGTGCGGGCGCAGGACCGGGGCGAGTGGCTGGGCGGCTTCCGCCCCGCGCTGGCCGACAAGACGGTGCTGATCGTGGGGTACGGGTCGATCGGAGCCGCCATCGAGGACCGGCTCGCGCCCTTTGAACTCGCGCGCGTCGTGCGCGTCGCGCGCTCCGGGCGCACAACAGAGAGGGGTCCCGTGCATCCACTCGCCGAACTGCCCGCTCTGCTCCCGCACGCGGATGTCGTGATCCTTTCCACCCCCTTGAACGACAGCACCCGCCATCTCGCCGACGACTCGTTCCTGGCGCGGATGAAGGACGGGGCGCTGCTGGTCAACATCGCCCGGGGCGGTGTGGTGGACACCAAGGCGCTGCTGGCCGAGCTGGAGAGCGGACGGATCACCGCCGCGCTCGATGTGACGGACCCGGAGCCGCTGCCGCGCGAGCACCCGCTGTGGCGCGCCCCCGGCGTCCTCATCAGCCCCCATGTCGGCGGTCCGACCTCCGCGTTCATGCCGCGCGCCCGACGGCTGCTGGTGGAGCAATTGACCCGGTACGTGAACCGGGAGCCGCTCACAAACGTGATCCTTATGACGGAACCCCCCGGGGAACACTGACCGATCCGGCCATCAGGCGTCGTACGGACGGGCGTTGTACGGGCCCGTCCGTACGGGTCCGCGCGCCTCCGGCGCGGTCCTGTGCGCCGCCTCGCGCACCCTCCGCAGTCCCCCGGAAGCGGTCCGTGCCCGCATCACCGCTGGTCGTCACGGAGCGTAGAGAAGCTATGTCCCTGAGTGACGAGACTGGTGTATCGTCCCGGACAGGGGCAGCGCCGCGCGCCGTTGGGCGCCGGGGATGGACTTTCAGACTGCGAGGGGGGCGACGGGCGATGCACGGCCTATGGACGAACGATCCGACGCGGCGAGGCCGCCGGCGACGGCCCTGGCGCACGGCCGCGCGCAGACGCGGCCACCACAGTGGGCACGGCGGCCATCACTGTCATCACCGCAGGCATGGCGACCGCAGGAAAGGCGCGCAGCGGGACCCCCGGGACCCCGCCACGGCACGCACGTCCGGGTGGGTCCGGTGAACTCCCCGTCGACGGCCACGGCCGCCCTCGACGCCGGACCGCGCCTCCAGCCTGCACCCAGGCCCCGCCCCGCCCCGCCGACCCTCGGCGGCGGCTGGAGCACCCTCCATCAACTCGCCCTCGCCGTGGTCTGCGCGGGCTACGGCGTCGGCTCCGCCCTCGGCTGGGGCTCCCCCAAAGTCGCCCTGGTCATGGGCGACTTCGGACTCAGCGCGGCGGCGGGCGCCGCGGCCGTCTCCTGCTTCCTGTACGCCCGCACCCGCCGGGTCCGCTTTCGAGCCGCCTGGCTGCTGTTCGCCCTCTCCTCGGCGATGGCGGCCATGGGCAACCTGGTCTGGGGCTGGTACGAGGTGGTGCTCGACCGCCCGGTACCCACCCCCAGCTCGGCGGACGTGTTCTTCCTGTGCTTCGCGCCGCCCGCCATCGTCGGACTGCTCGTCCTGGCCAAACGGCCGGTGACCCGCGCCGGGTGGGTCTGCCTCGGCCTCGACGCCTGGCTGATCGGCGGCTCCCTGCTCACCCTCTCGTGGAGCCTCGCCCTCGCCCAGACCGCCACCGCGGGCGGCGCGGGCGTCGCCCAGACCGCGCTCTCCCTCGCCTATCCGCTGCTGGACATCGTGCTGGTCAGCATGGTGCTCGCGCTGCACTTCCGGCGCTCCGGAGCCAACCGCTCCGCCATCAACACCGCGATCGGCGCCCTCGCCCTGACGGTGATGTGCGACGCCCTGTTCACCTCACCGCTGCTCCACAGCAACTACCGCTCGGGCCAGCTGCTCGACGCGGGCTGGTTCGCCGGCTCCGTACTGCTGGCCTACGCCCCCTGGGCCACGGTCCGCTGCGCCCAGCGCGCCGCCGAGGCCCACGCCCGCGCGGTGCGCGCCCCGCTCCCGGGACCGCGTCCACCGCTGCCGCCCGGCGAGCACGGCCGCTATCCGGCCACCCGCCCGATCACCGGCTCGCTGGCCGCCCTCACGCCGTATCTCGCGGCGGCCGTCTGCACCCTGGGCATCCTCTACAACGTCCTCAACGGCCGCAGCGTGGACCGCGTGGTGCTCTTCACCGGGGGCACCGTGGTGCTCGCCCTGGTGGTCCGCCAGGGGATCATGCTGCTGGACAACATCTCCCTCACCCAGGAACTGGCGCACAAGGAGAACCACTTCCGCTCCCTGGTGCAGAGCTCCAGCGACGTCATCATGATCGCCACCCCCACCGGAATGCTCCGCTATGTCTCCCCGGCCGCCGCGGGCGTCTACGGGCGGCCCGCGGAGGACCTGGTCGGCAGCGAACTGGCGGCCCTGATCCACCCGGAGGACCTGGGCTGTGTGGTGCACGAGGTGCGCCGCTTCCTCACCGCCAACCCGCTCGAAGAACCCGTGACCCGGATCGAGTGCCGCTTCCGCTCCGGCGCCGGTGACTGGCTGAACGTCGAGTCCACCGTCAACCGGCACCACGGCGGCCTGATCTTCAACAGCCGTGACGTGACCGAACGCGTCCGCCTCCAGGCCCAGTTGCAGCACAACGCGGAGCACGACCCGCTCACCGACCTGCCCAACCGCGCCCTGTTCACCCGGCGCGTCCAGCAGGCCCTGTCCGGCCGCCGCAGCTCCGACCGGGGCCTGTCGCTGCGCAACACGGCGGTCCTCTTCATCGACCTGGACGGCTTCAAGGCCGTCAATGACACCATCGGCCACCAGGCGGGCGACGAACTGCTCGTCCAGGCCGCCCGCAGACTCCAGGACGCGGTCCGCCAGGGCGACACCGCCTCCCGGCTCGGCGGCGACGAGTTCGCGGCCCTGATCATCGGCGACACCACCCGGGACCGCACGGCCCGCGAACGCCACATCCTGGAACTGGCCGACCGCCTCCGGCTGACCCTCTCCCAGCCCTACGACATCGACGGCAACGACGTCCGGGTGGCCGCCTCCATCGGGGTCTCCTTCGCCGAACCCGGCCTCGGAGCGGGCGAGTTGCTGCGCAACGCCGACCTCGCGATGTACCGGGCGAAATCGGCCGGCAAGGGCCGGGTCGAGCTGTACAAACCGCAGATGCAGCAGGACGTCGTCCGCAAGGCGGAACTGGCCACCCGGCTGCGGGCCGCGCTGCACGACGGGGAGTTCACCCTGCTGCACCAGCCGGTGGTGCGGCTGGACGACGGGCGGATCACCGCGGTCGCCGCCCAGGCGCGCTGGCGCTCCTCACAAGGGGTGCTGTTCACCCCCGCGGAGTTCCTGCGGGTGGCCGAGGACGGCGACCGGACCGCCGAGCTGGGCCGGTGGATGCTCCAGGAGGCCGTGGAGCAGGCCGCCGAGCGCACCGCGGGCGGGCTCGCGGTGCCGGTGGCGGTCCGGCTGAGCGCCCGGCGGCTGCTGGACCGGTCGCTGCGCCTCGGCTCGGTCGAGGCACTGCTCACCCGGCACGGACTGGCCCCCGGGGCGCTGCTGATCGAGCTGTGCGACACCGAGGCGGGCGTCGCCCTGGACGAGCTGGAACGCCGGCTGGCCGCCCTCCGGAGGCTCGGCGTCCGGATCGCCCTCGACGGCTACGGGACCGGCTGCGCCACCGCGCTCGGCAGGCTTCCGCTGGACCTCGTGAAGCTGGACCGCTCCCTGGTCGGCGGCGTCGTGGAGTCCGCCCGGCTGCACAAGATCACCAGCGGGCTGCTGCGGATCGCGAACGACCTCGGGCTCCAGTCCGTGGCCGACGGGGTGGATCTGCCGGAGCAGGTGGTGGCCCTGCGCGCGATGGGCTGTACGCACGCCCAGGGGATGGCGTTCTCGGGGCCGCTGGACGAGTACCGGCTGCGCCGCGCGCTGACCTCCGGCCACTGTGCGCTGCCCCACACTCCGGCCGAACCGGTGTACGCGGGGGCCCGGGGCGAGCGGACCATGGAGAGCAGCGGGGCCGGGATGTACGGCGGTCCCGGGGTCACCGCGGTGTTCGGCGGCGGTCCGGCCCTCCGCTCACATAATGAGACTCCCGTCCCACCCACTTGACAGTGCATGGGGGGGAGGGAGAGGGTCTGTGCCATGCGCACCCGAATTCTCGTACTTGGACAGCGCGTCGGCTGAGCTGGGAATGACCGGAGGACAATCCGGAAACCCAGCGACCACACCCGGCGCGCTCCCCTCGCTTGCCTTTCGGCACGAGGGGTTTTTTGTTGCACTCGCACCTGTCGTACAGCAGTCGTACACCGTACAAACCTCGCAAAAACCCTCAGCATCGAGAAGAGAATGCCGATGACCGAGCAGGCCACCGGGGCCCATCATCCGCAGCCGCGGCCCCGATCCGGAGGACAGCAGTCCGCCCCCGAGCACGTCACGGGTGCGCAGTCCCTCATCCGCTCGCTTGAGGAGGTCGGGGCCGACACCGTATTCGGCATTCCCGGTGGTGCGATCCTGCCCGCGTACGACCCGCTGATGGACTCCACCAAGGTGCGTCACGTCCTGGTCCGCCATGAGCAGGGCGCCGGACACGCCGCCACCGGCTACGCGCAGGCCACCGGCCGGGTCGGCGTCTGCATGGCGACCAGCGGCCCTGGCGCCACCAATCTGGTCACCCCGATCGCCGACGCCCACATGGACTCCGTGCCCATGGTCGCGATCACCGGGCAGGTCGCCTCCAAGGCGATCGGCACGGACGCCTTCCAGGAGGCGGACATCGTCGGCATCACCATGCCGATCACCAAGCACAACTTCCTGGTCACCAAGGCCGAGGACATCCCGCGGATCATCGCCCAGGCGTTCCACATCGCCGCCACCGGCCGCCCCGGCCCGGTCCTGGTCGACATCGCCAAGGACGCCCTCCAGGCCCGTACCACCTTCTCCTGGCCGCCGGTCATGGACCTGCCCGGCTACCGGCCGGTGACCAAGCCGCACGCCAAGCAGATCCGCGAGGCCGCCAAGCTGATCACCGGCGCCAAGCGGCCCGTGCTCTATGTCGGCGGCGGGGTCATCAAGGCCCGCGCCACCGCCGAGCTGAAGGTCCTCGCCGAACTCACCGGAGCGCCCGTCACCACCACCCTGATGGCGCTCGGCGCATTCCCCGACGGCCACCCGCTGCACGTGGGAATGCCGGGCATGCACGGATCGGTCACCGCCGTCACCGCGCTGCAGAAGGCCGACCTGATCGTCGCCCTCGGAGCCCGCTTCGACGACCGCGTCACCGGCAAGCTGGACAGCTTCGCCCCGCACGCCAAGATCGTGCACGCCGACATCGACCCGGCCGAGATCGGCAAGAACCGGGCCGCGGACGTGCCGATCGTCGGGGACGCCCGCGAGGTCATCGCCGATCTGATCCAGGCCGTCCAGAAGGAGCACGCCGACGGCCACCAGGGCGACTACACCGCCTGGTGGAAGGACCTGTCCCGGTGGCGCGACACCTACCCGCTGGGCTACGACCAGCCCACCGACGGCTCGCTCTCCCCGCAGCAGGTCATCGAGCGGATCGGACAGCTCGCCCCGGAGGGCACGATCTTCGCCGCGGGCGTCGGCCAGCACCAGATGTGGGCCGCCCACTTCATCCAGTACGAGAAGCCCGCGACCTGGCTGAACTCCGGTGGCGCCGGGACCATGGGGTACGCCGTCCCCGCCGCCATGGGCGCCAAGGCCGGGGCCCCCGGCCAGACCGTCTGGGCCATCGACGGCGACGGCTGCTTCCAGATGACCAACCAGGAACTCACCACCTGCGCCCTGAACAACATCCCGATCAAGGTCGCCATCATCAACAACGGCGCCCTCGGGATGGTCCGCCAGTGGCAGACCCTGTTCTACAACCAGCGCTACTCCAACACCGTGCTGCACTCCGGCCCCGACGACGTCAACCCGCAGGCCCGGGGCACCCGCGTGCCGGACTTCGTGAAGCTGTCCGAGGCCATGGGCTGTGTCGGCCTGCGCTGCGAGTCCCCCGACGACCTCGACAAGGTCATCGAGGAGGCCAACGCGATCAACGACCGCCCGGTCGTCATCGACTTCGTCGTGCACGAGGACGCGATGGTCTGGCCGATGGTCGCCGCCGGCACCTCCAACGACGAGATCATGGCCGCCCGGGACGTCCGCCCCGACTTCGGCGACAGCGAAGACGACTGAGCGCGAGAGACACAGAGAGACGCAGAGAGAGACGTAACGACCATGTCCAAGCACACCCTCTCCGTCCTGGTGGAGAACACCCCCGGCATCCTCGCCCGGATCGCCGCGCTGTTCTCCCGCCGCGGCTTCAACATCGACTCGCTCGCCGTCGGGGTCACCGAGCACCCCGACATCTCCCGCATCACCATCGTGGTGGGCGTCGAGGACCTGCCCCTGGAGCAGGTCACCAAGCAGCTCAACAAGCTGGTCAACGTGCTGAAGATCGTCGAGCTGGAACCCGGCTCCGCGGTGCAGCGCGAACTCGTTCTGGTGAAGGTCCGCGCCGACAACGAGACGCGCTCCCAGATCGTCGAGATCGTCCAGCTGTTCCGCGCCAAGACCGTGGACGTCTCCCCGGAGGCCGTGACCATCGAGGCCACCGGCTCCAGCGACAAGCTGGAGGCCATGCTGAAGATGCTGGAGCCCTTCGGCATCAAGGAACTGGTCCAGTCCGGCACCATCGCCATCGGCCGCGGCGCCCGCTCCATCACCGACCGCTCGCTGCGCGCCCTGGACCGCTCGGCCTGACCCACCGGGCGGCCCCCCCCCGGGGCCGCCCGTATGCCGAGACCCGAAGACTTCCCCTCCCCCCGCCGTCATACGGTGGGACGCACCATCTGCACCCCAAGGAGAGAACCCAAAGTGGCCGAGCTGTTCTACGACGCCGACGCCGACCTGTCCATCATCCAGGGCCGCAAGGTCGCGGTCATCGGATACGGCAGCCAGGGCCACGCCCACGCGCTGTCGCTGCGCGACTCGGGTGTCGACGTCCGTGTCGGTCTGCACGAGGGCTCCAAGTCCAAGGCCAAGGCCGAGGAGCAGGGCCTGCGCGTGGTGACCCCCGCCGAGGCCGCCGCCGAGGCCGACGTCATCATGATCCTCGTCCCGGACCCCATCCAGGGCCAGGTCTACGAGGAGTCCATCGCCCCGCACCTGAAGGACGGCGACGCGCTGTTCTTCGGCCATGGCTTCAACATCCGCTTCGGCTTCATCAAGGCCCCCGCCGGTGTCGACGTCTGCATGGTCGCCCCCAAGGGTCCGGGCCACCTGGTCCGCCGCCAGTACGAGGAGGGCCGCGGCGTCCCCTGTATCGCGGCCGTCGAGCAGGACGCCACCGGCAACGCCTTCGCGCTCGCCCTGTCGTACGCCAAGGGCATCGGTGGGACCCGTGCCGGGGTCATCAAGACCACCTTCACCGAGGAGACCGAGACCGACCTGTTCGGTGAGCAGGCGGTGCTCTGCGGCGGTACGTCCGCCCTGGTCAAGGCCGGTTTCGAGACCCTGGTCGAGGCCGGCTACCAGCCGGAGATCGCCTACTTCGAGTGCCTCCACGAGCTGAAGCTGATCGTCGACCTGATGTACGAGGGCGGCCTGGAGAAGATGCGCTGGTCGGTCTCCGAGACCGCCGAGTGGGGCGACTACGTCACCGGCCCGCGGATCATCACCGACGCCACCAAGGCCGAGATGAAGAAGGTCCTCACCGAGATCCAGGACGGCACCTTCGCCCAGAACTGGATGGACGAGTACCACGGCGGTCTGAAGAAGTACACCGAGTACAAGCAGCAGGACGCCGAGCACCTGCTGGAGACCACCGGCAAGGACCTGCGCAAGCTGATGTCCTGGGTCAACGAGGACGCCTGAGCCCTCCCCCTCCGTGGCGGCGCCCCGACGACGGGGCGCCGCCACGGACGGTCACCCGGACCCCCGGGAACTCATACGTACTGGAGTTCCCCGTCCGGGTGATCCTTCCGCGGAGGCGCAAGACGCCCTACGCCACGCCGATACACTGCCGTATTACCTACGCGTCAGGCCCACAGCGTCGTGCGTCTTCCACGCGGCCAAGCGACACCGGAACGCGCATCCCTCCGGAGCCGCTCCCCCTCCACCGCCTGCGGCCGTCGGGACGGCCGTCCGCATCGGACATGTGAGGACTCACGTGAGCTCGAACCCCGTCGTACTCATCGCCGAAGAGCTGTCGCCCGCCACCGTCGACGCTCTCGGCCCCGACTTCGAGATCCGGCACTGCAACGGCGCGGACCGCGCCGAACTGCTTCCCGCCATCGCCGACGTCGACGCGATCCTGATCCGCTCCGCCACCAAGATCGACGCCGAGGCGGTCGCCGCCGCCGGGAAGCTGAAGGTCGTGGCCCGCGCCGGGGTCGGCCTGGACAACGTGGACGTCTCCGCCGCCACCAAGGCCGGTGTGATGGTCGTCAACGCCCCCACCTCCAACATCGTGACCGCCGCCGAACTGGCCTGCGGTCTGATCCTGGCCACCGCCCGCAACATCCCGCAGGCCAACGCCGCGCTGAAGCAGGGCGAGTGGAAGCGCAGCAAGTACACCGGTGTGGAGCTGGCCGAGAAGACCCTCGGGGTCGTCGGCCTCGGCCGGATCGGCGCCCTGGTCGCCCAGCGGATGAGCGCCTTCGGCATGAAGGTCGTCGCCTACGACCCCTACGTCCAGCCCGCGCGGGCCGCGCAGATGGGCGTCAAGGTCCTCTCCCTGGACGAACTGCTCGAAGTCTCCGACTTCATCACCGTGCACCTGCCCAAGACGCCCGAGACCCTCGGGCTGATCGGCGACGAGGCGCTGCGCAAGGTCAAGCCGACCGTGCGGATCGTGAACGCCGCGCGCGGCGGGATCGTCGACGAGGAGGCGCTGTACTCCGCCCTCAAGGAGGGCCGGGTCGCCGGTGCCGGGCTCGACGTCTACGCCAAGGAGCCCTGCACGGACTCCCCGCTGTTCGAGTTCGACCAGGTCGTCGCCACCCCGCACCTCGGTGCCTCCACCGACGAGGCGCAGGAGAAGGCCGGTATCGCCGTCGCCCGCTCGGTGCGGCTCGCGCTCGCCGGTGAGCTGGTCCCCGACGCGGTGAACGTGCAGGGCGGGGTCATCGCCGAGGACGTCAAGCCGGGGCTGCCGCTCGCCGAGCGGCTCGGCCGGATCTTCACCGCGCTGGCCGGCGAGGTCGCCGTCCGCCTCGATGTCGAGGTCTACGGCGAGATCACCCAGCACGATGTGAAGGTGCTCGAACTCTCCGCGCTCAAGGGCGTGTTCGAGGATGTCGTCGCCGAGACGGTGTCGTACGTCAACGCTCCGCTGTTCGCCCAGGAGCGCGGGGTCGAGGTGCGGCTGACCACGTCCTCCGAGTCGCCCGACCACCGCAATGTGGTCACCGTGCGCGGCACGCTCGCGAGCGGCGAGGAGATCTCGGTCTCCGGCACGCTGGCCGGACCCAAGCACCTCCAGAAGATCGTCGCGGTGGGGGAGTACGACGTCGATCTCGCCCTCGCCGACCACATGGTCGTGCTGCGCTACGAGGACCGTCCCGGTGTGGTCGGCACGGTTGGGCGCATCCTCGGCGAGGCGGGGATCAACATCGCCGGGATGCAGGTCGCTCGCGCGGCGGTGGGCGGGGAGGCCCTGGCTGTGCTGACCGTGGATGACACGGTGGCCTCCGGCGTGCTGGCGGAGGTGTCGGCGGAGATCGGGGCGACGTCCGCGCGGTCGGTGAACCTGACCTGAGGTGAGCGTCGGTCTGGGGGCTGCCGCCCCCAGGCCCCCGCTTCGGCCCTGAAGGGGCCTCGTCCTCAAACGCCGGACGGGCTTGGTTGCTCGTCCGGCGTTTTTGCGTGGGCGCGTACTTTTCGCAGGATCGTGAACGCCAGCGCCGCCCCTCCCACGAGCAGGATCGCCGCCGCCACCGACGCCGCCCGCATCCCGTCCGTGAACGCCTCCCGGGCCGCCGTCGTCAGGGCGTCGGACGTCTCGGCGGGGAGACGGGCCGCCACCGCGAGGGCGCCGCCCAGGGTTTCCGCGGCCTCCGGGGGAGCCGTCGCCGGGATGCCGGCGCGGTAGACCGCCGCGCCGATGGAGCCGAGGACGGCCATGCCGAGGGCGCCGCCGAACTCCGCCGAGGTCTCCAGCAGTGAGGACGCGGAGCCCGCGCGTTCCACCGGGACCGTGCCGAGGGCGAGGTCGACCATCTGGGACAGGGCCACGGTGATCCCGGAGGCGAGCACCCCGCACGCGGCCAGCACCAGCCACAGCGAGTCGGTGCCCGCGAGGGCCAGCAGGGCGTATCCGGCGGCGGCGACCAGGAAGCCCGCCGTGACGACCTGGGCGCGGTGGACGCCCTGGTGCACCAGGTGCGCGGCGGCCGGGGCGGCGATGCCGATCGGGACCGAGGGGAGCAGCGCCCACAGGGCCGCCTCCAGGGCGCCCTTGCCCAGCACCGACTGGAGGTACTGGGTGGTGAAGTACGCCGAGCCCATCATCCCGAACAGCGCGATCAGGTTGAGGGAGAGCGCGGCGGAGAAGCCACGGCCCCGGAACAGCGCGGGGGAGATCATCGGGGACGGTGTGGTGCGCTGGCGGTGCACGAACAGGGCGGCGAAGAGCAGTCCGACGGTGATCGCGACGACATACCGGACGTTCCAGCCGTGGGCGGCCAGTTCCTTGAGGCCGTAGATCACGGGGAGGACGGCGGCGATCGAGAGCGGGACGCTCGGCCAGTCGAAGGGGCCGGGGCGCGGGTCGCGGGCCTCCGGCAGCAGCAGCGGGCCCGCCACCAGCAGCAGCGCCATCGCCGGGAGGTTGACCAGGAACACCGAGCCCCACCAGAAGTGCTCGACCAGCACACCGCTCATCACCGAGCCCAGCGCCACGCCCGCCGTCATCACCGTCGACCACAGCGCGATGGCCCGCGCTCGCTGGCCGGGGTCGGTGAACAGGGTCCGCAGCAGGGCCATGGTGGAGGGCATCAGCGTCGCGCCGCCGATGCCGAGCAGCGCGCGGGCGGCGATCAGCATCTCCGCGGTGTGCGCGTAGGCGGCGGCGAGGGAGGCCAGGCCGAAGGCGGCGGCGCCGATCAGCAGGAGCTTGCGGCGGCCGACGCGGTCGCCGAGCGAGCCCATGGTCATCAGCAGACCGGCCACGGCGAACGCGTAGATGTCGAAGATCCACAGTTGCTGGGTGCCGGTCGGGGCCAGATCGGCGCTGATCGCGGGGACCGCGAAGTAGAGCACCGAGACATCCATCGACACCAGCAGCAGCGGCAGCATCAGCACGCCCAGCGCGGTCCATTCACGGCGGCCGGCGCGGGCGGGGGCCACAGGGGCGGGAGGTTTCCCGTGAGTCGTCATGGCAGGGAACTGTACGAGTGTATTAAACACTTGTCTAGGACAGTCGTTTAGGACGATTGTTTAGTACGGTCGTTTAATACGAGCGTATAGGGTCCGCGCTACCATGGCCGCATGGGTCACCGTGAGGATCTGCTCGAAGGCGCCAGGCGCTGTCTGCTGGCGAAGGGGTTCGTGCGCACCACCGCGCGCGACATCGTCAAGGAGTCCGGGGCCAACCTGGCCTCCATCGGCTACCACTACGGCTCGAAGGACGCGCTGCTCGTCCAGGCGTATCTGTCGCTGGTGGCCCGGACCGGTGATGAGTTCGAGCCGGTCGGCGGGGGGTTCACCAGCCCGCCCGGCTCGCTCGAACGGTTCGAGGAGGTGTGGTCCGCGATCATCGCCACCATGGGGCCCGGTTCGGTGTGGCGGCTCAGCATGGAGGTGCTGACGCTGGGGGACCGGCTGCCCGAGGTCCGCGACCATCTGGCGAAGGCGCAGAGCGAGGCCGGGCGCGCGCTGGTCGCCATGGTGCTGGACGTGGCCGAGGAGGACGTCTCCGACGCCCAGCTCGACACCCTGGGCAAGCTCTACCTGACGCTGATGACCGGCGTCATCGCGCAGTGGGCGTTCGACCCGAAGACCGCGCCCACGGGGGAGGAGCTGACGGAAGGGGTCCGGCTGATGATCGAGGCGGCCGGGCGGACGCCCTGACGGCGCTCAGGGCCGGGCGAGGCGGCGGCCCTTGAGGGCCATGTGCAGCAGCAGCCGGTCCTCGCCGTCGTCCAGGTCGAGGCCGGTCAGCTGCTCCACCCGGGTCAGCCGGTAGTAGAGGGTCTGGCGGTGGATGCCCAGGGCCGCCGCGGTGCGGGTGGCCTGGCCCGCGCAGTCGAGATAGGTCTCGGCGGTACGGGCGAGATCCTGGTGGGCCGGGCTCAGCAGGGCCGTCACGGCGGGATCGTGGGCGGCGCCCGGGGGCAGCGCGGTCAGCAGCCGGTACGGGCCGATCGACGTCCAGTCGGTGACCGGGCCCAGCCGGGGTTCGGCCAGCGCGGCGCGGGCGGCGGCCGTCGCCTGGTCCCAGGCGGTGCCGAGGGCGGCCAGTCCGGTGTGGCCCGCGGCGATCCCGGCGGCCACCGGTCCCTCCGCGGGGCGGTCCAGGAGACGGGTCGCTGCGGACACCGCCGGGGCCAGGTTCTCCGCGGTGCGCAGCCGGACCAGGACCGCGAGGCACTGGGCGGACAGCCCCCAGGGGATGGTGCAGCGGGCGGTCGCGCCCGGGAGGGTGCGTACCGAGGGCGCGTCGTCGGGGTCGGCGGACGGCCAGGGGGCCACACAGAGCAGGGTGTGCGGGCCGGTGCCCCGGACGCCGAGCGCCGTACGGAGTTCCGCCACCGCCATGTCGTGCTGCCAGTCGCGCTCCGCGGTCAGCACCGCCCGCAGTTCCCGGGTGAGGTCGGCGCCGTGCTGGGCCTCGTCGGCGAGCAGCGCGCCGATCCGGCCCGCCACCTCCATCGCCGCCGTCAGCCGGGCGTCGGACGGACCGGGGTCGGTGTCGAGCAGCCAGACATAGCCGAGGACGACACCGCGATGGCGTACGGGCAGACAGATCCGTCCCCGGTACACCCCCGCCTCGGGGGTCGGCGGGATACGGACCGGGCCGGTGGCGC
Source organism: Streptomyces sp. NPDC048290 (assembly GCF_040652095.1). NCBI lineage: Bacteria > Bacillati > Actinomycetota > Actinomycetes > Kitasatosporales > Streptomycetaceae > Streptomyces > Streptomyces sp. NPDC048290. The sequence continues at coordinate 87,489 of NZ_JBEZLM010000010.1, forward strand.
GGGTGATGCCGAACCCCTCGAACCAGGTGCGGACGGCGGCCGTGGAGCGGCGGGTGACGATCGAGCGGGTGCGGACCGGGTCCAGCGCGGAGGCGTCGAGGTCGTCCTCGCTGTCGTAGGCGCCGAACGCGATCAGCTCGAAGTCGCGGTTCTCCAGCGTGGCGGGGGCGCCGAGCAGTTCCGACAGCTCGTCCACCAGTTCCTGGTAGTCGCCGCGGTGGTCGTGCGGATCGCGCTCGCGGTGCTCACGGTGTTCGCGCCCGCGGGAATCGCGGTGGTCGCGGTGGTCCGCGTACTCCGGTGTCACCCTGGGCATTCTGCCGCATTTCCGCGCGGCCTTCATACATCTGTCTGAGATCTGCGGCACGGATGCGTGACAGCTGTCGATGGCCGACGATCGAAGGGTTCCCTAGGTTTCACGGTGGTTCTCCGTGCCGTACCCGATGGATCACCGATCATCACCAGTGATCACCAGTGATCACCACCGGGTCCCACGGCCGTCTGTTGAGTGTGTTGTGTGGAGGTGCCCCGTGCTGGGTCCCGTGATTCTCGCCGCGTCGCGCAGCGACCGGATGCGCCGTCTGATCTCGGCGGCGCCGGTCACCAAGCAGGTCGTGGACCGCTTCATCCCCGGTGAGACCGTCGACGACATCGCCCCGATCGTGGAGCGGCTGACCGGGCAGGGCCTGGAGCTGACCATGGACGTGGTCGGCGAGGACATCACCACCCCCCAGCAGGCCACCGCCGCCCGTGACGCCTATCTGGAGCTGATCGACCGGCTCACCCCGCTCGGCCTCGGCGACCGGGTGGAGATGTCCGTCAAGCTGTCGATGTTCGGACAGGCGCTGCCCGGCGGGCACGAGCTGGCGCTCGCCAACGTCCGCCCGGTCGTGGAGCGGGCCGCCGCCATCGGGACGACCGTCACGCTGGACGCCGAGGACCACACCACCCTCGACTCGATGTTCGCCATCCACGACGAGCTGCGCAGGGACTTCCCGCAGACCGGCTGTGTCATCCAGGCGTACCTCTTCCGCACCGAGACCGACGCCCGCAGGCTCGCCGCGAACGGCAGCCGCGTCCGGCTGGTCAAGGGCGCCTACAAGGAGCCCGCCGAGGTCGCCTACCAGCAGAAGCACGAGATCGACAAGGCGTACGTCCGGATTCTGCGCACGCTCATGGACGGCGAGGGGTACCCGATGATCGGGTCCCACGACCCGCGCCTGATCTCCATCGCCCAGGAACTGGCTCGCACGGCCGGCCGCAAGCTCGACGAGTACGAGTTCCAGATGCTGTACGGCATCCGCGGCGAGGAGCACCTGCGGCTGGCCGCCGAGGGCCACCGGATGCGCGTCTACACGGCGTACGGCACCGACTGGTACGGCTATTTCATGCGGCGGCTCGCCGAGAAGCCGGCCAACCTGCGGTTCTTCGCGCGCAGCATGATCACCAAGGGCTAGCCAACACACCCGCTCACGTACAAGGAGTTACGGATCTCATGGACGCTGTGACCCAGGTCCCCACCCCCGTCAACGAGCCGGTGCACGGCTACGCCCCCGGCTCTCCCGAGCGCGCCCGTCTGGAGGTCAAGCTCAAGGAGCTGGCCGAGAACCCGGTCGACCTGCCGATGACCATCGGCGGCGAGCGGCGGATGGGCGGCGGCGACGCCTTCCAGGTCGTCCAGCCCCACCACCACAAGGCCGTGCTCGGCACCTACCGCAACGCCACCCACCAGGACGCGCGGGACGCCATCGACGCGGCCCTCGCCGCCGCGCCGGGCTGGCGCGCGATGTCCTTCGACGACCGCGCCGCGATCATCCTGCGCGCCGCCGATCTGCTCGCCGGTCCCTGGCGCGAGACGCTGGCCGCGTCCACCATGCTCGGCCAGTCCAAGACCGTCCAGCAGGCCGAGATCGACACCCCCTGCGAGCTGGTCGACTTCTGGCGGTTCAATGTCTCCTACGCCCGCCAGATCCTGGCCGAGCAGCCCCCGGCCAACTCGCCCGGTGTCTGGAACCGTATGGACCACCGCCCGCTGGAGGGCTTCGTCTACGCGATCACGCCGTTCAACTTCACGGCCATCGCGGGCAACCTGCCCACCGCCCCGGCGCTGATGGGCAATGTCGTGGTCTGGAAGCCGTCCCCGACCCAGACCCACGCCGCCGTGCTGCTGATGCGGCTGCTGGAGGAGGCCGGACTGCCCAAGGGCGTCATCAACCTGGTCACCGGCGACGGCATCGCGGTCTCCGAGGTCGCCCTGGAGCACCGGGACCTCGCGGGCATCCACTTCACCGGGTCCACCAAGACCTTCCAGTACCTGTGGAAGACGGTCGGCGCCAACATCGAGAAGTACCGCTCCTACCCGCGGATCGTCGGCGAGACCGGCGGCAAGGACTTCGTCGTCGCCCACCCGAGCGCCGACCGGGCCGTCCTGAAGACCGCGCTGACCCGTGGCGCCTTCGAGTACCAGGGCCAGAAGTGCAGCGCCACCTCCCGCGCCTACATCCCGGCCTCCCTCTGGAACTCCGGGTTCAAGGAGGAGTTCGCGGCCGAGGTCGACTACCTCACCATGGGTGATGTCACCGACCTGTCCAACTTCGTCGGCGCCCTCATCGACGACCGCGCGTTCGCCAAGAACAAGGCCGCCATCGACCGCGCCAAGCAGGACCCCACCTGCACCATCGTGGCCGGCGGCTCCTACGACGACTCGGTCGGCTACTTCGTCCGCCCGACCGTCATCGAGTGCTCCGACCCGGAGAACGAGATCTTCCGCACCGAGTACTTCGGCCCGATCCTCGCCGTGCACGTCTACGAGGACGAGACGTACGACGCGATGCTGGAGCAGATGGAGTCGGTCTCCGACTACGCCCTGACCGGCTCGGTGATCTCCGCGGACCGCGCGGCCACCGCGTACACCATGGACAAGCTGCGCTATGCGGCCGGGAACTTCTACATCAACGACAAGTCGACCGGCGCGGTCGTCGGCCAGCAGCCCTTCGGCGGCGGCCGGGCGTCCGGCACCGACGACAAGGCGGGCGCCCCGCAGAACCTGATGCGCTGGACGCTGACCCGCGCCATCAAGGAGACCCTGGTCCCGCCGACCGACTACACCTACCCGCACATGGGCTGAGCCCCGCCGGAACCGCACGGGCCGACTTCCCCTCGGCCCGTCCTCCACCGGGCCGCCGCTCCCCACCCCCCGGGGAACGGCGGCCCGGCCCCTTTCCGGTCGCGGCCCCTTTCCGGCCGCCCCGCGGACGGGGGAGACTCGTCCCATGGCCGCCCACGAACCCGACCCCCCGCCGACCGGCGTGCGGATGGATGTACGGACCGACGACGGCGTACGGCTCTGGGCGGAGCGCTCCGGCACCGGTCCCGAACCGCTGATCCTCTGCCACGGCGGCCCCGGTCTGTGGGACATGTTCGCCCCGCTCGCCGCGCGTCTCGGCGACCACGCCACCGTCGTCCGCTGGGACCAGCGCGGCTGCGGGCGCTCCGAGCCCTGCGCCGGGCCCTGGACCCTCGCCCGGTCCGTCGCCGACCTGGACGCCGTACGCGCACACTTCGGACTGGAGCGGACCGCGCTGCTCGGGCACTCCTGGGGCGCCCAGCTCGCCCTCGCCTACACGCTCGCCCATCCGGAGCGGGTCAGCGGGCTGGTGTATGTCGCCGGGACCGGGATCGGGCCGGAGGCGGACTGGCACCCCGGGTACAAGAGGGCCCTCGCGGCCGGACTCGCCGCCCGCCCCGCGCGCCGCGACCGCCTCCGGGACCTCGGGGACCGCACCGACCTGAGCACCGACGAGGAGCGGGAGTACGCGGCGCTGCGCTGGTCCCTGGACTTCGCCGACCAGGACCGGGCCATGGCGTACGCGCGGGACCTCACCGACCCCTGGTTCGGTGTCAACGAGGACTGCAACCGGGCGCTCAACGCGGAGACCCGGCGCACCTGGGGCACTCCGGAACTGCGGGCCGCCTGTGCCGCGCTGGACGTCCCCGTGCTGATCGTGGACGGGGCCCGGGACATCCGGCCGCGCTCCGCCGTCGACTCGCTGGCGGACGCGCTGCCGCGGGCGCGCCGGGTGGTGTTCCCGGCGGCGGGGCATCTGCCGTGGATCGAGGAGCCGGAGGGATTCCTGCGGGCGGTGACCGGGGCAAAGCGGTGGCAGCGGCCCGGCTGAGGTCCGAATACTGGGGAGATGACCTCACCCGTGACCCCGGCCATGACCGCACCCGTCCGCCTCGTCCACACCGCCGACCTCACCCCCGTCGAACGCGCCGCCGTGCGCGCCCTGCTGGCCGACGCCTTCGGCGGGGACTTCACCGACGCCGACTGGGACCACACGCTGGGCGGGCTGCACGCGCTGATCGTGGACGAGCGGGGGCCGGTCGCGCACGGGGCGGTCGTGATGCGCCGGGTGCGCGAGGGCGGGCGCTGGCGGCGGGTCGGCTATGTCGAGGGCGTCGCGGTGCGGTCCGACGCCCGCCGCACCGGCCTCGGCGGACGGGTCATGGCGGCCCTGGAGGACATCATCGACCGGGCCTACGACTTCGGGGCGCTCGGCGCGAGCGACGCCGGGGCGCTGCTCTACGCGGGCCGGGGCTGGCGGGTCTGGGCCGGACGGATCAGCGCGGCCGGGCCGGACGGCGTGGTGCGGTTCCCGGAGGAGGAGGGCGCGGTCTTCGTGTGGGGGCCGGTCGACGGCTACGCCGGTGACCTGGTCTTCGACTGGCGCGACGGAGACGTGCTGTAGCTCACGGCGGAGCGAGAACCGCAGGTCGGCGCGGGATGATCGATCGTTCCGTCTCAGATAGTAGGAAGTCCGAGTAACTGTGGAGACAGACAGGGTCCGCTCCCTTAGCTTTGTAAGAGCCGAACCACTCGCTCCATCCAGCGAATGGCGGTCGTGAGCCGGCCCCGTACAGGCAACCCCTGTGGCCGACGCTCCCCGCCCCTCCGGCGTCTCGCACCCCCCCAGCCCGCGCCATCCGCGCGCCCGCGCTCTTCAAGGAGTCGATCCCCATGGCCGAGACGACCGCCCGCCGCGTCCGTCACCGCTCCCGTACGACCGAGTCGGACCGCAAGAACGCCGCCGCGGCCCTCCAGCGCGCCCTCGACCGCCGCGACAACGGCGGCTCGACCGGCCACTGAGCGGCCCCGCCGCCACCTGCGCACCCCGGGTCGCTCCCCTCCCCTCCGACGTCCGTATCGCGGACGCCCCGTGTCATCCCATGGGACGAGGGGTAGGGTGCCCGCATGTCTCGCAGCCTCCATCTCGCAGTGATCCCCGGTGACGGCATCGGCCAGGAAGTCGTGGCCGAGGGCCTGAAGGTCCTCTCCGCCGTCCTCCCGCAGGATGTGAAGCTGGAGACCAAGGAGTACGACTTCGGCGCCCGGCGCTACCACGCCACCGGTGAGACCCTCACCGAAGCCGACCTCGACTCGCTCAAGCAGCACGACGCCATCCTGCTCGGCGCGATCGGCGACCCGTCCGTGCCGTCCGGCGTCCTGGAGCGCGGCTTCCTGCTGAAGCTCCGCTTCGCCTTCGACCACCATGTCAATCTGCGTCCGTCCAGGCTGCTCCCGGGTGTCGCCACCCCGCTCGCCGGTGAGCCCAGCATCGACTTCGTGGTCGTCCGCGAGGGCACCGAGGGCCCCTACACCGGCAACGGCGGCACCATCCGCAAGGGCACCGAGCACGAGGTCGCCACCGAGGTCTCCGTGAACACGGCCTTCGGTGTCGAGCGGGTCGTCCGCGACGCCTTCGCCCGCGCCCAGGCCCGCCCCCGCAAGAAGCTCGCGCTGATCCACAAGAACAATGTGCTGACCTTCGCGGGCCATCTGTGGACGAACGTCTTCAACAAGGTGGCCGAGGAGTTCCCCGAGGTCACCACCGAGTACATGCACGTCGACGCCGCCACCATCTATCTGGTGACCCAGCCCGAGCGCTTCGACGTCATCGTCACCGACAACCTCTTCGGTGACATCATCACCGACCTCGCCGCCGCCGTCTCCGGCGGAATCGGCGTCGCCGCCAGCGGGAACATCAACCCGAGCGGTGAGTTCCCGTCCATGTTCGAGCCGGTGCACGGCTCGGCCCCGGACATCGCCGGCCAGGGCAAGGCCGACCCCAGCGCCACGGTGCTCTCGGTCGCCCTGCTGCTGCGCCACCTCGGCCATGACGCCGAGGCCGCCCGGATCGAGGAGGCGGTCGCCGCCGACCTCGCCGACCGGGTCGGCAAGCCCGCCCGCTCCACCGCCGAGATCGGCGACGCGCTCGCCGTACGGGTAGCGGGCTGACCCGACGGTCTTCCCGGTCTCCCGACCGAGCCGCCGGGTCGCGTCCAGCGCCCGGCGGCTTTCGTCTGCCCTCGCGGGGTGCCACCATCGCCCCTGGGCCGCTTCACCCCGTTTCATCCGCCCCCATCCCCGGGCGATAATCGGACAGGCGACCGTGGAGCGGGGTAATGCTCGGACGTCCAACTATCGGTGTCCGGACCCGCCCCGACCTCGGCCGACCGGAGCTGCCCCGCCCCTGCCAGGAAGCAAAGGACCCGACTCATGACGACGCCCACGATCGAGCTCAAGCCCTCCGCCGCCCCGCTGTCCGCGGCCGAGCGCGAGACGATCCTGGCCAGCCCCGGCTTCGGCCGCCACTTCACCGACCACATGGTCACCATCAAGTGGACCGAGGGCCGCGGCTGGCACGACGGACAGCTCGTCCCGTACGCGCCGATCCCCCTGGACCCGGCCACCGCGGTGCTGCACTACGCGCAGGAGATCTTCGAGGGGCTCAAGGCGTACCGCCGCCCCGACGGCTCGGTCGCCACCTTCCGGCCCGACCAGAACGCGCTGCGCTTCCAGCGCTCGGCCCGCCGCCTCGCCATGCCGGAACTGCCCGTCGAGACCTTCGTCGCCGCCTGTGACGCGCTGGTCGCCCAGGACAAGGACTGGGTCCCCGCGCATGGCGGCGAGGAGTCCCTCTATCTCCGCCCGTTCATGATCGCCACCGAGGTCGGGCTCGGGGTGCGCCCGGCGAGCGAGTATCTCTTCCTGGTCATCGCCTCCCCGGCGGGCGCCTACTTCCCCGGCGGCGTCAAGCCGGTCTCCATCTGGGTCTCCGAGGACCGGGTCCGCGCGGTCCCCGGCGGCATGGGCGACGCCAAGACCGGCGGCAACTACGCCGCCTCCCTGCTGGCCCAGGCCGAGGCCGCCGCCCAGGGCTGCGACCAGGTCTGCTACCTCGACGCGGTCGAGCACACCTGGGTCGAGGAACTCGGCGGCATGAACCTCTACTTCGTCTACGGCGACCGCATCGTGACGCCCACCCTCACCGGCTCCATCCTGGAGGGCGTCACCCGTGACTCCCTGCTCACCGTCGCCCGTGACCTCGGCTACACCGCCGAGGAGGGCCGGATCTCCCTGGACCAGTGGCAGCGGGACACCGAGAGCGGCGCGCTGACCGAGGTCTTCGCCTGCGGTACGGCCGCCGTCATCACCCCGGTCGGCACGGTCAAGCGCGCCAGCACCGAGTGGCGGCACGGCTCCGGCGAGCCCGGCGAGGTCACCGTGCGGCTGCGCTCCGCGCTGCTGGACATCCAGCGCGGTACGGCGGCGGACACGCATGGCTGGATGCACCCGCTGGGCTGATCACCCCCGCCCTCGCCTCATCGAGACCGGCCCCATTGAGACCCGCCTCACCGAGACCCGCCTCACCGAGACCCGCCCCGTCGACCGGGCGGGTCTCCGGCGTTTCCGGGGACTGCGCGGGTGCGCCGCGCAGCAGCGTGACGGATCGGAAGCGGGGATCGAATTAGAGCGTTACTCGAAGCGGTCTGACATGCAAGCAATGGGCCTCCACATCCACCCCTCCCCATTCTTAGAGCGATGCTCTAACCTGAGGGCCGAGGAGGTTCCCCGCCATGAGACTGACCCCCACCGAACGCGACCGGCTGCTGCTCTTCGGCGCCGCCGAGCTGGCCCGTGCCCGACGGGCCCGCGGGCTGCGGCTGAACGTGCCGGAGGCCACCGCCCTGATCGCTGACACCGTGTGCGAGGCCGCCCGGGACGGGGTCAGGCTGGCCGAGGCGATCGAGCGGGCGCGGGCCGTGCTCGGGCCGGACGACGTGCTGCCCGGGGTCGCCGACGTGGTGACCGAGGTGCATGTCGAGGCCGTGTTCGAGGACGGGTCACGGCTGGCCGTGGTCTCCGCCCCGATCGGCGGCGGCGCGGGCGGGGACGCCCCCGGCGCGCTGCTGCCGGGGCCCGAGCACCAGGAGCCCGAGCCGGCCGTCCGGCTCACCGTCACCAACACCGCCGACGTGCCCGTCTCGGTCACCTCCCACTTCCATTTCTTCGAGGCCAACCCGCGGCTGGACTTCGTACGGGACGCGGCCTACGGGATGCGGCTCGCGGTGCCCGCCGGGTCGTCGGTGCGGTTCGGGCCGGGGGAGAGCGCCGAGGTCGGGCTCGTGCCGATCGGCGGTGAGCGGATCGCCATCGGGTTCGCCGGGCTGGTGGACGGGCCGCTGGACGCCCCCGGCGCCCGGGAAGAGGCCCTGCGCCGGGCCGTGGCCTGCGGATATCTGGGAGCTGAGGGCCGATGAACCCGTACGAGTACGCCGCCACCCATGGGCCGCGGGCCGGGGACCGGGTCAGGCTCGGGGACTCCGGGCTGGTGATCCGGGTCGAGGAGGACTCCCAGCGGTACGGGGACGAGTTCCTCGCCGGGTTCGGGAAGACCGCGCGGGACGGGCTGCATCTGAAGGCCGCGGCCGTGCGGGAGACCTGTGACGTGGTCATCAGCAATGTGGTGGTGATCGACGCCGTCGCCGGAATCCGGAAGGTCTCCATCGGGATCCGTGAGGGGCGGATCTCCGGGATCGGACGGGCCGGGAACCCGGACACCCTCGACGGTGTGGACGTGGTCGTCGGCACCGGCACGACCATCGTGTCCGGCGAGGGGCTGATCGCCACCGCCGGGGCCGTCGACACCCATGTGCATCTGCTGTCGCCGCGGATCATGGAGGCGTCCCTCGCGTCCGGCGTCACCACCATCATCGGGCAGGAGTTCGGACCGGTCTGGGGCGTCGGCGTCAACTCGCCCTGGGCGCTGAAGCACGCCTTCGGCGCCTTCGACGCCTGGCCGGTCAACATCGGCTTCCTGGGCCGGGGTTCGTCCTCCGACCCCGCCCCGCTGGTGGAGGCGCTCGCGGAGGGCGGGGCGTCCGGGTTCAAGGTGCACGAGGACATGGGGGCGCACACGCGGGCGCTGGACACCGCGCTGCGGGTCGCCGAGGAGCATGACGTCCAGGTCGCGCTGCACAGCGACGGACTCAATGAGTGCCTCTCCGTCGAGGACACCCTGCGGGTGCTGGAGGGGCGGACCATCCACGCCTTCCATATCGAGGGCTGCGGCGGCGGACACGTCCCGAACGTGCTGAAGATGGCCGGGGTCCCGAATGTCATCGGCTCCTCCACCAACCCCACCCTGCCGTTCGGCCGGGACGCGGTCGCCGAGCACTACGGGATGATCGTCTCCGTCCACGATCTGAAGACGGACCTGCCCGGCGACGCCGCCATGGCCCGCGACCGCATCCGCGCCGGGACCATGGGCGCCGAGGACGTGCTGCACGACCTGGGCGCGATCGGCATCACCTCCTCCGACGCCCAGGGCATGGGCCGGGCCGGGGAGACGGTCCGGCGGACGTTCGCCATGGCCGGGAAGATGAAGGCCGAGTTCGGCGCCCCGGACGGCGGACACGACAACGAGCGGGTCCTGCGGTACATCGCCAAGCTGACCATCAACCCGGCCATCGCCCACGGTCTGGCCCACGAGGTCGGCTCCATCGAGACCGGCAAGCTCGCCGACATCGTGCTGTGGCGCCCCGAGTACTTCGGCGCCAAGCCCCAGCTGGTGCTGAAGGCCGGGTTCCCGGCGTACGGGGTGACCGGCGACCCCAACGCGGCCACCGACACCTGCGAACCCCTGGTCCTCGGCCCCCAGTTCGGCGCGTACGGGGCGACCCCGGCCGAGCTGTCGGTCGCGTTCGTCGCGCGCGCCGCCGTCGACCAGGGCGGCGACGGGCTGCCCACCCGGCGCCGCCGGGTCGCGGTCCGCCACACCCGCGGCATCGGCCCGGCCGACCTGCGGCTGAACTCCCGTACCGGAGCCGTCGACGTCGATCAGCGGACCGGTCTGGTCACGCTGGACGGGGAGCCGCTCAGCTCGGCGCCCGCCGACTCCGTCGCCCTGAACCGTCTGTACTTCCTGTGAGGAACACCCCCATGTCTGCTGCCGCCGACGGCTTTTCGATGCCCGCCGAGTGGATGCCGCACGAGCGCACCTGGATGGCCTGGCCCGGTCCCAACCCCACCTTCGACGACCCCGACGACCTCGCCGCCTCCCGGATCGCCTGGGCCGCCGTCGCCCGTGCCGTACGCCGGTACGAGCCGGTGACCGTGGTGTGCGGTCCGGGGCAGTCGGCCGGGGCGCGGGCGTTGCTCGGGCCGGACGTCGAGACCGTGGAACGCGAGCTGGACGACGCCTGGATGCGGGACATCGGGCCGACCTTCCTGACCAATGGGCGCGGGGAACTCGCCGCTGTCGACTGGACGTTCAACGGCTGGGGCGCCCAGCACTGGGCGCGCTGGGAGCACGACGCCAAGATCGGCGCGCACGTCGCCGACCTCGCCGGGGCCAGGACGTACGCCTCCCGGCTGGTCAACGAGGGCGGGGCGATCCATGTCGACGGACAGGGCACGGTCCTGCTGACCGAGACCGTCCAACTCGGCCCCGAGCGCAATCCGGGCTGGACCCGCGAGGAGGTCGAGACGGAGATCCACGCCCTGCTCGGCACCCGCACGGCGATCTGGCTCCCCCGCGGCCTCACCGCCGACTATCCCCCGTACGGGTACGGCACGCTCGGCCATGTCGACATCGTCGCCGCGTTCGCCCGCCCCGGGCTGGTCGTCGCCCACCAGCAGACCGACCCCGCCCACCCGGACTTCGAGGTGAGCCGCGAGGTCATGGGCATCCTGAGCGCGGCGCGCGACGCCGAGGGGCGGACCCTGGAGGTGATCGGGATACCCGCGCCGACCGTCCTGGAGGCGGACGGTCACTGGGCCGACTACTCCTACATCAACCACTACCTCTGCAACGGCGGGGTCGTGCTGTGCGCCTTCGACGACCCGCGCGACGAGGAGGCGGCCCGGATCTTCGGCCGGCTCTTCCCGGAGCGCGCGGTGACGCTGGTCGACGCCCGTACGATCTTCGCGGGCGGTGGCGGCATCCACTGCATCACCCAGCAGCAGCCCCGGGTGTAGAAAGCCGTAGAGAGCCGTAGAGAGCGGAGTCGCGGACATGGCCGGTGGACGCAGAGCGGCCCCTCCCCGCGAGGACGTCCTCGCCGCCGCCATGGAGATGATCGCGGCGCGCGGTCTGGACGGCCTCACCATGGCGGCGCTCGGCGCCGAGGTCCGTATGAGCAGCGGACATCTGCTCTACTACTTCGGCTCCAAGGACGAGCTGCTGCTACGCACCCTGGAGTGGAGCGAGGGCCGGCTCGGCGCCGAACGCTCCCGGCTGCTCACCCGCGAGGGACCCGCCCGCGCCCGCCTCGACGCCTATGTCGACCTGTATGTCCCGGACGGCCACCACGACCCGCACTGGACGCTGTGGCTGGAGGTCTGGAACCGCTCCCGCGACGCCACCGTCGACGCCCGCGACCGGCAGACCGCGATCGAGGGGGCCTGGCACCGGGATCTGGTGGCGCTGGTGGCGGAGGGCGTCTCGCGCGGTGAGTTCCGGGCGCTCGACCCGGACCGGTTCGCGGCCCGGCTGCGGGCGCTGCTGGACGGCTTCTCGATCCAGGTGGCGATCGGACTGCGCGGCGCCGACCGGGGGGCGGTTCTCGGCCATGTGCGGGAGTTCCTGGACGAGACGCTGACCCCGGCACCGGCACTGACCCAGACCTCGGCACCGATCGCGGCACCGGACGCCGAAACCGTCCCCGACGCCTGAACTCCTGTCCAGGTTGTACGCGTTCCGGCGGATTGACCGTTCGGTGCGCGATGCGATTGCCTCGTTGTCGACCATGGACGGGGGCCGCGAAGACCACGCGGCTCCCGCCGGCAACGGGGATCAACGGGGAACACAGGGGGAACTGTGCTCACACACATGCGCGCGATGCCGCTCACGCTGGTCGCGGCGACGCTGGTGGCGCTGACGGCGGCCACCGCCACGGCCGCACCGGCACCGCCCGTCGAGCGGATCACGCTCTCGGCGGGCGGCGCCCAGCTCGCCGGCGCCTCGGACGGCCCGGACCTCAGCGCCGACGGCCGCCACGCCGCCTTCACCTCCTACGCGGCGGACGTGGTGCCCGGGGACACCAACGGCGCCCCGGACGTCTACGTCCGCGATCTGCGGCGCGGGACCGTGGAGCAGGTCAGCGTGGCCTCGGACGGCACGCCCGCCGACGCCGCCGCCCGCTCCGCCCGGATCAGCGCCGACGGCCGCTATGTGGCCTTCGCCTCCGGGGCGTCGAACCTGGTCGGCTGGCCGGTGCCGCCGACCCCGTACAGCGACGACGTGTATGTCCACGACCGGCGGACCGGGACCACCGAGCGGGTCAGTGTGGGCGCCGACGGGGGGTCGGCGGGGGTGGCCGACAGCCTGGACCTGTCCGGCGACGGCCGGTTCGTCGCCTTCACCGCATCGGCCGCGCGGGTCGAGGGCGGCGGCGTCCCGAGCCAGACCCGCGCCTATGTCACCGACCGGGAGACCGGCACGACCCGCACTCTCAGCGACCGGCTCCCCGCCGACTGGTACGTCCAGCACCTGGCCCTGAGCGCCGACGGCACCCACGCCGCCTACCTCCAGCGCCATCCGCGCGGCGGCCCCGGGCAGCTCTGGCTGGCCGATCTGCGCACCGGGGAGCAGCGGCAGCTCAATGTCACCCCGGAGGGCGGGCAGACCGGCGGCGCCCCGGCGGGCCTGTCGCTGTCGGTGGACGGCGGCCGGGTGGCGTACTCCTCCTTCGGCGAGGGCGTGGTGCCGGGGACACCCACATCCACCTGGGAGCTGTACGTGTACGACGGCCGCACCGGCACCACCCGCCGGATCACCCACGAGGGCACGGGCGGGCTGAGCGCGGGCGTGCTCAGCGCGGACGGCCGCAGGCTCGCCTACACCCGGGAGACCGAGGGCCCGGAGGGGGCGACGTCCGGCAATGTGTACGTCCGTGACCTGGGCGGCGGCGGGCGGACCGCACGGGTCACCGGGGACATCGGCGGCGGTCCGCTGACCGAGGGCTACACGGTGCCCTCCGCCTTCGCCGCCGGGGACCGCCTGCTCGGCCTCTTCTCCACCTCGTCCCGGCTGGTGGCGGGGGACACCAACGGGGAGGGCGACGGATTCCTGGTCCGGCGGTGACGGCCACGCGCTGACCGCATCCTGAGACACACGGTGAGCACGGGGACGGTCTGTGCCAGACTGCCTCCGTGCTCTCGTTCGCCACGATTATTGGCAGCAGGCGCGCCGGTCCGCAGTGACCGCCACGTACGACCACGTACGGGCGGCCATCGTCGTCCTCGACCCGCGCGCAGACCTCTCGCACCCGCGAGAGGTTTTTCGCATTTCTGGCCCACCCACAGCCGGTGGCGGAGCGCGAGGGATCATAGGGGGACGGTGGAGCCGGGCATTCCGGTACAGACCGCGATCATCATCTCAGGAGCCTTGAACCATGACGGAAACCAGCGAGCGCGACGACTCGTTCCGCGACGACTCGTTCCACGTCTTCGACACCACTCTGCGCGACGGCGCACAGCGGGAGGGCATCAACCTCACCGTCGCCGACAAGCTGGCCATCGCACGGCACCTGGACGACTTCGGCGTCGGCTTCATCGAGGGCGGCTGGCCCGGCGCCAACCCCCGAGACACCGAGTTCTTCGCCCGCGCCCGGCAGGAGATCACCTTCCGCCACGCAAAGCTGGTCGCCTTCGGTGCCACCCGCAGAGCCGGGGCCAAGGCGTCCGAGGACCCCCAGGTCCGCGCCCTGCTGGAGTCCGGCGCCCCGGTGATCACCCTGGTCGCCAAGGCCCACGACCGCCATGTCGAGCTGGCCCTGCGCACCACGCTGGAGGAGAACCTGGAGATGGTCCGCGACACCGTCTCCCACCTGGTCGCCCAGGGCCGCCGGGTGTTCATCGACTGCGAGCACTTCTTCGACGGCTACCGGGCCGACCCGGAGTACGCCAAGGCGGTCGTGCGGACCGCGTCCGAGGCGGGCGCCTCCGTGGTCGTCCTGTGCGACACCAACGGCGGGATGCTCCCCGCCCAGATCCAGGCCGTCGTCGCCACCGTGCTCGCCGACACCGGCGCCCGGCTCGGCATCCACGCCCAGGACGACACCGGCTGCGCGGTCGCCAACACCCTCGCCGCGGTCGACGCGGGCGCCACCCACGTCCAGTGCACCGCCAACGGGTACGGCGAGCGGGTCGGCAACGCCAATCTGTTCCCGGTGGTGGCGGCGCTGGAGCTGAAGTACGGCAAGCGGGTGCTGCCCGAGGGGCGGCTGCGGGACATGACCCGGGTCTCGCACGCCATCGCCGAGGTCGTCAACCTCACCCCGTCCACCCACCAGCCTTACGTCGGGGTCTCCGCCTTCGCCCACAAGGCCGGGCTGCACGCCTCCGCGATCAAGGTCGACCCGGACCTGTACCAGCACATCGACCCCGAGCAGGTCGGCAACACCATGCGGATGCTGGTCTCCGACATGGCCGGCCGGGCCTCCGTCGAGCTGAAGGGCAAGGAACTCGGCATCGACCTCGGCGGCGACCGCGAACTGGTCGGCCGGGTCGTCGAGCGCGTCAAGGAACGCGAGCTGCGGGGCTATACGTACGAGGCGGCCGACGCGTCCTTCGAACTGCTGCTGCGCGCGGAGGCGGAGGGCGGGCGGCTGTCCTACTTCCAGGTCGAGTCCTGGCGGGCGATCGTCGAGGACCGGCCCGACGGGACGCACGCCAACGAGGCCACGGTGAAGCTGTGGGCCAAGGGGGAGCGGATCGTCGCCACGGCGGAGGGGAACGGGCCGGTGAACGCGCTGGACCGGGCGCTGCGGGTGGGGCTGGAGAAGATCTATCCCCAGCTCGCCAAGCTGGAGCTGGTGGACTACAAGGTGCGGATTCTTGAGGGCGTGCACGGTACGCAGTCCACGACCCGGGTGCTGATCTCCACGACGGACGGGGCGGGGGAGTGGTCGACGGTGGGGGTCGCCGAGAATGTCATCGCGGCGTCTTGGCAGGCGCTGGAGGATGCGTACACGTACGGTCTGCTGCGGGCGGGGGTGACACCTGCGCGGTAGACCCGGGTTGCGCACTCGCCTGCGGCCCGGCGATCGCTCTTCGCGCAGTTCCCCGCGCCCCTGAAAGGCCATCGTTCGGGTGCGGCCTGGTGGTCGCTTCTCGCGCAGTTCCCCGCGCCCCTGAAAGGCCATCGTTCGGCTGCGGCCTGGTGGTTGCTTTTCGCGCAGTTCCCCGCGTCCCCAAAGGGCCATCGTTCGGGTGCGGGTGGGTGGGGGCTGGTCGCGCAGTTCCTCCCCCAGAGGGGGTACCCCCAGCGCCCCTGAAGGAGACGGTCCGCCCGGTGCTTTTAGGGGCGCGGGGAACTGCGCGAGCAACCACGACGATGCCGCAGTCGAACGATCGGCCTTTTAGGGGGCGCGGGGAACTGCGCGAGTAACCACGATGGCGCCGCAGTCGAACGATCGGCTTTCCAGGGGCGCGGGGAACTGCGCGAAAGGCGACCGCCGGGCCGCGGCCGAACGACGACCCCGTAGGCCCTCGCCCAGCCGCGACTGACATCCTGGTCCGCCGACGGAGTCACATCGCTGAGTCGCGGGAACGAGGGACCTCCGCCCCCCGCTCACGCCCCGCCACCCGGTCCAGCCGGAACAGCCCCGCACCAGCCCCCCGTTGCGCGGAGTTCGAGGACGTGGACCGTGTCAGCTCCTCCATGCTGTCGGCGAGGTACCCGATCCAGGTCGCGCTCTCCTCCTCCATGATCCGCTGCGCATCCCCCCGCAACCGCTCGATCACCAGCAACAACGCCGCCTGTTCCTTCTCACTCGGCGTCTCCCCACTCCGCAGATACACCTGAGCGAACTCCGACTGCGCCTTCTTCAGCACCTGCTGAAGCGCGATCTCGGTCCGGATGTACCGCGTCCACGACGCCGAGAACCCGAAGATCCGGTCGAACAGCACACACCCCGCCCCCGCCGCGAGGAACACGAACCCCCACTCCGGCTGGAGCAGCGTCGGGTCGGCCGCGTGCACCAGCGGGGTGAGCGTCCCGACGATCCCGAGCAGCCCGGCCAGCGCGCGCAGCGAACGCGACCACCGGGACGGGGCCCGGCGCCGCCCGAGATACCAGCCGATCGCCGCGGTGACCTCCGCCTCCGCCTGCTTGAACAGCTCCCACAGCACCTCCGAGCGGGAACGCGTGCGATCCAGTGCGGTGAGTTCGGACACCGTCATGTCCGCCACCTTGCGTCTCCTCGCCATGCCCGCCCCTGTCCTCCCGGCCGTTCCGCTGCTGGGGGCATGGTATGCGCCGTCTGCTCCGATGTCTCACGTGCCGTCAAGAAGTGCGTCCGGCATGGGCAGTTGAGCAGAGTCAAGGTGCTTGACCGGGCCGTCTGGGGGCAAGGGGCCGCATAAGCTGTTCCGCCTCACCAGGCAAGCCGGGGGTGTTCCGTGCGCATCGTCCACGTCAGTGATCTGCACGCCAGAGACAACTGGGAGACCGATCAGAAGAAGGTGCTGCGGGCCTTCCTCACCGATGTGACGGAACGGCACCGGCAGACACCCGTCGACGCCGTCGTCTTCAGCGGCGACCTCGCCTTCGGCGGCAAGCCCGACCAGTTCGCCCTGGCCCGTGAACAGCTCCTCGACCCGCTCCAGGACCGGCTCGGCCTGGACCGCGAGCGGATGATCCTCGCCCCCGGCAACCACGATGTCGACATCTCCCGGATCGACGAGTACCAGGAGGCCGGACTGCGCGCCGGACTCACCGACCGGGACAAGGTCAACGGCTTCCTCGACCGCCCGGACCTGCTGTCCCACCTGTCCCGGCTGGCCGCCTGGGTCGAGTTCACCGACGCCTACTACGCCGGGACCTCCGTCGCACGCCTCTCCCCGCTGCTCACCCTGCACCGCTTCACCGCCGCCGGGACCGAGGTCGCCGCCGCCACGCTCACCTCCTGCTGGCGGGCGACCGGCGCCGGTGACGACGCCGACCGGGCCCATCTCGTCGTCGGCGACCGGCAGTTGACCCAGGCCGTCGACGCGCTCGGCGACGCCGGACTCAAGCTCGCCGTGATGCACCACCCCGTCGACTGGCTCGCCGAGTTCGACCGCAACGACGTCCGCCGCGAGCTGGGCCACTTCGACATGCTCTGCACCGGCCATGTCCATGTGGTCGACCCGGCCGGGATCGCGGGCCGTACCGGCAGCCTGATGCACAGCGCCGCGGGCTCCCTCTTCCAGTCGCGCGACTACCTCAACGCCTACAGCGTCATCGACGTACGCTCCCCCCGTCCGCCGCGCTCCTACACCGTGTACGTGCGCAGCTACTACGACGGGCGGGACGCCTTCGACGAGGGCCGCAACGTGGTCGCCGAGGGCCGGCTCGACATCGACTTCGCCGCCCCAGGAGCCCCGGGAGGCTCAGAAGGCCCGGGTGGCTCAGAGACCACGGGCGCCCCGGACGCCTCAGGCACCCCCGCCACCCCCACCGTCCCCCACCCCCGTACCGACGCCGACGAGCCGACCGCCCCGCCCGCCCCCGCCGATCTCGCCGCCGAGACGCTCGTGGACGCCGTACGCGAGCGCAGTCTGATCCTCGGGCCCGAGCGGGAGCGGCTGCCGATGGAGGGGCTGCTCGTCCCGCCCGTGCTGCTGCGGGTCAGCGTCGACCAGTGGATGGCGCTCCAGGACCTGGAGGAGGGCCGGGTCGGCGCCGAGGAGATGATCGACAGCTTCGCCGAGCACCCGCACTTCCTGATCGTCGGCGACGAGTACACCGGACTCACCAGCACCCTCCAGTGGCTCGCCCACTGCGCCTACCGGCGCGACGCCCGGTATGTGCCCGTCGTCATCGACTTCGGGGCCGTCGAGAACGGGCCCAGCGGTGTCGACAAGGAGATCCGCCGCCAGCTCGCGGGCGCCGGGATCGCCCTGGGCCGACGCGACGGACTGCCCCGGCTCGCGCTCGCCGTGGACAACATCGACCCCCGCTCCGAGAAACGGCTGCGGCATCTGCTGAAGTTCCTCGCCCAGCACCCGGAGAACCTGGGCTTCCTCGGCTGCCGCGGCACCGCCCATCACCGGGTCGCCGAGGCCATGACCGCCGAGGGCTGCCCCGCCCGGGTCCGCCACCTCGGACCGTTCGGCCGCCGGGAGCTGCGCGCGCTGGTCCGGCTGCTGCGCCCGGAGGAGTCCGAGGCCGATGTGAACGCCATGCTCGACCTCCTCACCCGCGGTGGACTGCCCCGTACCCCGGTGATGCTGGCCGCGCTGCTGTCCACGGCCGGTCAGCGGGACTGGACCACCGGCGCCAACAGCACCGCCATCCTGGAGTCCTACCTCGGACTGCTGCTGGGCCGCGACGACCCCCGGGTCGACCGCCGCTTCGAACTCGACTTCCTCGCCCTGCGGGACATCGTCGCCTGCGTCAACGAGCATCTGATGCTCATCGGCCAGGACGCCCTGCCCCGGATGGACGCCGAGCAGTTCCTGCTGGACTACTTCAAGGGACTCGGCTGGTCCGAGCCGCCCGGCGCCGTGCTGGACGCCCTGATAGCCAAGCGGCTGCTGACCGAGCGGGACGGCGCCATCCACTTCTGCCAGCCGATGATCCGGCCGCTGCTCGCCGCGTACCGGATGGACCGGTCCGCCGACCTCAAGGACCTGGTGCTGGCCCGGCCGTTGCGGCACGCCCAGGTCATCCGGCACACCGCCGCCCTGCGCCGCGACGACGCCACCCTGCTGGACACCACCGCCACGGGCTTCCGGGCGCTGCGCGAACGCCTCGGCGACGGCGGCGACGACCCGTTCTCCGTGCTGGCCACCAAGGAAGGCTGGCTGGAGGACGCCAAGGCGGCCCTGGACGACTTCTTCCCGGCCGACCTGGCCTACGACTCCGCCACCCCGCCCACCGAGGTCCCCGGCGAGTTCCGGGTGATGATGGACGACCTCCAGGACCAGGCCGACGCCCTCCAGACACACGCCCAGGACCAGCGCCAGGGCGCCGGACTCGACCCCACCGAGTTCGAGGCGTACGTCGAGGCCCTCGATCTGCTCGCCGATGTGCTGCGCAGCAGCGAACTGGTCCGTGACCTGGAGCTGAAGCGCGAGACCCTGCGGCTGTGCCTGAACGGCTACGGGGTGCGGGCCGCGCTGATGGCCGCCGAGTGGAGCGACCGCGACGGCCGGGCCGTCTTCCGGGACTCCCTCGCCGAGGTGCTGGACCGGCAGGAGATCAGCGAGGAGGAGTTCGAGACCTTCATGGGCCGGGTCGAGCTGTACTCGCCGGTCCTGTCCTCCTACTGGGCGCTCTCCCAGGTGCTGGCCAGCGGCAAGCTGTCCCGGCTGACCGGCGAGGCGCTCGGCGAGGGCGACTTCGTCGAACAGCCCGGACAGGCCCTGATGGCGGTGCTGCTGATGCGGCACATGGGCGACCGGGACTGGGTCAAGCACGCCGCGATCGTGGTCAAACGGCACGGCGAGCGGGAGGTGATCGGCGAGATCCTCCGGCTGTTCGCCTTCACCAGCTACCTCCAGCCCGACCTGGGCAAGGACGAGCTGGGCGCGCTGGAGAACCTGCTGTGCGACATCGCCGTGCACCGCAAGGAGTTCCCGACCGGCCCCGCCCGCAACTACTCCCGCAACCAGATGGTCCAGGGAATGCGCCAGCGCCGCCTCCAGTCCCTCCAACGCGGCGACGAACTGGCCATCACCCCCGGCCTCTGAACCGTCGCCCAAGGGTGCCGGACCAGGTGAAGGCGGCCGAGGTCTCGCCGGGCAGCGAGTACGTGGCGTGCTGGGAGCCCCAGTTGACGGTGACGGTGACGGTGACGGTCCGGTCCGCCGTGCTGTCGTTGTAGGCGATCAGCGCCGTGGAGGTACTTCACGAAGTACGCCGCGTATGCCCCGTAGTACTCCGCCTTCGGCCAGCCCCCGTCGAGCTGCCCGCTGTCCTGGAAGGCGGAGTGGGGCTGTGGGACTGAAGGGGGGCGGGAGCGGGACCCCGGCAGATCGGAGCAGGACCAGGGACCGGCGCGGCCACCGGCCCCGTAGCACATGTCCTGTTTCCAGCCCTTCAGGTACGTTCGAAAGCATGAAGGCGACTCTGGTCGGACCTGTCCTGCGCCTGCTGGCCGTACCGCTCGCGGCCGTGCTGGCGGTGCTCGTGATCGCGCCCGGCGCACGCGCCGCCACCGACCTCGCGCAGGTCGCCGCGGCCCTGCGCGAGAGCCCGGTGTACGTCGACCCCGCCGCGACCGGCATCCTCGCCGCGTCCGACGCCCAGGCGCTCGCCGACAAGATCAAGGACGCCGACAAACCGGTCTTCGTGGCCGTCCTCCCCGCCGGGTACCCCACCCAGGACCTCTTCCAGAACCTGCGCACCGACACCGGCGTCACCGGCCTGTACGCCGTCCGCCTCGGCGACCGCTTCGACGCCCGCGCGGACAGCGCCGTGCTGAGCCGCCAGGGCGTGACCAACCTGGTCACCGCCGCCCAGGGCGCGGGCGACGCCAAGGCCCAGCTGAACGACTTCGTGGACGACGCCCTGCGCGATGTCGGCGGCACGGCCCCCGAGAGCTGGGGCGGCACCGCCTCCGGCGACGGGGTCTCCACCGCCGGGCTGATCACCGCCGGAGGGGTCCTCGCGGCGGGCGGAGTGGCCGCGTACGCCCTGGTGCGCCGTAACCGCACCCGGCACGAGCAGGAGCGCCGGGCCGCGCTGGCGAAGCTGGCCGTGGTCGTCGAGGAGGACATCACGGCGTTCGGCGAGGAACTGGACCGGCTCGACTTCCACCCCGGCGAGCCCGGCGCCGACGACGCCATGCGCGCCGACTACGGCCGCGCCCTGGACGCCTACGAGGAGGCCAAGTCCCGGATGGCCGCCACGACCCGCCCGGAGGAGGTGCGCGGGGTCACCCAGGTGCTGGAGGACGGCCGTTTCGCGCTCGCCTCGCTGGCCGCCCGCCGCGAGGGCCGCCCGCTGCCCGAGCGCCGCCCGCCCTGCTTCTTCGACCCGCGCCACGGCCCTTCCGTCGCCGACGTCACCTGGACCCCGCCCGGCGGCGCCACCCGTGAGGTGCCGGTCTGCGCGGCCGACCGCGCCCGGCTGGCGGACGGCGAGGCCCCGCTGGTCCGCGAGGTCGACACGGCGGACGGCCGCCGCCCGTACTGGGACGCCGGACCCGCCTACGGCCCCTGGGCCGGCGGCTACTTCGGCGGCGCCCTCCTGCCCGGCCTCCTGGTCGGCACCCTCCTCGGCAGCGCCATGGCCGCCCCGTCCTACGCCGCCGACTACGGCTCCGGCTACGGCGACTTCGGAACCGGCGGCCACCAGGGCGGCGACACCTCGGGCGCCGACTTCGACCCCGGCGACTTCGACGGCGGCTTCGGAGGCGGAGGGGACTTCGGGGGCGGCGGCGACTTCGGCGGCGGCTTCTGAACGAAGAGCCCCTCAGCAGCCACCACTAAGCGGCCAGAACCTGTCCTACATCCCCCCTACGGTACGACCATGACGACAACGACTCCGGACGGCTCGACCGCCCTGCCCTTCGCCACCGTGGACGCGCTGGACGCCTGGCTCGCCGAGCACCCGGCACCGCACCCCGGTCTGTGGGTGATGGTCGCCAAGAAGGGCTCGGGCCTGCCCTCGGTCACCTGGGAGGACGTCAACGACGTGGCCCTGTGCCACGGCTGGATCACCGGCCAGCGGCGCGCCCTGGACGCCACCCACTTCCTCCAGCGCATCACCCCGCGCCGACGCGGCAGCCAGTGGTCGATGGTCAATGTCCGCCGGGTGGCCGAACTGGAGGCGGACGGCCGGATGCGCCCCGCCGGGCGGGCCGAGGTGACGGCGGCCCAGGCGGACGGCCGCTGGGCGGCGGCGTACGAGTCGCAGCGCCACGCGGTCGTGCCGGACGACCTCACGGCGGCGCTCGACGGCAGTCCGTGCGCCCGTGCGGCCTTCGACGCGCTGAACCGGACCGACCGCTATCTGATCGTCGTGGGCCTGCTGCGCACCCGCACCGAGAAGGGCCGGGCGTCCCGGCTGGCGTCGGAGGTGGCCCGTCTGGAGGCCGCGCGGGGGGCGAGGTCGTAGGGTCAGGGGCTGCCGTCCGTGAGCCTCTCCCCGCGGGCCACCGTCCGGGATCGGTATCCGCCCCGGCCCCGGACACGCGAAGGCCGCCCCGGAGGGCGGCCCGCGACGACGGTCAGGCGCTCTTGATCGCCGAGATGTCGAAGTTCAGCTTGATCTTGTCGGAGACCAGGAAGCCGCCGGTCTCCAGGGCCGCGTTCCAGGTCAGGCCCCACTCGGAGCGCTTGATCTCGGTCTTGCCCTCGAAACCCACCCGCTCGTTGCCGAACGGGTCCTTGGCGGCGCCGTTGAACTCCAGGTCGATGGTGATCGACTTGGTGACCCCGAGCACCGACAGATCGCCGGTGATGCGGTAGTCCTCGTCACCGAGGGCCTCGGCCTTGGTGGACCGGAAGGTCATGGTCGGGAACTCGTCGATCTTGAAGAAGTCGGCGCTCTTGAGGTGGCCGTCGCGGTCCTTGTTGCCGGTGTCCACGCTCTCCATCGTCACGTCGATGGACGCGGTGGACTTCGCCGGGTCCGAGCCGTCCAGGTGGAGCGTGCCGGAGAAGTCGAGGAACTTGCCCTTGACGTTGGTGACCATGGCGTGCCGGGCGGTGAAGCCGATGGTGGTGTGGGCGGGGTCGAGGGTGTACTCGCCGGTGAGTGCGGAGAGGTCGGTCATGGCGTGCTCCCTGAGGCAAGGACGGCCGTACAGCCGTTCGGTCGATAGACGTTCGGTTGAAACTTCAAGAATCGCTGCGGTGCTGACCTTAGACCTATTCGGTTCAAGTTTCAACATCGAGCGGGGGGCGAGCGGGATTCCTTGCGCATCCTTGTCTTCTGCTTGCCTGTGCGTGTCTTCTTGTCGCTTCTTGTCCACCGGAAGCGTGCCGTACGAACGCCCCGCGAGGGCGGCACATCACTCCGCCGACGGCATGCCGCGGACGAGAATGCGCGATGGCGCCCGGGTGACGTCTTTGTGTGACCTCCACAACGGCCACGCCGTCTGACCAGTCGGAACGCCTGCATGGCGGTGAGGTTCTGTTCAGTGCTACCAGGAAAACGGGCCGGAGACTGTACGGAGTCGACGTCTCGCTTTCCTTGGCGGACTTCGTAAGGTCGCTACATGACCGTTTTGGAAGAGACGACGGGTGAGCCCACCGGTGAGCCGACGGACGCGCGCGGGCGCGTCGCCGAGCTGCACCAGATCCGGGCGCAGGCGGTCGCCGGACCGAGCGAGAAGGCGACGGCCGCACAGCACGCCAAGGGCAAGCTGACGGCGCGGGAGCGGATCGAGCTGCTCCTGGACCCAGGGTCCTTCCAGGAGGTCGAGCAGCTGCGCCGGCACCGCGCGCAGGGCTTCGGCCTGGAGTCGAAGAAGCCGTTCACCGACGGTGTCATCACCGGCTGGGGCACGGTCGAGGGCCGCACGGTCTTCGTGTACGCGCACGACTTCCGGATCTTCGGCGGCGCGCTGGGCGAGGCCCACGCCACCAAGATCCACAAGATCATGGACATGGCCATCGCGGCCGGAGCCCCGCTCGTCTCCCTGAACGACGGAGCGGGCGCCCGTATCCAGGAGGGCGTCTCCGCGCTCGCCGGGTACGGCGGCATCTTCCAGCGCAACACCAAGGCGTCCGGAGTCATCCCGCAGATCTCGGTGATGCTCGGCCCGTGCGCGGGCGGCGCGGCCTACAGCCCGGCGCTGACCGACTTCGTGTTCATGGTCCGCGAGACCTCGCAGATGTTCATCACCGGCCCGGACGTCGTCAAGGCGGTCACCGGCGAGGAGATCACCCAGAACGGCCTGGGCGGCGCCGATGTGCACGCCGAGACCTCCGGCGTCTGCCACTTCGCGTACGACGACGAGGAGACCTGCATCGCCGAGGTGCGCTACCTCCTCTCGCTGCTCCCGCAGAACAACCGCGAGAACCCGCCCCGCGTCGACGCCACCGACCCGGTCGACCGCCGTAGCGACACCCTCCTGGACCTCGTCCCGGCGGACGGCAACCGGCCGTACGACATGGCGAAGGTGATCGAGGAGATCGTCGACGACGGCGACTACCTGGAGGTCCATGAGCGCTGGGCGCGGAACATCATCTGCGCGCTGGCCCGGATCGACGGCCAGGTGGTCGGCATCGTCGCCAACCAACCCCAGGTCCTCGCGGGTGTCCTGGACATCGAGGCATCGGAAAAAGCTGCGCGCTTTGTGCAGATGTGTGACGCTTTCAATGTCCCGATCGTCACCTTCCTGGATGTCCCCGGATTCCTTCCGGGCGTCGACCAGGAGCACGGCGGCATCATCCGCCACGGAGCGAAGCTGCTCTACGCGTACTGCAACGCCACCGTGCCGAGGCTCTCCCTGATCCTCCGTAAGGCGTACGGCGGGGCGTACATCGTGATGGACAGCCAGTCCATCGGCGCCGACCTCACTTACGCCTGGCCGACCAACGAGATCGCCGTGATGGGCGCCGACGGTGCCGCCAACGTCATCTTCCGCCGGCAGATCGCCGGTGCGGAGGACCCCGAGGCCATGCGGGCCCGCATGGTCAAGGAGTACAAGTCCGAACTCATGCACCCCTACTACGCGGCCGAGCGCGGTCTGGTCGACGACGTCATCGACCCCGCCGAGACCCGTGAGGTGTTGGCCAGGTCCCTGGCGATGCTGCACACCAAGCACGCCGATCTGCCGTCCCGCAAGCACGGCAATCCCCCGCAGTAACCCGGCGGACCCGCCGCGGCAACCCCGCGGTCCTCTCTTCCACGGAGACTGAAACCCATGAACTCCCCTGACATCCGCGTCGAGAAGGGCCATGCCGAGCCCGAGGAGGTCGCCGCCCTCACGGCGATCCTGCTGGCCCGCGCCTCCGCCCACACGGCAGCCCCCACCCCCACAGCCACCCGCCGAGCCCGATGGCGCCGCCTGGAACGCGAACCAGGCTTCCGGGCCCCTCACAGCTGGCGCTAGAAACCCAAAAGTGGGCCCCTCTCCACCAAGGAGAGGGGCCCACTGCCTTTTTTAGGGGCGCGGGGAACTGCGCATTCTCTTCGCGAGCGCAAGAAACGGCGCATCTCAGGAGCCGGGGGACCGCACGCACTCAGGGGCGCTGGGGGTACCCCCTCTGGGGGAGGAACTGCGCGACTAACCACAAACTGCCCGCACCCGGCACACAACCGAGAGCGGGCAGCCCATTAGCCGCATCACACCTACCGCAACCGAGCCATCAACGCATGCTCGACCAACGTGATGAGCGTCGACTTCGCATCCGCCCGATGCCGCGCATCCGTCGTGATGATCGGCGTATCCGGCCCGATCTGCAGAGCCTCCCGCACCTCGTCCGGCGAATACGGCTGATTCCCGTCGAACCCGTTCAACGCGATCACAAACGGCAGCCCGCTGTTCTCGAAGTAGTCGACGGCCGGGAAGCAGTCCGCGAGCCGACGCGTGTCGACCAGCACCACCGCGCCGATCGCGCCCCGCACCAGGTCGTCCCACATGAACCAGAACCGGTCCTGACCGGGCGTACCGAACAGGTACAGGATCAGATCCTGGTCGAGGGTGATCCGGCCGAAGTCCATGGCGACCGTGGTGGTCGTCTTGTCCCCGGTGTGCGTGAGGTCGTCGATTCCGGCGCTCGCGGACGTCATGACGGCCTCGGTGCGCAGCGGGTTGATCTCCGAGACGGCGCCGACGAACGTGGTCTTGCCCACGCCGAAGCCACCCGCCACCACGATCTTCGCCGATGTGGTGGAGCGGGAAGGACCGCCGCTAGAGCTTGCGAAGTCCACTGAGCACCCTTTCGAGCAGTGTCACGTCTGGCTGGCCGCCGGCGTTCTCGTCGCCGCCGGGCTGATGGATGGCGACCAGTCCCGCTTCCGCCAAGTCGGCGACGAGGATCCTGGCCACGCCGAGGGGGATCGAGAGCAGCGCCGACACCTCGGCCACCGACTTGATCTCCCGGCACAGGTTGCAGATCCGCTGATGCTCGGGCAACTGCCCGTGCAGCTGATGCGGAGCCGCGGTGGTGTGCACCAGCGCCTCGATGGCGAGCTGGTACCGCGGCCTGGTACGTCCGCCCGTCATCGCGTACGGGCGCACCAGGGGGTTGTTGGTCGTCCCGGCGGGCGCCGGTTCCGGGGCGCGCCGATGGGGCTGCTGGACCCGCGGCGCGCCGGGACGGTCGTACGGCGAGGGACCCGGGCCCTGCGGGGCGTAGGGCTGACGGTGGCTCGGCGTGGAGGGGAAGTTGTACGGGTTCGCGGACCCGTCGCCGTGCCCCTGACCGGGGCCGTACGACCAGTTTCCGCCAGAACCGCCTGGGGGTGTTGCCACTTTCTCCTCCTCCGACTGTGCCTGTGTCGGGCACCCATCGCTGTGGAGCCGCGTCCCGAAACCTTACGGCCACGGGACCCGAAAACGCACCGTCTGTCTGTTAGTTGAGCAGGCTCCCCTGGAGCTCCGCGCGGAGATCCGGGGTCAGTACCGTGCCCGCGCGGTCGACCAGGAGGGCCATCTCGTACCCGATGAGACCGATGTCCGCATCCGGGTGGGCCAGCACCGCGAGCGAGGACCCGTCGGAAATGGACATGATGAAGAGGAAGCCCCGCTCCATCTCCACGACCGTCTGATTCACGCTGCCGCCCTCGAAGATGCGCGAGGCACCGGCGGTCAGCGAGGTCAGACCGGAGGCGACGGCCGCGAGCTGGTCGGCGCGGTCGCGGGGAAAGCCTTCGGACATCGCCAGAAGGAGTCCGTCGGCGGAGACCACCACCGTGTGCGACACCCCGGGGGTGTTGTCCACGAAGTTGGTGATCAACCAGTTCAGGTTCTGTGCCGCCTGGCTCATCGGGCTCACACTAACGCTCCTGGTTGTAGGTGCTGTCAGAACCACCGGGTCGGTCGCTGGTGGCCTGGCCGTTCTTGTCACTTCCTGCGCTGCGTCCCCGCTGGACGCCCCGGCGCAGGTTGCTCAGCCTGCCCCGGACGTCCTCGGGGGCGCGGGAGACCTGTGGGCCGCCCTGCGGGGTCGTCTCCGCGGCGCCCTCGACCAGATTGGCCTTGGGCACCCGCCGTGGCAGGCCGGAGGAGGTGACCCCACCCGCCTTGGGTTTACGGAGCTGCGCGGCCTGCTGCCAGCGCTCGTCGTTCGCCGAGCGCCAGTCGTCCTGGGCCGTGCCGTTCGCCACGGGAGCCGCCGCCGCTTCCCGGTTCACGGGCTGACCCGCGCCCGCCGCTGCGCCGCCCGCCTGGGAGCCGCGCCGCGGAAGCCCGGCGTCGGTCAGCGCGTGGCCGGCCGAAGGGGTCGGTCCCGGACGGTCGAAGCCTACGCGTTCCCGCTCGCCCGCGTCAGCGGCCCCCGGAGATTCCGCTTCCGGAGCGTACTGGTCCGGGTAGCCGTTCCGATAGCCGTTCGGCTGCTGCCAGTCTTCCTGGTAGGACGGCTCTTCCCGGGTCGGATAGCCGTTCTGCCCGGTGGCCGTCCGCTCACTCTGTGGCGGCTCCGCATACGGGGTCTGCGGGTAGCCGCCCTGGGCCGGGTAGCCCTCGTGCTGCGGCAGGTCGCCGGTGGGCGCGAAGTACGGCTCGCCGTACGCGGGCTGCTGCGGCTGCCCGTCGTAGGCGGGCTGCTCGTCGTACGACGGCTGCTGCTGGCCGTAGGTGTCCGGTTCGGCGTAGCCGGGCTGCGCCTGGCCGGTGGTGTAGCCGGTGGCCGCGGTGTCGTACCCGGGGGCCGCCGTGTCGTATCCGGCGGTGCCGGGGTCGTACGGCGGCTGCTGTGGGCGGGGGGCGGTGAACCCGTCGTAGGCGGGGGCGTTCGGGGTGTCCGTGCCGGGTGCCTGGTGGGTCTGCGCCTCCAGGGCCGCGCGGCGCTCCTCGCGCATCAGGGAGCGGCCCACCGGGTCCAGATCGCGCAGGTCGTCGGGGACCTCGGTGTTGTAGCGGCTGTCGTCGAAGCCCAGGTCGGCCGCGGTGAGCGGCTGCGGCGGCTGCTGGGCCGGGAGGCCGAAGCTCTCGCCACCGCTGAAGTTCTGCTCCGGGATGATCTGGGAGACGGTGAACTCCTCGCGCTCCAGCGGGCCCTCGCCGCCACCACCGTGGGTGATGGCGTCCGGGAGCATGATGAGCGAGGTGGTCCCGGCCTGCTCGCCGGAGGGGCGCAGCTGGACCCGGATGCCGTGCCGGTCGGACAGCCGGCCGACCACGAACAGGCCCATGCGCTGCGAGATCGCGGCGTCCACGGTCGGCGGGTTGGCCAGCTTGTGGTTGATGTCCGCGAAGTCCTCGGCGGTCAGGCCGATGCCCTTGTCATGGATCTCGATCATCACCCGGCCGTCCGGCAGCCGGGTCGCGGTGACCCGCACCTTGGTCTGCGGGGAGGAGAACGTGGTGGCGTTCTCCAGCAGCTCGGCCAGCAGATGGACCAGGTCGGTGACGGCCCGGCCGTGGATCTCGGCCTCCGGCACGCCCTGGAGTTCGATGCGCTCGTACTGCTCCACCTCGGAGGAGGCGGCGCGCAGCACATCCACCAGCGGGACCGGCTGGTCCCAGCGGCGGCCGGGCTCCTCGCCCGCGAGGACCAGCAGGTTCTCGCCGTTGCGGCGCATACGGGTGGCGAGGTGGTCCAGCTTGAAGAGGTTCTCCAGCTGGTCCGGGTCGGCCTCGTTGTTCTCCAGGTCGGTGATCAGGGTCAGCTGGCCCTCGATCAGCGACTGGTTGCGGCGCGAGAGGTTGGTGAAGATCGCGTTGATGTTGCCCCGCAGCAGCGCCTGCTCGGCGGCGAGCCGCACCGCCTCGCGGTGCACCTGGTCGAACGCGCGGGCGACCTCGCCGATCTCGTCGGTCGAGGTGATCGGGATCGGCGCGACCCGGGTGTCGACCCGGCCGGGGTCGGTGCGCGAGAGCTGGTCGACCAGCATCGGCAGCCGCTGCTCGGCGATGCTGAAGGCGGCGTTGCGCAGCTGGCGCATCGAGCGGCTCATCTGGCGGGCCACCATGCCGGCCAGGATGAACGCGGCGAGCAGCGCCACGACAACGATGGCCCCGGTGACGATGGCGTCCTGCCGGGCGCCGTCGGCCAGCGAGGCGGCCTCGTTCACGGCCTTGTCGACGAGTTCCTTCTCGACCTCGTCGTAGCCCTCGAACTTGGCGGTGGCCACCCCCATCCAGGTGGTGGGGGTCACCCCGCGCTGCTCCAGCGCGTCGGCGTCCAGACCGCCCGCGATGCCCTGCACCATGGTGTCCGCGAGCGGCATGGCGGTGTAGGCCCCGCCCTGGGTGGAGGACCCGGCGTCGACGGCCTCGCCCTTGTCACCGACATCGGCGCGCTTCTCCGCCATCACCGCGTTCAGCCGCTCGACGTCGGCCACCTCGGCACCGGAGACGAACTCGTTGACGGCGATGCCTTCGAGATAGCGGTACGAGACCAGCGAGACCCGCTGCTGGGCGGCCACGTTCGCCTGGTCGGCGGGGCGCAGCAGCAGATGCACACCGATCGCCCGCTCCAGCGAGGCGGAGGCCTTCGCGAGCGAGATGGCGTAGACGGTACGGCCGTAGCTGGTGACGTTGCCGGTGCCGAGGCCCAGCTCGTTGGCGAACTCGGTCAGCGAGTGCTGGACCGCGACATAGCCCTCTTCGGTGGCGACCGGGTCCATGGCGGGGGTGAAGGCCCGCTCCCGCAGCGCGCCGAGCTTGGTCTCGTTGGAGCGGAACAGCTCCATACGGCGGTCGAGGCGGGCGGTGCTCGGCAGGTCCAGGGCGGCCTCGTCGAACCGCTGCTTGGCGGCGTCGGTGTCGGCGCGCAACTTCTTGACGGCGTCGGTCTCGCCCTTGCCGGTCAGCAGGTCGGCGGCGGACAGGTCGCGCTCGTTGAGCAGGGCGGTGCCGTAGTCGCCGGCGGCGCGGACCAGGAGCGCCACCTTGTGGGCGTCCTCGGCCTCCTGCCAGGTGTCGGTGGAGCTCTTGACCTGGAAACCGCCCATGACCAGCCCGACCAGCACGGGTATGAGCAGGATCGCGTTCAGCCGGGTGGGCACCCGCCAGTTGCGCGGGGAGAGCCGACCGCCGCTCGGGGCGGGCGGTGCCGTCCTGTCCGGGCCGGGCACAGGGACGGGGGCCGCTCCGCGCGCCGGCGGGGTGAAGTTGCCCCGGGCGGGCGGCTCGGGACCTTTGTTGCTTCGCCTCACTCGACCAACAACCTCTCGGCGGTCGGCACCTTCGTCGTGCCGCAGTGTCTCAGAGCCCGTTGCCGTCGACGCCATCGAACGGCATCGATGGGGAGTACGTCATTGACCCATGGGCAGTTCAGGCATTCCAGCACGTCATCCAGGACTCCTCCAAACATGGGGAACCCCAGATTCCAGGTGAAGTAAGTACTAGATAAAACGGTCATAAAGAGCGAGCCCCGTCAAAAGACGGGGCTGTCGTGCGCACAGCGAGACCATATGACCGCGACGCGTTGCGGTACCACCCGATTCCACTGCCGAAACGTTATGAACAGCGGAGCCGACCGTGTCAAAAGCCACAGCCGGCTCCGAAGTGTCTACGACAACTTCCGTACGCGCTTCCGGACTTGGGCCCTACCTCAGCCGCGCCATCAAGGCATGCTCGACCAGCGTGATCAGCGCGGACTTGGCATCGGCGCGGTGCCGGGCGTCGGTGGTGATGATCGGGGTGTCCGGCCCGATCTGGAGCGCCTCCCGCACCTCGTCGGGGGAGTAGGGCTGCTGCCCGTCGAACCCGTTGAGCGCCACGACGAACGGCAGTCCGCTGTTCTCGAAGTAGTCGACGGCCGGGAAGCAGTCCGCGAGCCGACGCGTGTCGACCAGCACGACGGCGCCGATCGCACCCCGCACCAGGTCGTCCCACATGAACCAGAACCGGTCCTGACCGGGCGTACCGAACAGGTACAGGATTAGATCCTGGTCGAGGGTGATCCGGCCGAAGTCCATGGCGACCGTGGTGGTCGTCTTGTCCCCGGTGTGCGTGAGGTCGTCGATACCGGCGCTCGCGGACGTCATGACGGCCTCGGTGCGCAGCGGGTTGATCTCCGAGACGGCGCCGACGAACGTGGTCTTGCCCACGCCGAAGCCACCCGCCACCACGATCTTCGCCGATGTGGTGGAGCGGCCCGGTGCCGTCTGCCCGGCGCTAGAGCTTGCGAAGTCCACTGAGCACCCTTTCGAGCAGCGTCACATCGGGCGCACCGGTGGTCTCGTCGCCGCCCGGCTGGTGGATGGCGACCAGACCGGCCTCGGCCAGGTCGGCGACGAGGATCCGGGCGACGCCCAGCGGCATGGTGAGCAGCGCCGACACCTCGGCCACCGACTTCACCTCACGGCACAGATGGCAGATGCGCTGGTGCTCCGGAAGGAGCCCCATGAGCGCCGCCGGGTCGGCCGTGGTGCTGATCAGCGCCTCTATGGCGAGCTGGTAGCGCGGCCGGGTCCGGCCACCGGTCATGGCGTACGGACGTACCAGCGGCTCGTCGCCCTCGTCCCCGTACGCCTCTGTGTACGGATCGTGAGGAGCGGTGGGCGGGGTCATGAATCCTCCGGGCGGGACAGCATGTGGGTCAGTCGTGCTATCTGACGTGGCCGGTGGGGGGAGTGTGACGGCCGGATGTCGATGTGGTGAGACGGGTGGCTGTGGAGCCGGTCAGTGAAGCAGACTTCCTTGTAGCTCGGCACGGAGGTCGGGGGTCAGGACGGCCCCCGCCCGGTCGACCAGGAGCGTCATCTCGTAGCCGACCAGACCGATGTCGCACTCGGGGTGCGCGAGCACGGCGAGGGACGAGCCGTCCGAGATGGACATCAGGAAGAGAAAGCCCCGCTCCATCTCCACGACGGTCTGCGCCACATTGCCGCCCTCGAAGATCCGGGACGCGCCGGCCGTCAGCGAGGTGAGTCCGGACGCGACCGCCGCCAGTTGGTCGGCCCGGTCCCTCGGAAAGCCCTCCGACATCGCCAGGAGGAGACCGTCGGCGGACACGACGACGGTGTGGGACACCCCGGGGGTGTTGTCCACGAAGTTGGTGATCAACCAGTTCAGGTTCTGTGCCGCCTGGCTCATCGGGCTCAACTAACGCTCCTGCTGGTGAGTGGGGCTCGTGAAGCTGTCCGTCTGACCGGTGCCACCGGCCTGACGGCCCTGCGCGATGCCCCGACGGAGGTTGGTCAGCCGGCCGCGCACGTCCTGAGGGGCGCGCGAGACCTGCGGACCGCTCTGCTGCGGCTGCTGCTGAGCCGTGCCCGGGACCAGGTTGGCCCGGGGCACCCGGCGCGGAAGGCCGGACGTCGTCACTCCACCGGCGGCGGGCTGGCGCACCCGCTCGGCCCGGCGGACCAGCTCGTCGTTGGGCGAGCTGCGCCACGAACCGCCGGGTCCGCCAGGACCGGCGGCGGGACGCTGGGGGGGAGCAGCCGACGGCTGCTGCTGCGGAGCGGGCGCCATGTCCGGGGCGCCCGTGGCGTGCCCGGCCGTGCGCTGCTCCTGCTGGCCGCGGAACCAGTCGGTCTCCAGCGTGTCGTACAGCGGAGTCCGGCCGTCGCCGGGACCGGCGGCCGGGGGCAGCGCCTCCGGCTCACGCACCGGCCGCTGCGGGACCTGCGGTCGCTCGAACTGGCCGGTCTGCTGGCCGGTCTGCTGCCCGTTGCGCGGCCCCGGCGACATGCCCCGGCCCGGGTCCACGGGGTTCGGCACCGGGAACTGACCCGTGGAGCCGCTGTCGTAGCCCTGCGGGACCGGGGGGAACTGCCCGGTGGAGCCGTTGTCGTAGCCCTGCGGGACCGGAGTCTGACCCGTGGAGCCGCTGTCGTAGCCCTGTGGGACCGGCGGCTGTCCGGGCGCGGGCGTCCCGAAGACATCGGAGCGGACGAACGGGCCACCGCCCTGACGGCCGCCGCCCAGTCCCGGCGGGGCGGCGAACGGGTCGCTCTCCCGCGGGGCGTCCGCACCGAACTGCGGGAACTGCCCGGTGTCCTGCGGTCCATTGCCGCCCGGAGCCGCGAACGGACCGGTGGCCTGCGGATACTGGCCGGTCGGCGCCGGGGCGCCCGCGTCGACCTGGGGGATCTCGGTGGTCGCACCCGGACCCTGGCGGTCGTCCACCCGGGGCATCCGCGCGGTGCGCCCGCTGTCCGGCTCGTCATGGCCGCGCGGGGCGTCCAGCGAGGCCGGGGAGAGCGGCGGCTGCGCGTTCTCGTCGCTCCAGCTGGGCCGCTGCTGCGGTCCGGCGCCGCCGGGCAGCTCGGCCCGCGGTCCGCCCCGCGGCGGCAACTGCGGCTGACGCCCGCGCGGCTGCTGACCGTCCCCACCACCGCGCTGCGGCGGTACGGGACCCCGGGCGCCGCCGAACATGTCCTGGCCCGCACCCGCCCCGGCCGCCTGGAGACCCTGCGGCGCACCCGGCGCCTGACCGCCGAACCCGGCCCCCGCACCGGCCGGCTGCGGCCGACCCTGCTGCGGACCACGCGGCGCACCGGGCGCACCAGGCGCAGCCTGTCCGGGCACACCGGGCACACCGGGCACACCCGGTCCGCCGGGACGTCCGCCCGGGTCACCGGGCAGCGCGGCCCGCGGTCCCTGACCGGTGCCGAGCCGCCCACCGGGCGCACCCGCGCCGGCGCCGACCGCGCCACCGCCCTGACGGCGGGCCGCGGCCACACCGGCGGCGGCCTGCGCGGCGGCCGGACCGCCCGCGGGCATCCCCGGCTGACCGGGCTGACCCGGCTTGGGCTGCGGCTTCTTGCCGCCCTGGGCGACATCGACGGGCAGCATGACCAGCGCGGTCGTACCACCGGAGTCGGACGGCCGCAGCTGGATGCGGATGCCGTGCCGCTGGGACAGCCGGCCGACCACGAACAGACCCATGCGGCGGGAGACGGAGACATCCACGGTGGGCGGCGAGGCGAGCCGCTCGTTGATCGCGGCGAGGTCCTCGGGGGAGAGGCCGATACCGGTGTCGTGGATCTCGATCAGCACCCGCCCGTCGGGCAGCGCGTGACCGGTGACCTTGACCTTGGTCTGCGGGGAGGAGAACGAGGTGGCGTTCTCCAGCAGCTCGGCGAGCAGGTGCACGAGGTCGTTGACGACCCGCCCGGCCACCTCGGTGGTGGGCACCGACGCCAGTTCGATCCGCTCGTACTGCTCCACCTCGGACGCGGCGGCGCGCAGCACGTCGACCAGCGGCACCGGACGCGTCCAGCGCCGCCCCGGCTCCTCACCGGCGAGGACGAGCAGGTTCTCGCCGTTGCGGCGCATACGGGTGGCGAGGTGGTCCAGCTTGAACAGCGAGGCCAGCTGGTCCGGGTCGGCCTCGCGGGACTCCAGTTCGGAGATCAGCGACAGCTGGCGCTGGATGAGGCCCTGCGAGCGGCGCGAGAGGTTGGTGAACATCGCGTTGACGTTGCCCCGCAGCAGCGCCTGCTCGGCGGCCAGCCGGACCGCCTCGCGGTGGACGTCGTCGAAGGCCGCGGCGACCTGGCCGATCTCGTCCCGGGAGTGCACACCGACCGACTCCACGGAGGTGTCCACGTCCTGCGGGTCGGACTCGGAGAGCTGCTTGACCAGCTCGGGCAGCCGGTCCTGGGCGACCTTGGTGGCGGTCTCCTGGAGCCGGCGCAGCGAGCGGATCATGGACCGGGCGACGACGAACGCGCCGACCAGCGAGACACCGAGGACCAGCAGGATCAGCGCACCGGAGATGTACGCCTCGCGCTCGGAGTCGCTGCGCAGCGTACGGGCGGTCTGCTCCAGGTCCTCCAGCAGCCGCCGCTCGATGTTGCGCATCTGCTGGATCTTGGTGGAACTGTCGTCCACCCAGTCCTGGTACGACCGCTTGGGCCGGTCGGCCAGACCGTCCTTGCTGCTCAGCGCGCGGGAGGCGTAGGTGTCGGTCGCCTCGATGATCGCGTTGCCCTCTTCGATGGGCTGGAGCAGTTCGGCGGCGGACTCGTCGCCGTAGATGGAGCGGAAGCTGCTCAGTTCCGAGGACTCGCTCTCCAGCGCCGACTCGGCGTAGAGGCGGTCGTTCTCGGAGAGCTTCCCGGCGGTGGTCTTGTTCGCGGGCAGCGCCGCGGCGATCACCGCGCGCTGGATGGAGGCGTACTCCTTGGCCGAGGAGAAGGCGGCCAGGGTACGGGTGCGCGCGATCATCTCGGGGTTGCTGGTGGCCTCCGCCATGTCCTGGGAGAGGTCCAGCAGATGGCTGATCACCCGGTGGTAGGCGTCCACCGTCTGGGTCGCGTTGTCGTCGGCCTCGTACGCGGTGTTGCGGATACGGGCCAGCGTGCCGAGTTCGCCGACCAGGCCGACCAGGGTGTCGCGGACGCCCTGGAGGTTGCCGTCGCGCGCGGAGGCGTCGATCTCCTCGGAGGCGTTGACGAAGTTCTCGACGGCCCGGTCGGTCTTGTCCTGGAGGCCCTTGACCGTGATGGCGCTGGAGGTCGACCCGTTGGCCAGCGGACCGGCCGACTTGTCCCGCTCCTCCTGGAGCGCGGTGGCCAGTTCGGTGGCCTGCTTGGTCATGTCCGTCAGCAGCTTCATGTTGTCGAGCTGCTGTATGTCGTCCATGGACTGGTCGATCCGGAGCGCGCCCAGGGTGGTGGCGGCGACCACGGGGAGGGTCAGCAGGGCCACCAGACGGGTGGAGATGCGCCAGTTGCGCAGCGCTATTCGCGGACCGGGCCCGGTCGCCCCCTGGGGCGGCTTGACCGCCGGGGTGGACACGGCCGCGGGCGGGGTCGCCGAAGCGCGTCCGGACCGCTCACCGCCGTCCGCCGCGGCTGCCTGCTGGCCTGGGTTCTGGGCGTGCTGGGGCGCGGAGCTGCCGGCCATGGGGCCAGTCCCGCCGTGCGGCTCCGGCTCCGCCGAAGCGCTGCCATCCCTCTTGAAACGTCCCTGCACTAGCGTCGCAACCTCTGGACCAGGCGCCCTTCCGGGTGACCGGACGGACGGTGTCGGCGTGGTCGGGAACGCCCTGAATACGTCCCCGAGTGGTCGTGAGTGACCGGCGCTGGCTCCCCCTTAGTCTCGCCGCCACTCGGCGCGCGTCTTGGCGCCCCCTGCGCGCCGGCTCGATCCTGCGGCGGTCGCTGGAATTCCAGCACAGTGCCGCATCTCCAACAAGGCCAGTTGGTCAGGCTGTGACATCTGTGACTGCTTGTGAGGGCCGTATCACCGGGCGTGGGCCAACGTATCCCATATATCGGGCATACCGGAGCGAGTCAACGAGCCGATCCCGGTGTCCCAGTCGCCATGATCAGGAGCGGAATGCTCGCTTCGATGAACCAATGTCCGATTCATCGAAGGGTGATACGCGGTGGGAATGGGGGGTTTTGGGGTTGACGTCGTGAGCAAACTCACACGCCGATCATGGGGTCCCCGCCCGGTGGCAGGGGAATCGGATGTTTAGCCTGACGGTTTACACGAGGTGACACTCTGACAACCCGGCGTACCCGACACCGCCCCGGCGGCCCGGAGCGCCCGTAGACGACAAGGTCCCGGACCCCAGTGAAGACCATGATGTTCCGTACGACAGCCAACCCGCGGCGCACCACCCTGGCACACCTGGCGGACGCCGACGAGCTGCACACCCCGGAGCTGGAGCACTCCGTCGACCTCCCCGCCACCACCGCCAACCCGCGGCGCACCACGCTCATGGAGATCCCGGCCACCATGGCCGCGCTCCCCGAGTGACCCTGACCGGACCCGGACCCGGACCCGGACCAGGACCGGACAGGAGGGCCGCCCCGCACCCCGCGGAGCGGCCCTCCAGTCCTGTCCGGCCCCCGCCGCCGGGATAGCCTGGAGCGTCAGACTCCCGCCGGTCCCGCGCGGTCCGGTCCAGTGAAGTGAGGGGCGCGAGCATCCCGTGCGTATCGCCAGGTTCTCCATCGACGGGAACGTCGCCTTCGGCGCGGTCGAGGGCGACCAGCCCGACCAGCTCGTCCTGGACATCATCAAGGGCATCCCCTTCACGGACTTCGAGCTGTCCGGCACCAAGGTCCCGCTGAGCAAGGTACGGCTGCTGCCCCCGGTGCTCCCCAGCAAGATCGTCGCCTACGGCCGCAACTACGCCGAGCACGCCCGCGAACTCGGCAACGAGGTCCCCGACGCCCCCTTCGCCTTCCTCAAGCCGTCCACCTCGGTGATCGGCTCCGGCGACGACATCCAGTACCCCTCCTTCTCCCAGGAGGTCCACCACGAGGCGGAGCTGGCCGTCGTCATCGGGCGGCTCTGCCGCGAGGTGCCCCGGGAGCGCGCCGAGGAAGTGATCTTCGGCTACACCTGCGCCAACGACATCACCGCGCGGGACGTCCAGCGCAGCGAGAAGCAGTGGGCGCGGGCCAAGGGCTTCGACACCGCCTGTCCGCTCGGCCCCTGGGTCGAGACCGGCATGGACCTCGCCACCGCGTCCGACCTCACCGTCCAGCTCACGGTCGACGGCGCCCAGCGCCAGCTCGGCCGCACCAGCGAGATGATCCACTCCATCGCGGATCTGATCGTCCACATCACCGAGGCCATGACCCTGCTCCCCGGAGACGTCATCCTCACCGGCACCCCCGCCGGGGTCGGCCCCCTCAACGTCGGCGACGAGGTCGCCGTCAGCATCGAAGGCATCGGCACTCTCACCAACAAGGTTGTCAAGCGTGGCTAGCGCACCCGCCCCCGTACGCGTCCGTTTCTGCCCCTCGCCCACCGGTAACCCCCATGTGGGCCTGGTTCGCACCGCCCTGTTCAACTGGGCGTTCGCCCGGCACCACCAGGGCACCCTGGTCTTCCGCATCGAGGACACCGACGCGGCCCGCGACTCCGAGGAGTCCTACGAGCAGCTGCTCGACGCGTTGCGCTGGCTCGGCTTCGACTGGGACGAGGGCCCCGAGGTCGGCGGCCCGCACGCCCCCTACCGCCAGTCGCAGCGCATGGACATCTACGCCGACGTGGCCGCGAAGCTCCTGGACGCCGGGCACGCCTACCACTGCTACTGCTCCCAGGAGGAGCTGGACGCCCGCCGCGACGCCGCCCGCGCCGCGGGCAGGCCCTCCGGCTACGACGGCCACTGCCGCGACCTCACCCCCGCCCAGGTCGAGGAGTACCGCGCCCAGGGCCGCGCCCCGATCGTCCGCTTCCGGATGCCCGACGAGACGATCACCTTCACCGACCTGGTCCGCGGCGACCTCACCTTCACCCCGGAGAACGTCCCGGACTACGGCATCGTCCGCGCCAACGGGGCCCCGCTCTACACCCTGGTCAACCCGGTCGACGACGCCCTGATGGAGATCACCCACGTCCTGCGCGGCGAGGACCTGCTCTCCTCCACCCCCCGCCAGATCGCCCTCTACAAGGCGCTGATCGAACTGGGCATCGCCAAGGACGTCCCCGCCTTCGGCCATCTCCCCTACGTCATGGGCGAGGGCAACAAGAAGCTCTCCAAGCGCGACCCGCAGTCCTCCCTCAACCTCTACCGCGAGCGCGGCTTCCTGCCCGAGGGACTGCTCAACTACCTCTCCCTGCTGGGCTGGTCGCTCTCCGCCGACCAGGACATCTTCTCCCTCGACGAGATGGTCGCGGCCTTCGACATCAAGGACGTGAACCCCAACCCGGCCCGCTTCGACCTCAAGAAGTGCGAGGCGATCAACGCCGACCACATCCGGCTGCTGGACGTGAAGGACTTCACCGAGCGCTGCGCCCCCTGGCTGCGCGCCCCCTTCGCCCCCTGGGCCCCGGAGGACTTCGACGAGACCAAGTGGCAGGCGATCGCCCCGCACGCGCAGACCCGCCTCAAGGTCCTCTCCGAGATCACCGACAACGTCGACTTCCTCTTCCTCGCCGAGCCGGTCCACGACGAGGCCAGCTGGACCAAGGCGATGAAGGAGGGCTCGGACGCGTTGCTGCGCACCGCCCGCGAGAAGCTGGCGGCGGCCGACTGGACCTCCCCGGACTCCCTCAAGGACGCCGTCCTGGCCGCCGGTGAGGCCCATGGCCTCAAGCTCGGCAAGGCGCAGGCCCCGGTCCGCGTCGCCGTCACCGGCCGCACGGTCGGCCTCCCGCTCTTCGAGTCCCTCCAGGTGCTGGGCGAGGACACCACTCTCGCCCGTATCGACAGCGCCCTGGCCCGGCTCACCGCCTGACCACCGGCCCGTACGTCCGCCAGGGGGCGGCGCCCTTCCACCGGGCGCCGCCCCCTGCCCCGTTCGCGCCGCGCGGGTTACCGTCGGATCATGAGCATCCGAGCCGTGGTCTGGGACGTCGACGACACCCTGTTCGACTACACCACCGCCGACCGGTCCGGCATGGGCAGCCATCTCGCCGCCGAGGGCCTGCTCGACGCGCACGGCGGCGCCGAGGCCGCCCTCACCCGCTGGCGGACGATCACCGACCGCCAGTGGGCCCGCTTCGCCGCCGGCGAGGTCACCTTCGAGGAACAGCGCCGCGACCGGGTCCGCGTCTTCCTCGACCAGAACCTCACCGACACCGAGGCCGAGCACTGGTACGCGCGGTACGTCACCCACTACGAGGCCGCCTGGTCGCTCTTCCCGGACGTCCTGCCGGTCCTCGACGCCCTCGCCGCCAGCCACCGGCACGCCGTCCTCTCCAACTCCAGCCTCCACGTCCAGGACCGCAAGCTGCGCCTGCTCGGGGTCCGCGACCGCTTCGAGGCCGTGCTCTGCGCCGCCGATCTCGGCGTGAGCAAACCCGAGCCCGCCG
Organism: Streptomyces sp. NPDC048290; assembly: GCF_040652095.1. Taxonomy (NCBI): domain Bacteria; kingdom Bacillati; phylum Actinomycetota; class Actinomycetes; order Kitasatosporales; family Streptomycetaceae; genus Streptomyces; species Streptomyces sp. NPDC048290. Next base: position 127,572 of record NZ_JBEZLM010000010.1, read on the forward strand.
CCTTCCACGCCGCCTGCGAGGCCCTCGCCCTGCCCGCCCACGAGATCGCCTACGTCGGCGACCACCCGGAGATCGACGGCCGCGGGGCGGCGAGCGCCGGGCTGCTGTCGGTGTGGATCGACCGGACCGGCACGGACACCGCCGCCGTCCCCGAGGGCGGCCACCGGATCGTCTCGCTCGCCGAACTCCCCGCGCTGCTCGGCGCGGATACCCGTTTTGGAGCCCCGTCCACCTTCGGGTAATGTTCTTCCTGCGCCGCCGGAGAGCGGGCCGAGAGGCCAGACCCAGCGTCGCAGACTAGAACAAGATCCCCGCAGGGGCTTGCGTTCCAGTGGCCTATGGTGTAATTGGCAGCACGACTGATTCTGGTTCAGTTAGTCTTGGTTCGAGTCCAGGTAGGCCAGCTCGCAGAGCTTCATCTGCACCGCGGATCTCATCCGCAAAGCCCCCGTTGTGTAGCGGCCTAGCACGCTGCCCTCTCAAGGCAGTAGCGCCGGTTCGAATCCGGTCGGGGGTACAGATCCTTCCCGCGATGACAGCAGGGTCGCTCCCGCTGACGTCGATGCAGGATCGCTAGGGCCCCCGTTGTGTAGCGGCCTAGCACGCCGCCCTCTCAAGGCGGTAGCGCCGGTTCGAATCCGGTCGGGGGTACAAACTGGTCTAAACCACATTGGTCTATGGTGTAATTGGCAGCACGACTGATTCTGGTTCAGTTAGTCTTGGTTCGAGTCCAGGTAGACCAGCTCGGATCTGCGGAAACGTATGATCCTCGCCCCCGTTGTGTAGCGGCCTAGCACGCCGCCCTCTCAAGGCGGTAGCGCCGGTTCGAATCCGGTCGGGGGTACGGGAACGATGGCTCTTCGCCTGACCGGGAGGTTGGGTGGGGGGCCATTTTTCGTGTGCCGGGTGACTTTGGTGGGCGTTGTGCCTACGGGGGTGGGGTCGCTGGGGTTGGGGGGCGGGTGCGGGTTGTGGGGGGTTTTGCGCAGTTCCCCGCGCCCCTAAGAGATGCACAGTTCCCCGCGCCCCCGATCAAAAGACGTCCGCCCCTGTTCCCGATCAAAAGACGTGCGGGCCCCCTGTTCCGCTTCAAAAGACGTGCGGGTGCCCGCGTTCCCGAAAGGCGCGGAGTTTCCCGTGCCCCCGCACAATGCGCAGGTCCCCTTGTTCCTCGAAGGTGCGCAGGTCCCTGCGTTCCCGGTGATCACGAAGAGGGTCGCTGGGGGTGCGGGTTCCCTTGGGTTTGGCGAGCAGGTGGGCGGTGCGGGGGTCGCGGCGTTGGGGCCCCCTTCCGCCCTCTCCGCTGGTCAGCCGGTGCGGCGGAGGGCCTCTGAGAGGCGGCCTGCCGCGTCGATGACGGCCTGGGCGTGCATACGGCCGGGGTGGCGGGTGAGGCGTTCGATGGGGCCGGAGACCGAGACGGCGGCCACCACGCGGTTGGACGGGCCGCGTACCGGCGCCGAGACCGAGGCGACACCGGGCTCACGCTCGCCGATCGACTGGGCCCAGCCCCGGCGGCGTACGCCCGACAGGGCCGTGGCCGTGAAGCGGGCGCCCTGGAGGCCGCGGTGCAACCGCTCCGGCTCCTCCCAGGCCATCAGGATCTGGGCGGAGGAGCCCGCCTTCATGGTGAGCGTCGAGCCGACCGGGACCGTGTCCCGCAGGCCGGACAGGCGTTCCGCCGCCGCCACACAGATCCGCATGTCGCCCTGGCGGCGGTAGAGCTGGGCGCTCTCGCCCGTGACGTCCCGCAGATGCGTGAGGACCGGGCCGGCCGTGGCCAGCAGACGGTCCTCGCCGGCCGCCGCCGCCAGCTCGGCGAGACGCGGACCGAGAATGAAACGGCCCTGCATGTCGCGTGCCACCATGCGGTGGTGTTCCAGGGCCACGGCCAGGCGGTGAGCCGTGGGTCGTGCCAGTCCGGTGGCCGTGACCAGACCCGCGAGGGTGGCCGGGCCGGACTCCAGAGCGCTCAGGACGAGGGCCGCCTTGTCCAGAACGCCGACGCCGCTACTGTTGTCCATGCAACGATATTCGCGTCTCACTCTGTGAAACGCAAGTTCAATTTTTCGTGGAACGCGCCACTCTGGACATACACGAAGGCACAGGGGCCCGCGGTTTCGCAGGGGCCTGGCGGTCCGCGCCCGGAACCGAGGGGGAGGGCGCCGCCGCCTCTCGATCTCTAGTTGGGCCGGAGCGCAGTGCGCCGGCCGGAGGGAAAGCGATGGGTAGGACACTCGCGGAGAAGGTCTGGGACGACCATGTCGTCCGGCGCGCGGAGGGCGAGCCCGACCTTCTCTACATCGATCTGCACCTGCTGCACGAGGTGACCAGCCCGCAGGCGTTCGACGGACTGCGCAAGACCGGGCGTACCGTGCGCCGCCTGGACCTCACCATCGCCACCGAGGACCACAACACCCCGACCCTCGACATCGACAAGCCCATCGCGGACCCGGTCTCCCGCGCCCAGCTGGAGACGCTGCGCAAGAACTGCGCCGACTTCGGGGTCCGACTGCACCCGCTCGGGGACGTCGAGCAGGGCGTCGTCCATGTCGTCGGCCCGCAGCTGGGCCTGACCCAGCCCGGCACGACCGTGGTCTGCGGCGACTCGCACACCTCCACGCACGGCGCCTTCGGTGCGCTGGCGTTCGGTATCGGCACCTCGCAGGTCGAGCATGTGCTCGCCACCCAGACGCTGCCGATGGCCCGCCCGAAGACCATGGCGATCACGGTCGACGGCGCGCTGCCCGACGGGGTCACCGCCAAGGACCTGATCCTGGCGATCATCGCGAAGATCGGCACCGGCGGCGGCCAGGGCTATGTCCTGGAGTATCGCGGCGAGGCCATCGAGCAGCTCTCGATGGAAGCCCGGATGACCATCTGCAACATGTCCATCGAGGCCGGTGCCCGCGCGGGCATGATCGCCCCCGACGAGACCACCTTCGCCTACCTCAAGGGACGCGCCCACGCCCCCGAGGGCGAGGACTGGGACGCCGCCGTCGCCTACTGGCGCACGCTGCGCACGGACGCCGACGCCGAGTTCGACGCCGAGGTCGTCATCGACGCCGCCGCGCTGTCGCCGTTCGTCACCTGGGGCACCAACCCGGGCCAGGGTGCGCCCCTTTCGGCGGACGTCCCCGACCCGGCTTCGTACGAAGACGCCTCGGAGCGGTTCGCCGCCGAAAAGGCCCTGGAGTACATGGGGTTGGCGGCCGGGCAGCCGCTGCGCTCCATCAACGTGGACACCGTCTTCGTAGGTTCCTGCACCAATGGGCGGATCGAGGACCTGCGGGCCGCGGCGGCCATCCTCAAGGACCGCAAAGTCGCCGACGGGGTACGGATGCTGGTCGTGCCGGGCTCCGCGCGGGTCGGGCTCCAGGCCGTCTCCGAGGGTCTGGACGCGGTCTTCAAGGACGCCGGCGCCGAATGGCGGCACGCGGGCTGCTCGATGTGTCTGGGCATGAACCCGGACCAGCTGGCCCCGGGGGAGCGCTCGGCGTCCACCTCCAACCGCAACTTCGAGGGACGGCAGGGCAAGGGCGGCCGTACGCATCTGGTGTCTCCGCAGGTCGCGGCTGCCACCGCGGTGCTCGGGCACCTCGCCTCCCCGGCCGACCTGACCGACGACCGCACGCCCGCTGGAGTCTGAACCGCCATGGAAGCATTCACCACCCACACCGGCCGGGCCGTCCCGCTGCGCCGCAGCAATGTGGACACCGACCAGATCATCCCCGCCCACTGGCTCAAGAAGGTCACCCGGGACGGGTTCGAGGACGGGCTGTTCGAGGCCTGGCGCAAGGACGAGAGCTTTGTGCTCAACCGTCCGGAGCGGCAGGGGGCGACCGTGCTGGTCGCCGGGCCCGACTTCGGTACCGGCTCGTCCCGTGAGCACGCCGTCTGGGCGCTCCAGAACTATGGCTTCAAGGCCGTGATCTCCTCCCGGTTCGCCGATATCTTCCGGGGCAACTCGCTGAAGAACGGCCTGCTCACCGTGGTGCTGGAGCAGAAGATCGTGGACGCGCTCTGGGAGCTGACCGAGCGCGACCCCGAGGCCGAGGTGACCGTCGACCTGGAGAGCCGTGAGGTCCGGGCCGAGGGCATCACCGCCGCCTTCGAACTGGACGAGAACGCCCGCTGGCGGCTGCTGAACGGGCTGGACGACATCTCCATCACGCTCCAGAACGAGGCCGACATCGCCACGTACGAGGCCGGACGGCCCTCCTACAAGCCGCGCACCCTGAGCGTGTGAGCCGGGCGGGTCCCCGCGACCCGCCCGACCCCGCCCGACCTTGTCTCACGGTCGAAATTCGGCCATCGCATACCCTGCCCGTACCCCCGATCGGCCCGATCGGGGGTACGGGCGTTTCTGTACCCGTACGGCGGCATGCCGTGCCGGAGCGGTCCACAACGTCCCATGTCACAGGGGTGGTTGACGGAAATCGGGGCGTGGGCCGGGGAGCCCCGGGCGGGCCCCGAAAGGGCCGTTAGAGGGGGCAGTTGCCCCCCGAGCAGGCGACAACTCGCCCCAGATGGCACAATCTGTGCATGGGACACGACGGCCAACTCAAGCTCTATGCGGCGGTCGCGGACCAGCTCAAGGAAGCGCACACAGCAGTGCGCGCACTGCAAGTCCCGGAGGGCGTACGGATGGCGCTGACCCGGAAGCTGCTGGTCATTACGGCCGCGGCCAAGCACGATCTCGCCGATGCGGCAAGGCGTCTGGAGGCGTTCACCGCTGATCTCGACGAGGGTCGATTCCCCGACGAGGAAGGCTGAACGAGACAGGGCAGTCGAGTCCGTTGCGGCACAAGGGTGATAAGCCCGTTTCGTGTTTGATTTGCGGTATATATCTGCCTAACGTGCGAAAAAGCCTGAACACTTTCGTTCCGGCAATGTCTCCGAAGGGGAAGACGTGAACAAGGCGCAGCTCGTAGAAGCGATTGCCGACAAGATGGGCGGCCGTCAGCAGGCCGCCGATGCCGTCGACGCGGTCCTGGACGCCATCGTCCGCGCGGTCGTCGCCGGCGACCGGGTCTCGGTCACCGGGTTCGGCTCGTTCGAGAAGGTCGAGCGTCCCGCTCGCTACGCCCGCAACCCTCAGACGGGCGAGCGGGTTCGGGTCAAGAAGACCTCTGTGCCGCGCTTCCGCGCGGGTCAGGGCTTCAAGGACCTGGTCAGCGGCTCGAAGAAGCTCCCGAAGGGTGACATTGCCGTGAAGAAGGCCCCCAAGGGCAGCCTGACCGGGGGTGCCTCGGCCACGGTGAAGAAGGCCGCGGCCAAGAAGACCACCGCGAAGAAGGCGGCCACCAAGGCCGTGGCCAAGAAGACCACGGCGAAGAAGACCACCGCGAAGAAGGTGGCCACCAAGGCCGTGGCCAAGAAGACCACCGCCAAGAAGACCACGGCGGCGGCCAAGAAGACGGCGGCGAAGAAGACCACCGCCAAGAAGGCGACGGCCAAGAAGGCCCCGGCGAAGAAGGCGACGGCCAAGAAGGCCCCCGCCAAGAAGTCGACGGCCCGCAAGACCACCGCCAAGAAGGCCACCGCCCGCAAGTAGGCGGACCGCAGGGCACTCACGCGCCGGGCCGGGCTCCCCAGGGAGCCCGGCCCGCGGCGTGTCACGAGTCAATGGGTGGGTGTGTGGGGGATCGGGGGGGTGGGTGGGGGGTTTGACCTGTGGTTTTCTGGGTTCGCCGTGGTTTGGCGGGCTTTGCTGGGGTCTGGCTGGGTTCGTTGCGGTGTGGCTGGGTTCGCCGTGGGTGGGCCGGTTTTACCTTGGGCGGGCTGGTTTTGCCGTGGGCGGGCTGGTTTCGCTGCCGACCGGCGGGGTTCGCCCGCGCCCCGGCTGGTTCCGGCGCGGTCCGGGTGTGTGGCCTCGCGGCAGGGCTGTGGCCCTGGTGACGGGAGGGGCTACAGCGTCTGGAGGGTCACCAGGGTGATCCGGCGGGCCTCGCCCTCGCCCGCCGTCTCGATGCGCACCCGCTGGCCGGGACGGAGCAGCCGCAGCCCGCCCGCGTCGAAGGCGGCGGCGTCGAACGGCACCGGGGTGCCGTCGTCCAGCAGCACCTGACCGCTGCGGGTGTCGGCGTCGTACGTGTATGCGGTCGCCTGCATGACCGCAGCCTACTGCCCGGCGATCAGCAGCCGCGCCCCGGCCGCGGCCGTCCACGGACCCACGCCGAGGGCCAGTGCCGCACGCAGATCGGCGCCGGTGTCCACGTCCTGTCGTACCGAATCCACCGTGTCGAGGACGAGTTCCCGGGCGCCGGAGGCGTGGTGGCGGGCTCGGGAATCCGTGCCGAATGCCGGACGCAATTCCATGCCGGGGCCCGCGGCGAGGAGAGTGGTGCCGACACCGGCCGCATCCGGCAGGAAAGCGCGCGGGAATTGCGCCGCCGCGTCCAGTACCCGGGCCAATTCCGTGGGGCGCAGTGCCGGGAGATCGGCGTTGAGGGCAGCCACCGGGGTATTGGGGAGGGCGGTCCGTACCTTTGCGGCGCCGAACTCCAGCGCGGCGTTCAGACCGCGGCCCGGCTCGTCGGGGAGGACGCCCGCGCCCAGCGCGGACAGCTCACGGGTGGCCAGGGCGTCGTCCGTGACGACGGCCACATCGCGCACCGCCGGGCAGGCCAGGGCCGCCGCCACGGTGTCCTGGGCGAAAGCCAGCGCCAGACTCGGCCGCAGTGTGTCGGAGGCGGTGTCCGCGAGCCTGCTCTTGGCCCGCGCCAAGGGCTTCAGGGGTATCACCAGGGTCCACTGCACCAGCGTTTCCGTCCTTCTCTTGTCGCGGCCATTGTCACCCGGACCGTCACACGGTTTCCTCGGCCGGAGCGTGCGGGGCCACGGCGGGGAGCGGTGGCCGGTGACCGGCGGGCGTACGGTGTTCTCGACAGACAGGCGGCCTGGGGCGACACTTGTGCGGCCCCCCAGGCCCTAGAGGAAGGTGTTCGCGTGCCCCGCCGCAGAAAGGGCTTCTGGTACCGCTTGGCCGCGGTCCTCTGCAAACCGCCCCTGCTGGTTCTGCTGAAGCGGGACTGGCGCGGAATGGAGCACATTCCGGCCGAGGGCGGATTTATCACGGTGGTGAACCACAATTCCCACGTCGACCCCTTCGCGTACGCGCACTTCCAGTACAACACCGGACGCGTTCCGCGATTCCTGGCGAAGAGCGGTCTTTTCAAGAAGGGGTTCGTGGGCGCCGCCATGCGCGGCACCGGGCAGATCCCCGTCTACCGGGAGAGCACCGACGCCCTCAGCGCCTTCCGGGCCGCCATCGGCGCCGTGGAGCGCGGTGAGTGCGTCGCCTTCTACCCGGAGGGCACCATCACCCGGGACCCGGACGGCTGGCCCATGACCGGCAAGACCGGGGCCGCGCGGGTCGCCCTGAAGACCAAGTGCCCGGTCGTGCCGGTCGCCCAGTGGGGCGCCAACGAGCTGCTCCCGCCGTACAGCAAGAAGCTCCGGATCTTCCCGCGCAAGACCCACCATGTGCTGGCCGGGCCGCCGGTGGACCTCTCCGGCTTCTACGGCCGGGAGATGACCGCGGAGGTGCTCAAGGAGGCGACCGAGGTCATCATGGCCGCGATCACCCGCCATCTTGAGGAGATCCGCGGCGAGCAGGCGCCCGCCACGCCCTACGATCCTCGCCGGGAGCGTATCGAGCAGCGTCGGCGCACCCAGGAGCAGACGCGGGACCCGTCCCGTGAGCGGACCCGGGACGACGAGTCTCGCGAGCAGACCGGTGCGCGGCACGAGGAGCAGGAGCCAGCGTCGGAGCTGGAGCCTGAGTCTGAGCCTGAGCAGGTGGAGGCTTCGGCGCGGTCGCGTTCGCGGTCCGGGGCGCAGTCCGAATCGCAGTCGCAGGGCAAGCAGGCGCGGGCGCAGGCGCAGGGCAAGCAGTCGCAGTCGCAGGGCAAGCAGGCGGAGGGGCGGAGCAAGTGAGCAAGGCGGTCAAGGCGGCGGTCTTCAGCGCCGGTTCGTGGGGCACGGCGTTCGGCATCGTGCTCGCCGACGCGGGGTGCGAGGTCACCCTCTGGGCGCGCCGCGCGGAGGTCGCGGACGCCATCAACTCCACCCGGACCAACCCCGACTACTTCCCGGGTGTCGAGCTGCCGCGCAATCTGCGGGCCACCACCGACCCCGCCCAGGCCGCCGCGGACGCCGACTTCACCGTGCTGTCCGTCCCCTCGCAGACCCTGCGCGCCAATCTCGCCGCCTGGACCCCGCTGCTGGCCCCCGGCACGGTCCTGGTCTCCCTGATGAAGGGGGTCGAGCTGGGCACCACCATGCGGATGACCGAGGTCGTCGCCGACGTCACCAAGTCCGACCCCGACCGCATCGCCGTGGTCACCGGGCCCAACCTCGCCCGGGAGATCGCCGCGCGGATGCCCGCCGCCGCCGTCGTGGCCAGCGCCGACGAAGGGGTCGCCCAGCGTCTTCAGGCCGCCTGCCACACCCCGTACTTCCGCCCGTACACCAACACCGACGTGGTCGGCTGCGAGCTGGGCGGCGCGGTGAAGAACGTCATCGGGCTGGCCGTCGGTATCGCGGACGGCATGGGTCTCGGGGACAACGCGAAGGGCTCGCTCATCACCCGCGGGCTCGCCGAGACCACCCGGCTCGGGCTCGCCATGGGCGCCGATCCGCTGACCTTCTCGGGCCTCGCCGGGCTCGGCGACCTGGTGGCCACCTGCTCCTCGCCGCTGTCCCGCAACCACACCTTCGGCACCAATCTCGGCAAGGGCATGACCCTGGAGCAGACGATCGCGGTCACCAAGCAGACCGCCGAGGGCGTCAAGTCCTGCGAGTCGGTGCTCGATCTGGCCCGTCGCCACGGTGTCGACATGCCCATCACCGAGACGGTCGTCGGGATCGTCCACGAGGGCAAACCGCCTGTGGTCGCCCTCAAGGAACTGATGTCCCGCAGCGCCAAGCCGGAACGCCGCTGAGCGGGAGACCGGGCGGGTGACCGGGCTTCGCCCGGAACGGTGACCGGGGCAGGTGACCGTGTGTCGCCGGGAGCGGTGACCGGGCGCGGCGCCTATGACGCGCGGGGAACCGGCGAGTTCCAGGGCTGTTCCTGGGGAGTTCCGAGGAACCCGGTACGCGGGTCCGGCGGCCGGGTCGGGTCGGAGAGGGCCATAGGGCCGGGCAGGTTCCGTGCGGCCGTACGGTCGGGCGGGTTCCGTGCATGTGAGGGGGCGGACGAGGGACATACGGTCCGGCCCGCCCCCGCGTATGTGCCGCCTCCCGGAGCCGGGACATATGTGCGACGCCCCGGACCGGGGCGCTAGGAGCCGGGCAGGTCTGCGGGTACGCTCAACGCGATATGAGCAGCGAGAACCTCCCCCAGAGTCCCGGACAGACCTTCCGTAAGCCGCGTGTGGCCGTCGTGTTCGGTGGGCGCAGCTCCGAGCACGGGATCTCCGTGGTCACCGCCGGTGCCGTCCTGCGGGCCATCGACCGGACCAGGTACGAGGTCCTGCCGATCGGCATCACCCAGGACGGCCGCTGGGCGCTCACCGCCGACGCCCCGGAGCGGATGGCGATCTCCGAGCGTCGGACGCCCAGCGTGGACGACCTGGCCGAGTCAGACGAGGGGGTCGTGGTGCTCCCCGTGGACCCCGCGAACCGTGAAGTCGTCTACAGCGAACCCGGCTCGGTGCCCAAGGCGCTGGGCGAGGTCGATGTCGTCTTCCCGGTGCTGCACGGCCCCTATGGCGAGGACGGCACCCTTCAGGGGCTGCTGGAGCTGTCCGGGATTCCCTATGTCGGCTCCGGGGTGCTCGCCTCGGCCGTCGGCCAGGACAAGGAGTACATGAAGCGGGTGTTCACCTCCTTCGGGCTCGCGGTGGGCCCGTATCTGGTGATCCGCCCCCGGGAGTGGCGCGGTGACGAGTCCGCCGTCCGCGCGCGGATCGTGGAGTTCGCCGCGGAACACGGCTGGCCGCTGTTCGTGAAGCCCGCCCGCGCGGGGTCCTCCATCGGCATCACCAAGGTCGACGGCCCCGCCGCACTGGACGAGGCCCTCGCCGAGGCGCGGCGCCACGACCCGAAGATCCTGGTCGAGGCGGCGCTCAGGGGCCGGGAGATCGAGTGCGGGGTGCTGGAGTTCGAGGACGGCCCGCGGGCCTCCGTACCGGCCGAGATCCCGCCGCCGCAGGAGCACGCGTACTACGACTTCGAGGCCAAGTACATCGACTCCACGCCCGGAATCGTTCCCGCGCCGCTGACGCCCGAGGAGACCGCCGAGGTGCAGCGGCTGGCCGTGGCCGCGTTCGAGGCCGCGTCCTGCGAGGGACTGGTCCGCGCGGACTTCTTCCTGACCGACTCCGGTGACTTCGTGATCAACGAGATCAATACGATGCCCGGCTTCACGCCGATCTCCATGTACCCGCAGATGTGGGAGAAGAGCGGGGTCGGTTACGCGGAGCTGGTCGACCGGCTCATCCAGGCGGCGCTGGACCGCTCGACGGGGCTCAGGTAGGGCGCCCGGCGGGACACGGGCCGGATACCGGGGCGGGACACAGGTGGGGCGCCCGGCGGGACACGGGCCGGATACCCGGGCGGGACACAGGTAGGCCGCCTGGCGCCTGGACTGAACGCCTCCAGAACGCCCCGCCCGGCCGTCAGTCGGCGATCCCCTCGGGAACGGCCCCCTTGATCGCCGGTGCCAGATCCACCAGCACCCCCGCGCTGTCGCCCTCGCGCTCCCCGGGCACCGTGACCTCCACATACGCGACCCGGCTCGCGGTGGTGAAGCGGAACCCCCCGTCACCGGCCTTCTCCTGGAGCCAGTCGACCCCGTCGACGCCCCCCGCGACGGCGTCGGCGTCACCGCCCTCCGCCACCTTGGGATCGATCATCTTCGGCGGTCGTACGACCCCGCACCGCAGTATGATCGCCGGGCTCCCCCACCCCGCGGTCAGCGTGGAAGCCGGCTGCGGATCGTCACGTTCCCGACCGGCCACCGTCGCGGGCAGCGCATCGTCCAGCTTTCCGCACAGTTCGGTCACCGTCGCGTCCGGCGACGGAACCTCGGCGGTGGCGGTGTCGTCTGCTGATGAGCAGCCCGCGACGGTGATCGCGAGGACGAGCACGAGCGGGGGCAGGCCGAGCGGCCGGTGACGGAAGAGACGCACCGGCCCAGCGTAGACGGGGGCTACAGATGGACCACCGGGCAGGTCAGGGTGCGCGTGATGCCGTCCACTTGCTGGACTTTCGCGACCACCATGCGGCCCAGGTCATCGACGGTGTCGGCCTGGGCGCGGACGATGACGTCATAGGGACCCGTCACGTCCTCGGCCTGGACGACACCAGGGATCTTGCTGATCGTGTCGGCGACGGCCGACGCCTTGCCGACCTCCGTCTGGATCAGGATGTACGCCTGTACCACGGAACCTCCAGGGCGGCCACGAGGATCATGTGGGGAAAAGGAACGCCACGGTATCGCGTCGCCGCACGCCACGGGGAGACCTGGCGAGGCCGGGCGCGCACGCGCCAGGGTGCACATACGACGGACGTTGACGGCCGCCGCGGTCGTACCGGGACAGAAGGGGCGTAAGCGCAATGAAGGGCACTGTGGGTGAGGTGGGTGAGTTCGGGCTCATCAGGGAGCTGACCTCCCGGCTCACCACCAACCCGGCGGTCCGGGTCGGCCCCGGCGACGACGCCGCGGTGGTCGCCGCGCCCGACCGGCGTGTCGTGGCGAGCACCGACATCCTGCTGGAGGGCCGGCACTTCCGCCGCGACTGGTCCACCGCCTACGACGTCGGCCGCAAGGCCGCCGCCCAGAACCTCGCGGACATCGCCGCCATGGGGGCCGTGCCGACCGCCCTGCTGCTGGGCCTCGTGGTCCCCGCCGAACTCCCGGTCACCTGGCCGACCGAGCTGATGGACGGACTGCGCGACGAGTGCCAGGTCGCCGGTGCCTCCGTGGTCGGCGGCGATGTGGTGCGCGGGGACACCATCATGGTGTCGATCACCGCGCTCGGCGATCTGCGCAACCAGGAGCCGGTGACGCGGGCCGGTGCCCGGCCGGGCGACCTGGTCGCGGTGACCGGCTGGCTTGGCTGGTCCGCGGCCGGGTTCGCGGTGCTCTCGCGCGGCTTCCGCTCACCGCGCGCCTTCGTCGAGGCCCACCGCCGCCCCGAGCCGCCCTACCACGCGGGACCGGCCGCCGCCGGGCTGGGCGCGACCGCCATGTGCGACGTCAGCGACGGGCTGATCGCCGACCTCGGGCACATCGCGGAGTCCAGCAAGGTACGGATCGACATCCGCTCCGGCGCCATCGACATCCCCTCCCAGATGAACGACATCGGCCAGGCCGTCGGCGTGGACCCGCTCCAATGGGTGCTGACCGGGGGCGAGGATCATGCGATCGTCGCCACCTTCCCGCCGGACGTGAAACTGCCCGCCCGCTGGAAGGTGATCGGCGAGGTGCTGAACCCCTCGGCGCTGCCGCAGGTGACCGTGGACGGGGCACCATGGACCCGCAAGGGCGGCTGGGACCACTTCGGGGACATCGAGTCATGAGCACCGCCCCCGCGCGCGTCCTGACCGTGGCAGGCTCCGACTCCGGCGGCGGCGCCGGTATCCAGGCCGATCTGAAGACCATGCTTGCCCTCGGCGTGCACGGCATGAGCGTTCTCACCGCCGTCACCGCGCAGAACTCGCTCGGTGTGCAGGGCACCTGGGAACTCCCGGTGGCGGCCGTCCGCGCCCAGTTCCGCAGTGTCGTCGACGACATCGGCGTCCAGGCGGTCAAGACCGGCATGCTGGCCTCCGCCGAACTCGTGGAGACGGTCGCCGACCTGCTCGGCGGCACGGACGCCCCCGCCGTGATCGACCCGGTCGGCGTCTCCAAGCACGGCGACTCCCTGCTTGCCGCGTCCGCGCTGGACTCCGTACGCGGCCTGCTGCTGCCCCGCGCGACCGTCGTCACCCCGAACCTGGACGAGGTGGCCCAGCTCACCGGCGTCCGGGTCGGCTCGGAGGCGGACATGCGCACGGCCGCCGAAGCGCTCCTCGTATGGGGCCCGCGCTGGGTGCTGGTGAAGGGCGGGCATCTGCCCGGCGAGGCGGTGGACCTGCTCACGGACGGCTCCGAGGAGCACTGGCTGCGGGCCCCGCGCCACGACAACCGCCACACCCATGGCACGGGCTGCACCCTCGCCTCCGCGATCGCCTCCCGGCTCGCCCTCGGCGACCCGGTACCGGAGGCGGTGACCGCGGCGAAACGCTATGTGACCGGGGCGATAGCGGCCGGATTCGCGCTGGGCGGCGGGATCGGACCGGTGGACCACGGGTGGGAGCTGGCGCGGGGGACGGGGTCTGGGTCTGGGCGCGGGTAGGTGGCCCGGAGGGGGCGGATGCGTGCGGTACGGATTCCTCTCGTACAGCCGCCTATGGCCCTGTTCCGTACGGCGGTCCAGGCGACCCCCACGGAAGTCTGGGCACGGCAAAAAGCCGACCCACCGAAGTGGGTCGGCTCGATGCGGCGAACCAGCTGTGGCCGCGCGCTCAGCTGAGCGTCAGCGCGAGACCTTGCCGGCCTTGATGCACGAGGTGCAAGCGTTCACGCGCTTCGGCGTCCCGCCGACCACGGTACGTACACGCTGGATGTTCGGGTTCCAGCGGCGGGACGTACGGCGGTGCGAGTGCGAGATGTTGTTGCCGAAGCCCGGCCCCTTGCCGCAGACGTCGCAGTTGGCAGCCACGGGTCACTCCAAAGACTTCAGATGAACTTACGGTGGACCCCGGCGGGCCGGGATCGAAATGATCTGGGTGGCGTTGCCAGGGGGAATGGCCCGATCAGGATCGGGCAACCGAAGCAGCATACAACGGCTGCAGCGGTGCAACGAAATTACCATGGCCCCTGAGCGGCCCGATCCCCGCCTGCCCTGCCCGCCCCGCCCTCCTCGGGCCCGTCGGCGGGCCCGGGACTACGCTGCGTCCCACGTCCGGCAGGTCCCTAGGAGGCGCAGTGGCGCAGGTGCCGCAGACATTCTTCGATGCTCTCGCGGTGCGTACCTGGTGCGGTCTCGCGCTGGAGGCACTGGGTCGCGCGCGGGAGGAGATCGACGCGATCAATGTCTATCCGGTCGCGGACGGGGACACCGGGACGAATCTCTATCTGACCGTCGAGTCGGCCGCCGCGGCCGTGGAGGCGGTCTTCGCGGGCCACGAGGTCGGCACCCGCACCACCGAGGGGCCCTCGCTCGCCGACGCGGCGCACGCGATGGCCCACGGTGCACTGATCGGGGCGCGGGGCAACTCCGGGACGATCCTGGCGCAGCTGCTGCGGGGCATGGCGCAGGTGCTGGCCAGGGACGGGGCCGGGGACGGGGACGGGCGTGCCGCGGACGGGAGCGGCGACCTGGACAGGACGGGTGACGACGGTGGCGGCGCCCGCGCGGTCCGTGCCGACGGCCCGCGGCTGGGGCGCGCCCTGCGGCACGCGGCCGACGCGGCCCGCGAGGCCGTGGCGCACCCCGTGGAGGGGACCGTGCTGTCGGTGGCCTCCGCCGCCGCCGACGCGACCCGGGCGGCCCGCCCCGGGGACGACTGCGGGACGGTCGCGCGAGCGGCCTACGAGGCCGCCCGTACGGCGCTGGCGGCGACGCCCGGACAGCTGGCCGTGCTCGGCCGCGCCGGGGTCGTGGACGCCGGGGGACGGGGCCTGGTGGCGGTGCTGGGGGCGCTGGTGGAGACGTTCACGGGGGAGAGCCCCGGGGCGCCGCCCGCGAGCCTCGCCGGACCGGTCCCGGACGCGGCCCCCGCCGTGGAGTGCGCCGACGAGACCCATGACGGCGAAGGCCCCGCCTACGAGGTGATCTACCTCCTGGAAGCCGGTGAACCGGCCGTGGCACGGCTGCGGGAACGGCTCGACGCGCTCGGCGACTCGCTGGTCGTGGTCGGCGGGGACGGGCTGTGGAACGTCCATGTGCACGTCGACGACGCCGGGGCCGCCGTGGAGGCCGGGGTCGAGGCCGGGCGGCCGTACCGCATCCGGATCACCCACTTCGGTGCCGGGGACGTGCACAGCGCGCGGACGGAGCGGATGCCCCGGGAGCGGGCGCAGCGAGCCGTGGTGGCGGTGGTGCCGGGGGAGGGGCTGGCGGGGCTGTACGCGGAGGCGGGGGCGACGACCGTGCTGGCCCGCCCCGGGGAGCCGCCCGCGAGCGGGGAACTGGTGGAGGCGGTACGGCGGGCCCACGCGCGCGAGGTCGTGCTGCTGCCCAACGACGCCGAGCTGCGCCACACGGCAGCGGCGGCGGCGGAGCAGGCACGTGTGGAGGGCGTCCGGGTGGCGCTGATCCCGACCCGGTCGGCGGTGCAGGGCATCGCGGCGCTCGCCGTGCACGCCCCGGAGCGGCGGTTCGACGAGGACGTGGTCGCCATGACCTCGGCGGCCGGGGCCACCCGCTACGCCGAGGTGGCGGTCGCGGAGCGCCAGTCCTGGACCATGGCGGGGATCTGCCAGGCCGGGGACGTGCTCGGGCTGATCGACGGCGATGTCGCGGTGATCGGCTCCGAGGTCACCGCCATCGCGGCCAAGGTCCTGGACCGGATGCTGTCTGCGGGGGGCGAGCTGGTCACCCTCGTCCTCGGGGACGAGGCACCCGCCGCGATCGCCGAGCATCTGGAGTCCCGGGTCCGGGAGTCGTACCTGGCGGTGGACACGGTGGTGTACCGGGGCGGTCGGCAGGGTGCGCTGCTGCTGATCGGGGTGGAGTAGGGGGTGCGGTTCCGTCGGGAGCCCCGGCCCTGGGTGGCTTTCCCGGGCCGGGGCTCCTGTGCAGCGGTCGCCTGTCTGGACGAGGCTCCTGTGTGACGGCCTTGCTGTGGACGAGGGTCCTGTGCGGCGCCCTCGCTGGACGGGGCTCCCGCGTGGGGCCGCTCCCCGCTATGCCTCCCCGTCCTCGGTGGCGGTGTCGTCCTCCGTCAGGGTCTCCAGCATCCGTTCCGCCTCCCGGCGGCGCAGGCCCGCCGCCTCGTTCCCGCCGCCGTCCTCGGCGGCGGCGTCGGCGTAGGCGGCGAGGACCGCCCGTGCGCGGCTGCGGGCGGCGTCGGGGCGGCCGAGGTCGGCCTCCAGCCAGCCCGCGGCGAGTTCGGCGCCCGTGCGGGCGTGGAGGGCGGCCGGGCCCAGGGACCCGAAGACCTCCACGGCGTGGGTCAGCTCGGTCAGCGCCGCCTCGAAGCCGGGCTCGAAAGCGCCGTCCCCGTCCTCGTCGCCGCCCGCCGCGCGGGCCAGCAGATCGCCGAACTGACGATGGGTGTGCCCGAGTTCCAGGGTGAGCGCGTGCCGGGACTCGCCGTCGGGAGCCGCCCCCAGGGCCGCCGCGCACTCCCGCACCGCGCGGGCCATCAGCTCCGGCGCGGCGTCCCGAGTGCCCTCCTCGCGCAGGGCCAGCCAGGCTCGGGCCCGCAGGGCACGCACGAGGCCGTGGAGGTCGCCCAGCGAGCGCCACAGCTCGCCCGCGCGGTCGTACGCCCGGTCCGCTTCGGTCAGCATCCCGGCGGCGCCGAGGGACTCCGCGGCGAGATGGGCCAGCGTGGCGTGGTCCTGCTGCTCCGGCCAGTGCCGGGCGAGGTCCGCCGCCTGGAGCCGCCGCTCCGCCGCCGCGCGGTGCTCGCCCAGCTCGCTGAGCGCGTCCCCGAGCCACCACTGCGTCTGGACCACCGCCCCGTCGCCGTGTGTCTCGACCCTCAGGTCGCCGAGCGCGGACTCCAGCACCTCCGCGGCCTCCGCGAAGCGCCCCTGGGGCAGCAGGAAGCCGCCCAGCAGCTGCCGCGCCCAGGCGCCCAGCTCGGGGCCCTCGCCCGCCTCGTCGGCCCAGTGCGCGGCCTCCAGGGCGTGATCGGCGGCCTCGGCGGGCCGTCCGGTCGCCCCGAGCACCTCCGCCAACTGGAGGTTCAGCCGGGCCCGGCCGGGCGGCTCCAGATACGCCCCGCCGTGCTCCAGCGCGGCCCGCAGCGCCCGCTCGGCCCCGGCCGGATCGCCCAGGTGGTGCGCGAGTCCGGCGAGCCGGGCCTCGTACTCCACCGCGAACCACGGCAGCCCCGCGTCCACGAACCCGGCCGCCGCCCGCTCGAACAGCTCGGCGGCCCCCGGCAGGTCCCCGCGGCGCGCCGCCAGCTCGGCGAGCATCGCCCGCGTCTCGGCGGCCCGCGCGGCGAGCTGTACGTCCTCCCCGGTCCGGCCCTCGACCAGGGCCGCCACCTCGCGCACAGCCGTCTCGGCGGTGTCCAGGACGCCCTGCCCGGTCTCCTCGCCCGCCTCATGGACGCGCCGCATCAGGATGCGGGCCCGCGCCATCACCACCGACGCGGTCTGCCGCAGACCCGTGCCCTCGGCCGCGTACAGCGCGAGCACCTCGTCGTACGGCCCCGCCACCAGCGCGAGAGCCTCATCGACCTGTCCGGACAGCGCCCGCACGTACAGCGCCCGCGCGCGTGCCGCCAGGGCCTCGCCGGGGTCGCCCGCCGCCGCGTAGAACTCTGCCGCCCGCTCGAAGGACTCCAAGCCCTCCGGGCCCAGCCCCATCGCGCGGTGGTCGGCGATCTCCGCGCGGTCACGCGCCTCCAGCTCGACGCCCTCGGCGGCGCGCGCGACCGCCGCCCACGCCTCCACGGCGTGCGGCTGGAGCGTGTCCGACTGGCGCCGCGCCTCGGCCAGCAGCGCCGCCAGATCGGGTGCCGAGGGGGACTCGTCCAGGATCGGCCCGGGGCGGACGGGGGCGGTCGTGGACACCGCGCGTATGGAGCGCACCCCGAGGGGCAGACGTTCCGTCAGCGGGCGTTGAGCCATCCGCTCGCGGGCCCGCTCGGTGACGTACGAGGTGCCGTTGCGGGCGTCGAAACGGGCCGCCAGGGCGAGGGCTTCCGCGCGGGCGTGCCCGGCCAGGTCGGCGGCCGTCCAGGCGCGGCCCGCCGGACCAGGCACCGGGCCGTCGCCTAGGCCAAGTTCCGTCAGCCGGTCCATGAGCAGGGCCACCACGCTCAGGAAGTCCAGCCGGCTGCGCGGATGCCCGGCGTCGGTGAAGTACGCCGGGCGCTCCGCGAGCAGCTCCAGCGCGCGGGCCTCGTTCCCGCTCAACGCGCAGAACTCCACATGGTCCGCGTAGGCGCCCCGCATGCTCTCCATCGGCCGCACCAGTCGGAAGCCGCGTAGATGGTGGGAGCGGGCCTCGTCGAGGCGGCCGAGCCGCAGCAGCGGCAGCAGGGACGAGGCGAGCGCGGTGTGCGGCTCGTGCGCGCAGGTGTACTCGCTCTCCAGGACCGGCCCCCACAGGTCGAGCGCCTGCGCGTCCCGGCCCCGCTCCGCCTGCCACCAGCCCTGTCCGTGCAACTCACACGCGTGGCAGTCGGCCATGTCGTCCCGGTCCGCCGCCAGCCACGCCGAGTAGGCCCGCTCTGCGCGCTCCACATCGCCCACATGTGCGGCGACGCTGAACTCGGCGCTGCGCACCGCGCGTTCCGAGTGCCCGGCGAGCCGATAGCGGTGCTCCATCTCGCCGAGCCACTTCTCGATCGAGGCGAGCGGGATGTGCGGCTGGTCCAGCATGCCCGCCGACATCCACTTGAAGACCCAGTGCAACGAGTGCGTCTCGTAGGCGTCGAAGTCGTCGGGCCGTTCGTCCCACATGCGCAGCAGCCGCGCGAAGGGGACGAACATCTTGTCCTTCTCGGAGCTGTAGTTGTAGACCTTCAGCTGGTGGCCGAGTGCCTCGATCACGGCCAGCGGGACGTCCAGTTTCTCGGCCTCGGCGAGCAACTGCTCCGCGCGCGCGTTGCGGGCCGGGCCCTCCGGGCGTTCGGAGTTCTCCGCCATGGCCTGGCGCAGCGAGTCGAAGTCGGTGATCTCACTCATCGGTGACCGTTCCCGGGGGAGTCTGAGTCGGGGCCGCTGGGACCAGGAAGTCGGGAGGGGCCGGAGGGCTCGGGCGGCTCGGGGCGCGCGGCGGGACCGGGTGCTTCGGACCGCGCGGCGAGGCGGGTGGCCCGGACCGCGCGGCGAGGCCCGGTGGCCCGGACGCCCCGGTTGTCACCGATGACCCCGATGGCTCCGTCCGTTCGGATAGCTCAGCTGGCCCGGACGGTCTGGACGGCTCAGACGGCTCGGATTGCCCGGATCCGGATTGCCCGGATCGCCCGGAGGGGCTGGCGGGCCTAGACGGGCCAGACGGCTCAGACGGGCCAGCGGGACCAAGGGAGTCCCGAGGGCCGGTGGAGCCGTCGGAGGGCCTGGAGGGACCCTCCTGGCCTCCTGAGCCCTCAGCGCCGCGGAAGCTGCCGGAGCCCCCCGCCCCGCCTGGGGCCGGATCTCCAGGGCCCCCGGAGCCGCCCGAGCCCCCGATACCGCCTGAGCCTCCGAAACCGCCCGAGCTACCGAAGCCGCTGGAGCCACCCGAGCCCCCCAAGTCGCCCGAGCGCCCAGAGCCGTCAGGTCCCCCGGAGTCGCCAGGGGAACCCAGACCGCCCGAGCTCCTGGAACTCCCCGAGCCCCCGGATTCCCCGGAACGTCCTGAGCCTCCCGGACCCTCAGAGCTGCCCGAGCCCCCAGAATCCCCGGAACGTCCTGAGCCTCCCGGACTCCCAGAGCTGCCCGAGCCCCCGGAATCCCCGGAACCCCCGGAGCCTCCAGGACCCCCAGAGCCGCCCGAGCCCCCAGAGCCCCCAGAGCCCCCGGAACCCCCTGAGCCTCCGAAGCCTCCCGGACCCCCAGAGCCACCCGAGTCCCAAGGACCCCCGGAGCCCCCAAGCCCCCCAGAGCCCCCAAGGCCTCCGAAGCCCCCCGGACCCCCCGGACCCCCCGGACCCCCCGGACCCCCGAAACCGCCCGGCCCCCCGAAACCGCCAGGCTCGTCCGGCCCTCCGCCCCCCGACCCGTCCCCATGCGTCGCCCACTCCAGGAGCCCGATGAACGCCCGGTTCAGCAGCGCGGAGTCCGCCGGGCGCAGCGGGCGCTGGGCCATCAGCAGGGCCTGCCCGTACAGCGACTCCGTGGCCGTACCGATCAGTTCCCGGTCCTGGAGGGCGCTGATCCGCCGGATCAGCGGGTTGAGATGGTTGAGGACCAGCCGCGCGCGGGGGGCGCTGCCGCGCAGCGAGCCCAGGATGCCCGCCCACAGGTCGTCGGCCTGCGCCTCGGCCTCCGCGCGGGCCTGTTCGTGCCGTGCCTGGCGGTCGTCCAGATGCAGCGCCGGGACCGACAGCGGATGGAACGCGCGGAGCACGACATCGCAGCCCAGCGGGTCGAGGGCCGCCCGCGCGGCGCCCAGGAAGCCGGACAGGGCCAACTCCTCCGCCGGGTCCACGGCGTCCAGATGGGCCGTCACCGTGTCGGCGTCCAGCTCCGCCACCGACGAGCCCGGCCGTACCGACGGCAGCGCCTCCACCAGCTCGCTGTCGTACGTGTAGCCGCCGTTGACGACGCCGATGCCCTGGGCCGACGCGATCGGGGCGACCTGCCGGAACTCCTCGACCGTCCGGGTGAAGTGCACCACCGGATGCCGCTGCGCGAACTCCTCCAGCGACAGCTGGCCGTCCGTGGTCTCGAACGGCAGCCAGGGCAGCATCGTGCGGAGCATGTCCTTGTCGTGCCGGGCGAGCGACTTCACGCCCAGGTGGTGCACCGAAAGGAACGCGGCGAGCCGCTGCGGGTCGCCCGCCGCCAGCCCGGTCAGCCAGGAGCGGATGCGCTCGCCGAGCGCCTCACGTACGGCGGCCAGGGTCTCGTCCTCGTACAGCGCCTCGCGCGAGGCGGTCGGCCGCAGGCTGTCGGTGTCCAGGACACACCGCACGAAGAACGCCCAGTCGGGCAGCAGCTGTTCGGCCCGCTCGGTGAGCAGCATGCCCTTGAGATGCACCCGGTGCCGGGCGCGCTGCGCCGGGCTGACCGCCGAGGGCAGCACATACGCGACGCCCTTGACCCCGGCGAGCGGCACGCCCAGGTCGATCGAGTCCAGCGGGCCGAACCCGAACAGCTCCTGGCAGTGCCGGGCCAGCGCCACCCGCCGGGTCGCGGGGGACGGGTAGGGGCGGTCCCAGGGGGCGGGCAGGTCGGTGACCTCCTCCGCCCCGACCCGGACGTCGTACGGCAGCAGGGAGCCGAAGTCCCGGGCCAGCTCCAGGACCCGGCCCTCGGCCAGCCACTCGGCCGCGCCCGCGCGGGCCTCCAGATGGACGGTGGTACCGGGTTCGGGCCGGGCCGAGTCGGGGAGCGTCCGCACGGTGTAGGAGCCGTCGTCGGTCGCCGTCCACTCCACCGGACGGGCGTCCGGCCTGCGGGCGCTGCGGCTGACCACGCGGATCTTCTCGGCGACCACGAAACACGCCAGCAACCCGATGCCGAACTGCCCGAGGAAGTCCGAGCGGGCCTCCTGGAGCCCCTCGGCCCGCTTCGAGCTGCGGCCGATGGTGGCCAGCAGGGTGTGCACGTCCGACTCGGTGAGTCCGACACCGGAGTCCTCCACCCGCAGGGCGCCGCCCTCGGCGTACAGGCGTACGCGGGCGGGCGCGTCGGGCTGTTCGGCCCGCCGGGCGGTGATCGCGTCGACCGCGTTCTGGAGCAGCTCGCGCAGGTAGACCCGGGGACTGGAGTAGAGGTGATGGGAGAGCAGGTCCACCAGACCACGCAGGTCGACCTGGAACGTATGGGGTGGGTGGGGAGGCTGAGAAGCCTGGGATGACTGTGAGGTCTGTGAATCCATCGTCGCTGCGCCGGTGGGGGGTTTCGCGGCGGCGCGGGGTCGGGCGGCCCCGCTGAGGGTGACCGCGGATGGGCGGACGGACGGAACGGAACGGACGGACAGCCGGCCTTGGATGGCCTGGGGCGGGTCATCCTAGAGCCCGAACGAGCCGTCTGACCAGGGGTTTCCTCAGACGTATACGGCAATGTCAGTGCTGTGGTGTGCAATGGATCTCGTGCCCGCACTGGAAGAACCACTGAAGAAGGTGCTCGGCCCCGCCACCGCCAAGGTGATGGCCGAGCACCTCGGCCTGCTCACCGTCGGCGACCTCCTCCACCACTATCCGCGCAGATACGAGGAGCGCGGCCAGCTCACCCACCTCGCCGACCTCCCCATGGACGAGCACGTCACCGTGGTGGCCATGGTGGCCGACGCCCGGCTGCACACCTTCGCCTCCGCCCGCGCGCCGCGGGGCAAGGGCCAGCGCCTGGAGGTCACCATCACCGACGGCAGTGGCCGCCTCCAGTTGGTGTTCTTCGGCAACGGTGTCCACAAACCCCACAAGGACCTGCTGCCGGGCACCCGCGCGATGTTCGCCGGAAAGGTCTCCGTCTTCAACCGCAAGGTCCAACTCGCCCACCCCGCCTACGAACTGCTCAGCGGGGAGGCGGGCGAGGCGGAGGAGTCGGCCGAGAGCTGGGCGGGCGCCCTCATCCCGCTGTACCCGGCGACGGCCAAGCTGGAGTCCTGGAAGATCGGCAAGGCCGTCCAGACCGTGCTGCCCCGCGCGCAGGAGGCCCTGGACCCGCTGCCCGCCTCGCTGCGTGAGGGCCGTGGCCTGCTCCCGCTGCCCGAGGCCCTGGTGAAGATCCACCGACCGGGCACCAAGGCCGACATCGAGGAGGCCCGTGCCCGGCTCAAATGGGACGAGGCGTTCGTCCTCCAGGTCGCCCTGGCCCGCCGCCGCCACACCGACGCCCAGCTCCCCGCCGTCCCCCGCGAACCCGCCCCCGACGGACTGCTCACGGCCTTCGACGCCCGCCTCCCCTTCACCCTCACCGAAGGCCAGCGGAAGGTCTCCCGCGAGATCTTCGACGACCTCGCCACCGATCATCCGATGCACCGCCTCCTCCAGGGCGAGGTCGGCAGCGGCAAGACCATGGTCGCCCTGCGCGCGATGCTCGCCGTGGTCGACTCCGGGGGCCAGGCGGCCATGCTCGCGCCCACCGAGGTGCTCGCCCAGCAGCACCACCGCTCGATCGTGGAGATGATGGGCGAGCTGGCCGAGGGCGGCATGCTCGGCGGCTCCGAACACGCCACCAAGGTGGTGCTGCTCACCGGCTCCATGGGCGCCGCCGCCCGCCGCCACGCCCTGCTCGACCTGGCCACCGGCGAGGCCGGGATCGTGATCGGCACCCACGCCCTGATCGAGGACAAGGTGCAGTTCCACGACCTGGGGCTGGTCGTGGTGGACGAACAGCACCGCTTCGGCGTGGAGCAGCGCGACGCCCTGCGCGGCAAGGGCACCCAGCCCCCGCACCTCCTGGTCATGACCGCCACCCCGATCCCGCGCACGGTCGCGATGACCGTCTTCGGCGACCTGGAGACCTCCGTCCTCGACCAGCTCCCGGCCGGCCGCTCACCCATCGCCAGCCATGTCGTCCCCGCCGCCGACAAACCCCACTTCCTGGCCCGCGCCTGGGAGCGCGTCCGCGAGGAGGTCACGAACGGCCACCAGGCGTACGTGGTCTGCCCCCGCATCGGCGACGAGGAGGACGACCCCAAGAAGACGCCCAAGACGACCAAGACGCCCAAGACGACGACCAAGTCAGCTACCTCCACAGCCGCCCAGGAGGCGAAACCCCCCGCCGGGGACGACGCCGAGAAGCGCCCCCCGCTCGCCGTCCTGGACGTCGCCGACCAGCTCGCCAAGGGCCCCCTCGCCGGTCTGCGGATCGAGGTGCTGCACGGCCGGATGCAGCCCGACGACAAGGACGCCGTCATGCGCCGCTTCGCCGCCGGGGAGACGGACGTCCTGGTGGCCACCACCGTCATCGAGGTCGGCGTCAACGTCCCCAACGCCACGGCCATGGTGATCATGGACGCCGACCGGTTCGGCGTCTCCCAGCTCCACCAGCTCCGCGGCCGGGTCGGCCGTGGCTCGGCCCCCGGGCTGTGTCTGCTGGTCACCGAGATGCCCGAGGCCAGCCCCGCCCGCCAGCGCCTCGCCGCCGTCGCCGCGACCCTCGACGGCTTCGAACTCTCCCGGATCGACCTGGAACAGCGCCGCGAGGGCGATGTCCTCGGCCAGGCCCAGTCCGGCGCCCGCTCCAGCCTGCGCGTACTCGCGGTCATCGAGGACGAGGAGATCATCGCCGAGGCCCGCGAGGAGGCGACGAGACTGGTGGCCGCCGACCCCGACCTCACCGACCTCCCCGGCCTGCGCACGGCCCTGGACGCCCTGCTGGACGAGGAACGGGAGCAGTACCTGGAGAAGGGCTGAACCGGAAGCGGGGCGGGACCTGAGCAGGGCCGGACCTGAAGCTGGGCTGCACCTGAAGCAGTGCCGGACTTGCAGCCGGGCCGCACCTGAAGCCACGCAGCGATCCTCCCCGCACACCCCCCTCAGGACCGACCCCACCTCCCGACCTCACCCCCCGACCCCACCCCAGGCACGCGAGGAGCCGCCCGACCGGCCACACTGAACACACAGCCGCCCACCGCCCGCACGGACCACCCTCCGCCCCCGACCTCTCCGCCTCCTCCCCACCCCACCCCACCGACAAGGACCCCCACATGACCCGCGTGATCGCCGGCGCAGCTGGCGGGCGCCGACTCACCGTCCCACCGGGCACCGGCACACGCCCCACCTCCGACCGCGCCCGCGAAGGACTCTTCTCCACCTGGCAGTCCCTCCTCGGCGGCCCGCTGGACGGCGAGCGCGTGCTCGACCTGTACGCCGGTTCCGGCGCCGTGGGCCTGGAGGCGCTCTCCCGCGGGGCGGGCCACGCCCTGCTGGTGGAGGCCGACACCCGCGCCGCCCGGATCGTCCGGGAGAACGTACGGAGCCTGGCTCTGCCCGGCGCGGAGGTCCGGACCGGCAAGGCCGAGCAGATCATCCAGTCGCCCCCCTCCGCCCCGTACGACCTGGTGTTTCTCGATCCGCCGTATGTGGTCACGGACGACGATCTTCGGGAGATCCTGCTCACACTCCGCTCGGAGGGGTGGCTCGCGGCGGGTGCTCTCGTCACCGTGGAGCGCAGCACCAGAGGCGGGGAATTCCGGTGGCCGGACGGTTTCACGGCGCTGCGGTCCCGTCGCTACGGCGAAGGAACCTTTTGGTACGGTCGCGCCGCCTCTTTGTGCGAAGACGCACGATGACCGGACCGGAGAGCGAGGGATCACTAGTGCGCCGCGCCGTCTGTCCCGGGTCGTTCGACCCGATCACCAACGGACATCTCGACATCATCGCCCGTGCGTCCCGTCTGTACGACGAGGTCTACGTCGCGGTGATGATCAACAAGTCCAAGAAGGGCCTGTTCGAGATCGAGGAGCGGATCGACCTGATCCGCCAGGTCACCGCCGAGTACGCGAACGTACGGGTGGAGTCCTTCCACGGTCTGCTGGTCGACTTCTGCAAGCAGCGCGACATCCCGGCCATCGTCAAGGGCCTGCGGGCGGTCAGCGACTTCGACTACGAACTCCAGATGGCCCAGATGAACATCGGCCTGTCGGGCATCGAGACGCTGTTCGTGCCCACCAACCCCACCTACTCCTTCCTCTCCTCCTCCCTGGTCAAGGAGGTCGCCACCTGGGGCGGCGACGTCTCCCACCTGGTCCCCCCGGAGGTCTTCGAGGCCCTCACCACCCGGCTGAAGCGCGACTGACCCCGCACCGGCCCCGCCTGACGGAACCGGTGTCCCCGTGCGCCCCCAGGGCCGTACAGTCGTCCCGTCCGTCTCCAACACAGCTGTAGAGAGTGGCGAGCACACGGTGGACGTGCAGAAGAAGCTCGACGAGATCGTCGCCGCGGTCTCCAGTGCCCGGTCGATGCCCATGTCGGCCTCGTGCGTGATCAACCGCGCGGAGATGCTCTCGATGCTGGAGGAGGTCCGGGCGGCGCTGCCCGGCTCCCTCGCCCAGGCGCAGGAGCTGATCGGCGGCCGGGAGCAGATGGTCGAGCAGGCCCGGCTGGAGGCCGACCGGATCATCCAGGGCGCGCACGCCGAGCGCGGTTCGCTGATCTCCGACACCGAGGTCGCCCGCCGCTCCCAGGCCGAGGGCGACCGCATCCTCGGCGACGCCCGCACCGAGGCCGAGGAGATCCGCGCCGAGGCCGACGACTACGTCGACTCCAAGCTCGCCAACTTCGAGGTCGTCCTCACCAAGACCCTCGGCTCCGTCGGCCGGGGCCGCGAGAAGCTCCTCGGCACCGGCCCCGGCCTGGACGAACAAGGCTATGAGGACCCGGACGCCCCCGAGCGCAGCCAGGACCCCGAGACCCTGCGCCGCACCGCCGACCAGTACGTCGACGCCAAGCTCGGCGCGTTCGAGGCGGTGCTCGCCAAGACGCTGGAGGCCGTCGGCCGCGGCCGGCAGAAGCTGCACGGCCGGATCGCCTCCGACGACCTCGGCGCCCTCGCCGACGACCTCACCACCGTCCAGCACTCCAGCGACGCCGACTACCTCGCCGACCTCGCGGCCCTCACCGACACCCCGGACCGCCGCCCCGCCGCCGCGCCCCCGGCGCCCGTGGCGCCGCCCGCGCGGCCCCCCGCCGCCCCCGAGCCCGCGTACGCCGCCTACCAGCAGCAGCCGGACCCGTACACGGGCTATCCGCAGCAGGGCTACGACCCGCAGCAGGACCCGTACGGCTACCAGCAGGCGCAGCAGGCCGACCCCTACGCGGCCACCGCCTACCAGGGCTACGACCAGACCCAGGGCAGCGCCTACGACCCGGGCCAGCCCCAGCAGCAGGCCCACCAGCCCCCGCCCCACCAGTCCTCGCCGCAGCAGGGCTACGCCCTGGACGAGACCAGTCTGTTCGACACCGGCATGATCAGCGCCGAGCAGCTACGGGCGTACGAGCAGGGCCGGGGCCTGTAGCGGGGCACCGGATTGGGCCATGAGCGAAAGGTCCAGTATCCTGTTTCTTCGGTCGTGTGTACTTCCGCGATCAGCGCTGCCCACGCACACCGGCGGGCAGCGTTTTCCTCTTCAGCTGAGCAGATCGAAAGCAGGAATGGCTCTGAACGCCCGCCTCGACCACCGCAACCCCCTCGTGTTCGACACGCACGAGCTGGGCCGGCGGCCCGGTGCGCTCCAGCGCCTGACCCGCACGGTCGACGCTCCCAAGGACCTCGGTCTCCAGGGCGTCGTCGCGGTGCCGGAAGGCACCCCGGTGGAGCTGTCGCTCCGGCTGGAATCGGTCATGGAAGGGGTGCTTGTCACAGGCACCGCCCGTGCGAAGGCCAAAGGGGAGTGCGTAAGGTGTCTGGAGCCGCTGGAGCTGTCGCTCGAAGCGGAATTCCAGGAGATGTTCTCGTACCCTGACGCCGACGACCGGGGCCGTGTGATCGCGGAACCGGGCGACGACGCCGAGGACGACGAGGACAGGCTCTTCATCGAGGACGGACTGTTCGACCTCGAACCCGTGCTGCGGGACGCGGTGGTGCTCGCACTGCCGATGCAGCCGGTGTGCCGGGAAGACTGCCCGGGTCTGTGCTCCACCTGTGGAGCCCGGCTCGCGGACGACCCGGACCACCACCATGACGCCGTCGACATCCGTTGGGCGGCACTGCAGGGAATCGCCGATTCACTCGAAGAAGGCGATCAGGACACGTCGAGCGGCGCCGATACGGGCGTCGACGAGAAGCAGGAGAAGTAGCCGTGGCTGTTCCGAAGCGGAAGATGTCGCGCAGCAACACGCGCCACCGCCGGTCGCAGTGGAAGGCTGCGGTCCCCACCCTGGTTGCGTGCGAGCGCTGCCACGAGCCCAAGCAGCAGCACATCGCGTGCCCGTCGTGCGGCACCTACAACAAGCGCCAGGTCCTAGAGGTCTGAGCGGCTGGTGAGAGGCACTGTGTCCACGCCAAAGAAGGCGGATGACGCCAACCCGGACCCAAAGGGCCGGAAATCGGCGGACCACCAGTCCTCGTCCCACGCACTTCTGGAAGGGCGGCTCGGCTACCAGCTGGAGTCCGCCCTTCTGGTGCGCGCGCTGACGCATCGCTCGTACGCGTACGAGAACGGCGGACTGCCCACCAACGAGCGGCTGGAGTTCCTCGGGGACTCCGTGCTCGGCCTGGTGGTGACGGACACGCTGTACCGCACCCACCCCGATCTGCCCGAGGGTCAGCTGGCCAAGCTGCGGGCAGCGGTGGTGAACTCGCGTGCGCTCGCGGAGGTCGGCCGCGGTCTCGACCTGGGCGCCTTCATCCGGCTCGGCCGGGGTGAAGAGGGCACAGGCGGCCGGGACAAGGCGTCCATCCTCGCCGACACCCTGGAAGCGGTGATCGGCGCGGTCTATCTCGACCAGGGCCTGGACTCGGCGGCGGAGCTGGTGCACCGTCTGTTCGACCCGCTGATCGAGAAGTCCTCCAATCTCGGAGCCGGCCTGGACTGGAAGACCTCCCTCCAGGAACTGACCGCGACCGAGGGGCTCGGTGTCCCCGAGTATCTGGTCACGGAGACCGGCCCCGACCACGAGAAGACCTTCACTGCTGCCGCCCGCGTCGGAGGCGTCTCGTACGGCACCGGCACCGGCCGCAGCAAGAAGGAGGCGGAGCAGCAGGCCGCCGAGTCCGCCTGGCGCTCCATCCGCGCCGCCGCGGACGAGCGCGCGGCGGCCGAGGCGAAGGCCCAGGCCGATGCCGCCGAGCAGGCCGACGCCGTCGAGGAGCCCGGACCTCCGGACTCCGCGGCGGGCGACCCGCCGCCCGCCCCCGCCTGAGCCACCACACCGTACGGCCCGAGCGCCCGTCCCGCTCCCCGGGGCGGGCGCTCGGTTCGTCACCGGCCACCTCCGCCGGGACGCCCCGCACCCGCCGCTCACCAAGGGGTATCCGATGCCCGAACTGCCCGAGGTCGAAGTCGTCCGGCGTGGTCTGGAGCGGTGGGTCGCCCATCGCACCGTCGCCGACGCCGAGGTGCTGCATCCGCGTGCGGTGCGCCGCCATCTGGCCGGTGCCGAGGACTTCGGGCACCGGCTCAAGGGGCATCGCGTGGGAGTGCCCAGCAGGCGTGGCAAGTATCTGTGGCTGCCGCTGGAGGACACCGACCAGGCGGTTCTCGCCCATCTCGGGATGAGCGGACAACTGCTGGTCCAGCCGCACACGGCACCCGACGAGAAGCACCTCAGGATTCGGGTGCGGTTCGCCGACGCCGTCGACACCGAGCTGCGCTTCGTGGACCAGCGCACCTTCGGCGGGCTCTCCCTGCACGACACCACGGCCGACGGCCTGCCCGATGTCATCGCGCACATCGCCCGCGACCCGCTGGACCCGCTCTTCGACGACGAGGCGTTCCACCAGGCGCTGCGCCGCAAGCGCACCACCATCAAGCGGGCCCTGCTCGACCAGTCCCTGATCAGCGGCGTCGGCAACATCTACGCCGACGAGGCGCTGTGGCGCTCCCGGCTGCACTACGAACGCCCCACCACCGGCTTCACCCGCCCCCGCACCACCGAACTCCTCGGCCATGTCCGGGCGGTGATGAACGAGGCCCTCGCGGTCGGCGGCACCAGCTTCGACAGCCTGTATGTCAACGTCAACGGCGAGTCGGGCTACTTCGACCGCTCGCTCGACGCATACGGCCGTGAGGGACTGCCCTGCAAGCGATGCGGTACGCCGATGCGCCGCCGTCCCTGGATGAACCGGTCCAGCTACTACTGCCCGAAGTGCCAGCGCCCGCCGCGCGTCACGGCCTGACGGTCCCGTCGTGCCGCTCGTCGTAGCGGCCGTGGGCGGCGAGGACCTCGTCCATGCTGCTCTCCACACAGCCGATCAGGGTGAGCAGCCGCTCGGTGATCCGGTGGCCGAGCGGGGTCAGTTCGTAGTCCACCCGGGGTGGGTTGACCGGCTGGGCCTCACGGTGGACCAGGCCGTCGCGCTCCAGCGCGTGCAGGGTCTGGGAGAGCATCTTCTCGCTGACGCCGTCGACCCGGCGGCGCAGCGCGTTGAAGCGCAGCGGGCCCGCGTGGAGCGCGCCGAGGGTGAGGGCGCCCCAGCGTCCGGTGACATGCTCCAGCGTGCGGCGCGAGGGACACGCCCTGGCGAACACGTCGTACACGAGGTCCGGTCCGGCCTCCCCAGGGGCGGCCGACGGGTCGAGGGTGTCCGGGGAGTCCATGAAAAGGAGCGTACGGGAGTGGGGCGCTGACCGACAGAGTGCGCTCACCGCTGGTGAGCGTGCAGGTCAGCGGGTCAGTAGCCGAAGTTCTGGGTCCACCAGGGGCCGCCGGAGCCGAACTGGACGCCCACACCGAGCGTGGTGAAGTCGCAGTTGAGGATGTTGGCGCGGTGGCCCTCGCTGTTCATCCAGGCGTCCATCACGGCGGCGGCGTCGGCCTGGCCGCGGGCTATGTTCTCGCCGCCGAGGTTCGTTATCCCGGCCTGTGCCGCCCGGTCCCACGGGGTGTCCCCGTCGGGGTCGGTGTGGTCGAAGAAGCCACGGGCGGCCATGTCCGCGCTGAAGTTCCGGGCGAGCCCCGACAGCGCGCTGTTCGCGGCGACCGGGCCGCACCCGGCGGTGGCCCGCTCCACATTGACCAGCCGCAGCACCTCGGCGGCGGCGACCGCCTCCCGCGACACCGTCCCCGGGCTGGAGGGCTGGGCCGGGGTGGAGGGCGGCACGACCGGCGCCTTGGTCGCCGTACGGCTCGGGGAGGGCGTGGCGGGCTTGGTGGTGGGCTGCTTCGACGCGGGTGTCGACGGTGCCGTCGTCTTCCGCTCCGGGGTCTGCTTACTGGGCGACGCCGACTTCTGCGGTGCCTTGGACTCCGGGGTCTTCCGGTCGGCGGACGCGTCGGGCGAGGCCGGGGCGGTGCCCGGGGCCGGGGCGGCGGGGGTCCGGGCGCCGCCGGACGTACCGGATGTGCCCGGCGTGGTCCCCTCGGCGTCGCCGGAGGTGCCGCCCTGGGCGCTCGGGGTGCCGGTGGGGGAGTCGGCGGCCTGGATCTTGTCGCCGTCGCCGCCGAACCGGTAGGTGTCGGTGCCGGGCACCACACCGGTGGCGACCGCGACCGTGCCGAGCGCGACCGCGGCCGACACGCCGAGCAGTCCCGTGCGCACCGGGCGGGCGCCCTTCTTACGGGGACGGCGGTGCGCGCCGCTGCCCCCGTCCGTCCCGGGCGTGTCGCCGTCCGCGCCGAACACCGACGTCTGACCGGTACGCGGATAGTCGTCGTCGGTGGCGTAGAGGAACTCCTCGCTGCGGGCCGTGGACCGCGCGTACGCCTCCGGGTCGAGGTAGGGCGCGATGCCCCTGACCGGGCGGCCGTCCCCGCGCGGGCCGTCGTCTTCGCCGCCGGAAACCTGCGGTACGACCCCCGTGGCGCGGTCCCTGGCGGCGCGCCCGGCGGCCGAGCGTCGGTGGCGTCCCATGTCCTGGCCTTCCTCGTGGCGTGCGCTCGACTGGCCCTTCCCGGTCAACGCAAGTCACTCGATCGAGTGAGTTTCACTTGAGAATCACTGGGTCGGGACGGTACCGCATGGTGCCCGAAGGGGAAGTGTCGTGCGTGACATCGCCCGGTTAAGTTGCAGTCATGAACGAGGACGCGCGACTGGTGGCCTGGGTGCGGGGACGGGTACAAGGGGTGGGTTTCCGCTGGTTCACCCGGGCCAAAGCGCTGGAGATCGGGGGTCTGAGTGGCTTTGCTCTCAATTTGGCGGACGGTCGGGTCCAGGTGGTCGCCGAGGGGCCGCGGCCGGGCTGCGAAGGGCTCCTGGAGTGGCTCCAGACCGGCGACACGCCCGGCCGCGTGGACGGAGTGACAGAGATCTGGGACACACCGCGCGGCGGCTACGACGGCTTCGCGATCCGCTGATCCGGGGGGTCGTACGGACCCGCACGACCGGACCGCGGTCGTGCCCCGGAGTGCGCCCCGGGGGGAAAGCTCCTGGTGATTGCCGAGAAACCCTTGCCCTGTCCGGCCGTGCGGGGAAAAATGATCGCCACGCCCCACGGGCCCGCAGGAGTCGCAGCGCCGCCGTCCCAGGCCGCGCGCCCCCGGGCCGCCCGCCAATACGGGGTGTGATCGTGTTGACCGTCAAACTTTTTGGTGAGACGCTGAAAGCCCCGCGCACCTTAGCTGTTTGGCATGGCAGAACAGCAGAGTTACCACTCGATGTGCCAAGCACCGCGGGTGCGATTCCCTCACGACCCACACCGTTTCGGTCGGTCACTCAGTGTGGAGGACCATTCCCATGGCAAAGGCGCTTCTCGGTTACGTCGGCGGCTCCGACCCTCGACTCCTCGCCGAGATGCGACGGCTCCAGCAGCGTGTCCAGGACCTGGAATCCGAGCTGGTACGAATCCAGGCCGAGAACGACGCGCTTTCGGCTGCCGCTTCTCACCACGAGATCATGGAGAGCATCGACGCACACCAGGCGGAGCCCGCGCTCACCTGATCACTGCATCGCATCACGACACGCAGTGGTGGGGTCGCCCGAACAACCGCTCCAACCGCTAAGTTGTCAAGAAGTCGCAAGGGACGCTTCGGCGTCCCTTCTTTCTTTCCCCCCGCATTCTTTCACCGTCTTTAACGTCTGGTGTGCCCTGCGCGTTCAACGGCGAAACCGCGGGTTCATGGAGTGGGACAACCCCGGAAGGTAGAGTCCAGCGGCGTGCACCTCAAGGCCCTGACCCTCCGTGGGTTCAAATCGTTCGCCTCCGCGACCACGCTCCGGTTCGAGCCCGGTATCACCTGCGTCGTCGGACCGAACGGCTCGGGCAAGTCCAATGTGGTGGACGCGCTCAGCTGGGTCATGGGCGAGCAGGGCGCCAAGTCGCTGCGCGGCGGCAAGATGGAGGACGTCATCTTCGCCGGGACCACCGGCCGCCCCCCGCTGGGCCGCGCCGAGGTGTCCCTGACCATCGACAACTCCGACGGGGCGCTGCCCATCGAGTACGCCGAGGTCACCATCACGCGGATCATGTTCCGCAACGGCGGCAGCGAGTACCAGATCAACGGGGACACCTGCCGACTGCTCGACATCCAGGAGCTGCTGTCCGACTCCGGGATCGGCCGCGAGATGCATGTCATCGTCGGACAGGGCCAGCTGGACTCCGTACTGCACGCCGATCCGATGGGCCGACGCGCCTTCATCGAGGAGGCCGCCGGTGTGCTCAAGCATCGCAAGCGCAAGGAGAAGGCGCTGCGCAAGCTGGACGCGATGCAGGCCAACCTGGCCCGGGTGCAGGACCTCACCGACGAACTGCGCCGCCAGCTCAAACCGCTCGGCCGGCAGGCCGCCGTCGCCCGCCGGGCCGCCGTCATCCAGGCCGATCTGCGGGACGCCCGGCTGCGGCTGCTCGCCGACGACCTGGTGCGGCTGCGGGACGCGCTGAAGACCGAGGTCGCCGACGAGGCCGCCCTCAAGGAGCGCAAGGAAGCCGCCGAGCAGGAACTGCGCAAGGCCCTCCAGCGGGAGGCGCTCCTGGAGGACGAGGTACGCCGGCTCAGCCCGCGCCTCCAGCGCGCCCAGCAGACCTGGTACGAACTGTCCCAGCTCGCCGAGCGGGTGCGCGGCACCGTCTCGCTGGCCGACGCCCGGGTC
This sequence comes from Streptomyces sp. NPDC048290, assembly GCF_040652095.1. Classification (NCBI taxonomy): domain Bacteria; kingdom Bacillati; phylum Actinomycetota; class Actinomycetes; order Kitasatosporales; family Streptomycetaceae; genus Streptomyces; species Streptomyces sp. NPDC048290. The sequence goes on from NZ_JBEZLM010000010.1 coordinate 161,044, forward strand.
AAGAGCGCCACCTCCGCCCCGCCCGAGGAGCGGCGCGGCCGTGACCCCGAGGACCTGGAGCGCGAGGCCCTGCGGGTCCGGGAGCAGGAGGCCGAACTGGAGGCTGCCCTCGAAGCCGCCCAGCGCGCCCTGGACGACACCGTCGCCCACCGTGCCGAACTGGAGCGCGAACTCGCCGCCGAGGAGCGCCGTCTGAAGGACGCCGCCCGTGCCATCGCCGACCGGCGCGAGGGGCTCGCCCGACTCGGCGGACAGGTCAACGCGGCCCGCTCCCGCGCCGCCTCCGCCCAGGCCGAGATCGACCGCCTGGCCGCCGCCCGCGACGAGGCCCAGGAACGCGCGGTCGCCGCACAGGAGGAGTACGAGCAGCTCAAGGCCGAGGTCGACGGACTCGACGCGGGCGACGCCGAACTCGCCGAACGGCACGGCACCGCCAAGCGCCACCTCGCCGACGCCGAGGCCGCCGCCACCGCCGCCCGGGACGCCCTCACCGCCGCCGAGCGCGCCCGCGCCGCCACCCAGGCCCGCCACGAGGCACTCGCCCTCGGGCTCCGCCGCAAGGACGGCACCGGCATACTCCTGGACGCCCGCGACCGCCTCACCGGCATCCTGGGCCCGGCGGCGGAACTCCTCACCGTCACACCGGGCTACGAGCTGGCCCTGGCGGCGGCGTTCGGCGCGGCGGCCGACGCCATCGCCGTGACGACCCCGACCGCGGCGGCCGACGCGATCCGCCTCCTGCGCAAACAGGACGGCGGCAGAGCGACCCTCCTCCTGGCCGGCGCCCCGGACCCCCGGGAGCCGGGGGCGCCGACAACGCCGGTACGGGCCGCGGTGGACCGTGCTCCCGATGACCCCACCCGCCCGGCAACGCCCCTAAGGGACGCGGTACACCCCGATCCCCATGCCCCCACCCCTGCCTCCCCGCAGCCAAGGGGCGCGGGGAACTGCGCGACCAGCCACGACACACCCGCACCCGCCCGACAACCGATCGCCGCCCCCCACCAGGCGCGCCCCACCTCCCACGCGGAGCGCCCCGCCGCCACCCTCGTGAGAGGTCCCGCGGACCTCATGCCCGCCGTCCGCCGCCTCCTCCACCACATCGTCGTGGTCGACACCCTCGAAGCCGCCGAGGACCTGATCCGCCACCGCCCCGACCTCACCGCGGCCACCGCCGAAGGCGACCTGCTCGGCGCGCACCTCGCGCACGGCGGCTCCGCCGGAGCCCCCAGCCTGCTGGAGGTCCAGGCGTCGGTGGACGAGGCCGCCGCCGAACTCGCCGAGCTGGCGATCCGCTGCGAGCGCCTCACCGAGGACCAGGCCACCGCCAGGGCGACCCGCGCGGAGCGCGCCGCCCTGGTCGAGGAACTCGGCGAGCGCCGCCGCGCCGCGGAGCGCGAGAAGTCCGCCGTCGCCCAGCAACTCGGCCGCCTCGCGGGCCAGGCGAGGGGCGCGGCGGGCGAGGCCGAGCGCGGTACGGCCGCCGCCGCCCGCGCGCAGGACGCCCTGGACAAGGCGCTCCTGGACGTCGAGGAACTCGCCGAACGACTGGTCGTCGCCGAGGAACTGCCGGTCGACGAGGAGCCCGACACGTACGCCCGGGACCGGCTCGCCGCCGATGGGGCCAATGCCCGGCAGACCGAGATGGAGGCCCGCCTCCAGGTCCGTACGCATGAGGAGCGGGTCAAGGGGCTGGCGGGGCGGGCCGACTCGCTGGACCGGGCCGCGCGGGCCGAGCGCGAGGCCCGCGCGCGGGCCGAGCAGCGCAGGGCCCGGCTGCACCACGAGGCGGCGGTCGCGGGAGCGGTCGCCGCGGGCGCCCGGCAGTTGCTGGCGCATGTCGAGGTGTCCCTCGGCCGGGCGGAGCAGGAACGTACCGTCGCCGAGGCCGCGAAGGCGCGGCGGGAGCAGGAGCTGACCGCCGCCCGGGGGCAGGGCCGGGACCTCAAGGCGGAGCTGGACAAGCTGACCGACTCGGTGCACCGGGGCGAGGTGCTCGGCGCGGAGAAGCGGCTGCGGATCGAGCAACTGGAGACCAGGGCGCTGGAGGAACTGGGCGTCGAGCCCGCCGCGCTGGTCGAGGAGTACGGCCCGCAGCTCCCGGTGCCGCCGTCGCTGCCCGCCGAGGGCGAGGCGCTGCCCGAGGATCCGGAGCATCCGCGCAATCAGCCGAAGCCGTTCGCGCGCGGCGAGCAGGAGAAGCGGCTCAGGGCGGCGGAGCGGGCGTATCAGCAGCTCGGCAAGGTGAATCCGCTGGCACTCGAGGAGTTCGCCGCGCTGGAGGAGCGCCATCAGTTCCTCAGTGAGCAGCTGGAGGACCTGCGCAAGACGCGGGCCGATCTGCTCCAGGTGGTGAAGGAGGTCGACGAACGGGTCGAGCAGGTCTTCACCGAGGCGTACCGGGACACCGCACGGGAGTTCGAGGGAGTGTTCGGGCGGCTCTTCCCCGGCGGCGAGGGACGGCTCGTGCTGACCGATCCCGACAACATGCTCACCACCGGCGTCGATGTGGAGGCCCGGCCGCCGGGCAAGAAGGTCAAACGGCTGTCGCTGCTGTCCGGCGGGGAGCGGTCGCTGACCGCCGTGGCCATGCTGGTGTCGATCTTCAAGGCGCGGCCGAGCCCGTTCTATGTGATGGACGAGGTGGAGGCGGCGCTCGACGACACCAACCTCCAGCGGCTGATCCGGATCATGCAGGAGCTCCAGGAGGCGTCCCAGCTGATCGTCATCACCCACCAGAAGCGCACGATGGAGGTCGCCGACGCGCTGTACGGCGTCTCCATGCAGGGCGACGGAGTGTCCAAGGTGATCAGCCAGCGACTGCGCTGACCGCGCCGGCCCCTCCTGTTCCTGTCCTGTTCCTGTCCTGTTCCCGTCCTGTTCCCGTCTGTTCCCGACGGATGCGCCCAAGTGGTGACCCACGCGGACCTGTGCGCCACTGGTACCACCAACGGGTGGCCCGAGGAGTGGAATGTGACGAGCACAGCGCAGACGCCGCAGCCAGGAGCCGCTCCGGCCCACCCCGAGCATCTCGCGCACGTCATCTTCATCGCCGCCGCCGCGGCGATGGGCGGTTTCCTCTTCGGCTACGACAGCTCGGTGATCAACGGGGCCGTGGAGGCCATCCGGGACCGCTACCACATCGGCTCCGCGGCGCTCGCCCAGGTGATCGCCATCGCGCTGATCGGCTGTGCCATCGGGGCGGCGACGGCCGGGCGGATCGCCGACCGCATCGGCCGTATCCGCTGTATGCAGATCGCGTCCGTGCTGTTCACCATCAGCGCCGTCGGCTCCGCGCTGCCGTTCGCGCTGTACGACCTGGCCTTCTGGCGGATCGTCGGCGGTTTCGCCATCGGTATGGCGTCCGTCATCGGCCCGGCCTACATCGCCGAGGTGTCGCCGCCCGCGTACCGGGGGCGGCTCGGGTCGTTCCAGCAGGCCGCGATCGTCGTCGGCATCGCGGTGTCGCAGCTGGTCAACTGGGGGCTGCTGAACGCGGCCGGCGGCAATCAGCGCGGCAAGCTGCTCGGCCTCGAGGTCTGGCAGGTGATGCTGGGCGTGATGGTCATCCCGGCGGTGCTGTACGGGCTGCTGTCGCTGGCCATCCCCGAGTCGCCGCGCTTCCTGCTCTCGGTCGGCAAGCGGGAGCGGGCCCGCAAGGTCCTCGCCGAGGTGGAGGGCGACCATCCGGGGCTCGACGCGCGGGTGGACGAGATCGAGCAGGCCATGCGGCGCGAGCACAAGTCGACGTTCAAGGATCTGCTGGGCGGGTCGTTCTTCTTCCAGCGGATCGTGTGGATCGGCATCGGTCTGTCGGTGTTCCAGCAGTTCGTCGGCATCAATGTGGCGTTCTACTACTCGGCGACGCTGTGGCAGTCGGTCGGCATCGACCCGACGGAGTCGTTCTTCTACTCCTTCACCACCTCGATCGTGAACATCATCGGCACGGTGATCGCCATGATCTTCGTGGACCGCATCGGCCGTAAGCCGCTCGCGCTGATCGGCTCCACGGGGATGGCCCTCGCGCTCGGCCTGGAGGCATGGGCGTTCTCCCACCCGCTGGTCGACGGCAAGCTCCCGTCCGCCGAAGGCGCGGTCGCCCTGATCGCCGCGCATGTGTTCGTGCTCTTCTTCGCCCTGTCCTGGGGCGTGGTCGTCTGGGTCTTCCTCGGCGAGATGTTCCCCAACAAGATCCGGGCCGCCGCGCTGGGCGTGGCCGCCTCCGCGCAGTGGCTCGCCAACTGGGCCATCACCGCCAGCTTCCCGTCCCTGGCCGACTGGAACCTGTCGGCGACCTATGTCATCTACGCCTGCTTCGCCACGCTCTCCATCCCGTTCGTGCTGCTGTTCGTGAAGGAGACCAAGGGCAAACCGCTGGAGGAGATGGGCTGAGCCGGGGTCGGCGGCCGGGGAGCGGGGGGCTGGGCGGGGGTCGGTGGTTGGGGGCGGTGGGCCGAGCCCCGGGTCAGCCGCTGGGGGTGGTGGGCTGAGCTGCGGTAAGCCGCTGGGGGCGCTGAGCTGAGCCCCCGGGTCAGCCGCTGGGGGCGGTGGGCTGAGCCCCCGGGTCAGCCGCCGGGGGCGATGCGCTGAGCCGCGGTCAGCCGCTGGGAGTGGTGGGCTGAGCTCCGGTCAGCCGCCGGGGGCGCTGGGCTGAGCCCTGGTCAACCGCCGCGGGCGCTGGGCCGAGCCCCCGGTCAACCGCCGGGGGCGATGCGCTGCGCCCCGGTCAACCGCCCAGCCGCGGCAGCACCTCCGTACAGAACAGCTCCACGCTCCGCCGTCCCTCCGCCACCGGCATCCCGCCGACCAGCGGATGCAGGACGAGGTTGTCCAGGCCCTGGGCCAGGCACTCGTCCGGCGTCACCACCCGGTACACGCCCTCGGCGCGCAGTTCCGCGACCGTCCCGGCGGCGGACCGGACCGCCGAGCGCATCGCCCCGCCCGACTGCCAGGCGGCATAGGTGCGGGCCTCGTGCAGGAAGTGCTCGCCGTGGCGCGCCCAGGTCTCGTCCGGGTCCTCGGCGAGATGCAGCAGCGGGGTCTCGGCGCCCGGCATCATCGTCCAGCCGTCGGTGCCGTACTCCGCGAGCCGGTCCTTGTAGTACGCCTCCAGCTCGGGCAGGTGGGCGCTGGGGAAGAACGGCAGGCCGAGGCGGGCGGCGCGGCGGGCGGCGGCCCGGGAGGAGCCGCCGACCAGCAGCAGCGGATGCGGCTCGGTGGACGGCCGCGGGGTGACCCGGACGGTACGGCCCCGGTACGTGAACTCCTCGCCGGTCCACGCCTTCAGCAGGGTCTCCAGCAGCTCGTCCTGGAGCCGTCCGCGCCGCTCCCAGTCGACGCCGAACTGCGCGTACTCCTCGGGCCGGTAGCCGATCCCGGCGACCGTGACCAGCCGTCCGCCGCTGACCAGGTCCAGGACGGCGATGTCCTCGGCGAGCCGCAGCGGGTCGTGCAGCGGGCCGATGGCCGCCGAGACGGTCACCGAGATCCGGCGGGTCGCGCCGAGCACCGCGCCCGCGAAGACGAACGGGGAGGGCAGCCAGTTGTTCTCGGCGCCGTGGTGCTCCTCGGTCTGGATCATCGTCACACCGTGAGTGTCGGCGTAGGCGGCCAGCTCCAGGGCGGCGCGGTAGCGGGCGCCGAGCGCGGCGGGCGAGGCGCCGGGTGCGACGAGGTTGAGACGTACGACCGAGACGGGCATGGGCGTCCCTTCGCCTGGGCGGGCGGGCGGTTCGGCGCGGGGAGGCTATCTGACAGTACGTCAGATTTCCAGGGCGGGCGCGGAGGGCTTCGGCAGCAGGGCGTACAGCAGTCCGGAGACGGTGATGGTGGCGGCCCAGCCGAGGCCGTACGCGCCGACCGGGTTGCCGGTGGCGAACGGGCCGGTGAACCAGTCCGAGCGCAGGAACAGCAGACCGGTGGCCAGGCCGACCGCCCAGGCGGTGACCGCGGCCGGGCTGAAGCCGCCCCGGTACCAGTAGGCGCTGGTGGGCCCGGTGTCGAGCAGCGCCGCCGGGTCGTAGGACGTCCGGCGGAGCATGTCCACGCCGAACACACCGGCCCATGCCGAGAAGGCCACCGCCAGCAGGGACAGGAAGGCGATGAAGGAGCCCAGGAAGCTGGTCGCGGCCAGCATCAGGACGGAGCCGAGGGCGAGCGAGATCACCGCGTTCAGCAGGACCGCCCAGGGGCGCGGGACCCGGAAGCCCAGGGTCTGCGCGGTGAAACCGGCGGAGTACATCGACATGGCGTTGATCAGCACCATCCCGGCCAGCGCCGTCAGCAGATACGGCACCGCCAGCCACAGCGGCAGGATCTCCCCGAGGAAGGACACCGGGTCCGCGGCCGACGCCAGCCGCGGGGTGTCCGTCCCCATCACGTCACCCATCAGCACCAGCGGCAGGACGACGACCGCCGCGCCGCCGACGGTGTGCCGCACCAGCGCGGCGGAGGACGCCGTGCGCGGCAGATAGCGGGTGAAGTCGGGGGAGGTCGGGGCCCAGCTGATGCCGCCCGCCGCGACCAGTCCCACGCCGGTGATCAGGGCGGCGGTGGAGCCCGCGGGCCGCCCGAAGACCTCCGCCCAGTCGGTCGCCGCCACCAGCCGGACCAGCACCAGCAGCGAGAAGGCGGCGAAGAGCGCGGTCGCCCAGGTGGTGCACCGCTGCACGGCCCGGATGCCGGTCCCGGAGATCACGAAGGTCGCCAGCACGAAGAGCACCAGGGCGAGCACGGTCAGCGCGGTGGTGCGGCGCACCTCGAACAGGATGTCCAGCACCGCGAGCAGGGCGTAGGCGCCGGTCACCGCGTTGATCGTCTCCCAGCCCCAGCGCGCCACCCAGATCAGCGCCCCGGGCAGCAGATTCCCGCGCTGTCCGAACACGGCCCGGGACAGCGCCATTCCCGGCGCCCCGCCCCGCTTCCCGGCGATCCCGATCAGCCCCACCAGCCCGAACGCCAGCACGGGCGCGGCGAGACCGGCGGCCAGGGCCTGCCAGAAGTTCAGCCCGTAGGTCACGGACAGGCTCGCGCCGACGGTCAGCAGCAGCACGGTGATGTTGGCGGCGGCCCAGGTGGCGAACAGCCCGCGGGGCCGCCCGGTGCGCTCGGCGTCCGGGACGGGCTCGATGCCCCGGGTCTCCAGCCGGTGTCCGGCGGCGGGCCGGGAGTGCTCACGGTGAGCGGCGGGGCTCATGACCGGTCATCGTACGTTGATCCCGCTATGGGCTGAAATGTTCCGACGGCGTGCGGAGTACCTCCAAGGGGGTTCCGCCGGGGACCCATGGCCGATACTGGTCGGGTTATGGAAACCGTCATCCTTGCCGTAGTCATCGCCGTGGTCGTGCTCGGCGCGCTCGGCGGGCTCATCGTCGGCAGCCGGCGCAAGAAGCCGCTGCCCCCGCCGCCGCCCACGACACCCGACCTCACCGCCCCTCCGGCCGAGCCGCATGTCGGCGACGAGGCCGAGACCCCGCGGGACGAACCCCGCCGCACCATCGAGGAGGTGGACCTCCCCGGCGCCGCCGCGCCGACCGCCGTCGAGGAGCCGCCCGCCGGCCCCGCCGACGCGCTCCCGGCCGTCGAGATCGAGGTGCCGGAACCCACCGCGGGCCGCTTGGTGCGGCTGCGCGCCCGGCTCTCCCGCTCCCAGAACGCGCTCGGCAAGGGGCTGCTCGCCCTGCTCTCGCGCGAGCATCTGGACGACGAGACCTGGGAGGAGATCGAGGACATCCTGCTCACCGCCGATGTCGGCGTGATGCCCACCCAGGAGCTGGTCGAACGGCTGCGCGAGCGGGTCAAGGTGCTCGGCACCCGCACCCCCGACGAGCTGCGCGGCCTGCTGCGCGAGGAACTCCTCACCCTGGTCGGCCCCGATCTGGACCGGTCCGTGCGGACCGAGCCCGAGACCGGCGGACCCGGCGTCGTGATGGTCGTCGGGGTCAACGGCACCGGCAAGACCACCACCACCGGCAAGCTCGCCCGGGTGCTGATCGCCGACGGGCAGAGCGTGGTGCTGGGCGCCGCCGACACCTTCCGGGCCGCCGCCGCCGACCAGCTCCAGACCTGGGGCGAGCGGGTGGGCGCCTACACCGTGCGCGGCCCCGAGGGCGGCGACCCGGCCTCGGTGGCCTTCGACGCGGTCAAGGAGGGCAAGGAGATGGGGGCCGGTGTGGTCCTCATCGACACCGCCGGACGGCTGCACACCAAGACCGGTCTGATGGACGAGCTGGGCAAGGTCAAGCGGGTGGTGGAGAAGCAGGCCCCGCTGGACGAGGTGCTGCTGGTGCTGGACGCCACGACCGGGCAGAACGGTCTGGTCCAGGCCCGGGTCTTCGCCGAGGTCGTGGACATCACCGGCATCGTCCTGACCAAGCTCGACGGCACCGCCAAGGGCGGCATCGTCGTCGCCGTCCAGCGGGAGCTGGGCGTCCCGGTGAAGCTGGTCGGTCTCGGCGAGGGCGCCGACGATCTGGCCCCCTTCGAGCCGGAGGCGTTCGTTGACGCCCTTATCGGGGAGTGACGTCGACGTCGTATCGCGTCTCGCGCACGCCCGTACCGAAAGCGCCCGTTCCCCGGAAGTGGGGGAGCGGGCGCTTCGGTGTGCGGGACGGGGGTTGATGCGCGGGTCCCGGCGGAGGCCGCTTCGGTGTGCGCGGGACGGGGCTGGAGGACGCGGGTTGCCTCGCGGCCCGGACGGACGCGCTTCGGTCTGCGGGACGGGGACTGGGAGGGGGAGGGGGAGCGGAGGGGCGCGGTGGTCAGATGCGGGAGCGGTGTGCCACGTACGCCAGCGTGCCCAGCAGCAGTCGGGCCGTCGGCGGCCTGGTGGCGGTGTCCAGTTCGGGGGTGCGCAGCCAGCGGACCGGGCCGAGGCCGCCCCGGTCGGAGGGCGGGGCGGTGATGTGGTCGCCGCGGCCGAGGGCCCGCAGATCGAGCCGGGGGTCGTCCCAGCCCATGCGGTAGAGCAGCATCGGGAGTTCGGCGGCGGCGCCGGGGGCGACGAAGAACTGGGCGCGGCCCTCGGGGGAGACGGCGACCGGGCCCAGCGGCAGCCCCATCCGCTCCAGCCGGACCAGTGCGCGGCGGCCGACGGTCTCCGCCACCTCCAGGACGTCGAACGCCCGCCCGGCCGGCAGCATCACCGCGGCCCCCGGGAACCGGGCCCATGCCTCGGTCACCTCGTCCAGTGTCGCCCCGGCCGGCACCTCGGGCGCGAAGTCCAGCGGATGCGCCCCCGGCGCGGGACAGTCGGTACGGCCGCAGGAGCAGACGCCCCCGGCCGCTCGGGCGCCCGGCACGACGGCCCAGCCCCACAGTCCGGTGTACTCGGCCACGGCGGTGCAGTCCGAGGACCGGCCGCGGCGGCGTGCCCCGGTCCGGATGTCGCGAATGCTCCGGCTGGTACCGATCGTGAAGCCCATGCCTCCTCCAACGCTCCCCACATACCGGGGGTTACGAGACGAACGCGGAACGTGACCGCCCATCGTTCCCGCTTCCCACTGCCGCCCGATCCAGACAGCGCGTTGAGGTGCGGTGGGTGGTGCACTCATGGCCGCGCGCCCCTGTGTGCATCGCTCCGTCAACTCGCGCCTGTCCTCAGCCAAGTGAATCGTGTGAAGGCGATGGTGAGTTCCTTCGAAGGGGTGGCGAATGGTGGCGTTTCCCGGATCGCCATGGCCGGGTCGTGATCGTAGGATTACTTTGAGTACACGCCGGTCAGAGGCACATGCACTAGTGGGTATGCCGGAGGCAAGTCGCTCTTCCGTTCGAAGGGTGGCGATCGCCGGACGGGCGGCCGGGTCGACGGGCAATCTGATAGGGCTTGGCGCACCGGGCGGCAGGCGGTCGGAGGAATGGGGGCATTCCAGTGGGCGGCAACGGCGCAGGCGGGGCGAACGCCGAGAAGCGTCCCAACGAGCTGCTGAACTCATGGTTCGTACGCAGCGGTTGGTCCAAGGGCGAGCTGGCCCGGCAGGTCAACCGGCGCGCCCGGCAGCTGGGCGCCAACCACATCTCCACGGACACCTCCCGGGTCCGCCGCTGGCTGGACGGGGAGAACCCGCGCGAGCCGATCCCCAGAATCCTCTCCGAGCTGTTCTCCGAGCGCTTCGGCTGTGTCGTCTCCATCGAGGACCTCGGACTGCGCACCGCCCGCCAGGCCCCGTCCGCCGCGGGCGTCGACCTGCCCTGGACCGCCCCGCAGACCATCGCCCTGCTCGGCGAGTACTCCCGCAGCGATCTGATGCTCGCCCGGCGCGGCTTCCTCGGCACCTCCCTCGCGCTGTCCGCCGGACCCGCCCTCATCGAGCCCATGCAGCGCTGGCTGGTCTCCGGACCCCAGTCCCCGGCCGTGGACCTCGACGCCACCGCCCCCGAGCGCAGCCGCGGCAAGCTCTCCCAGCCCGAGCTGGAGCTGCTGGAGTCCACCACCGTCATGTTCCGCCGCTGGGACGCCCGGTGCGGTGGCGGACTGCGCCGCAAGGCCGTCGTCGGCCAGCTCCACGAGGTCACCGACCTGCTCCAGGAGTCCCAGCCCGAGCCCACCACCCGGCGGCTCTTCAAGGTCGCCGCCGAACTCGCCGAACTGGCCGGCTGGATGAGCTACGACGTGGGCCTCCAGCCCACCGCCCAGAAGTACTTCGTGCTCGCGCTGCACGCCGCGAAGGAAGCCGGTGACCGCCCCCTCGGCTCGTACATCCTGTCCAGCATGAGCCGGCAGATGATCCACCTCGGGCGCCCCGAGGACGCGCTGGAACTCATCCATCTCGCCCAGTACGGCAGCCGCGACTGCGCCAGCCCCCGCACCCAGTCGATGCTGTATGCGATGGAGGCCCGCGCCTACGCCACCATGGGGCAGCCCGGCAAGTGCAAACGGGCGGTGCGGATGGCCGAGGACACCTTCGCCGACGCCACCGAGTGGGACGAGCCGGACCCCGACTGGATCCGCTTCTTCTCCGAGGCCGAGCTGTACGGCGAGAACTCCCACTCCTTCCGTGACCTCGCCTATGTGGCCGGACGCAGCCCCGCCTACGCCTCCCTCGCCGAACCCAAGATGGAGCGCGCCGTCGCGCTGTTCGCCACCGACGACGAGCACCAGCGGTCGTACGCGCTCAATCTGATCGGCATGGCCAGCGTCCATCTGCTGCGCCGGGAGCCCGAGCGCGGCGCGGTCCTCGCCGAGCAGGCCATGCAGGTCGCCAAGAAGGTGCGCTCCGAGCGCGTCAACACCCGTATCCGCAAGACCGTCGACACCGCCGTCCGGGAGTACGGCGATCTCGCCGAGGTCGTCGACCTCACCGGAAAACTCGCCGTCGAACTGCCGGAGGCCGCCGAGGCGGTCTGACCGGCGCGGGCAGCCGCCCGAACCCCCCGTACCCCGGCCGCGGCCGGCCTTCCCGAACTGCCCGACTCGGCTCCCCCATGCCAGGTCATCGGAAGGCCGACCGCGGCCGGTTCCCGTCTCCCCGTACGGGCCGTGGCGACCGGGCCGCGTGTCCGGGACGGGCGCCGCGGTGGGCACCCGGCAATTCATCGAGGCGTAACACGCGCGGTGCCTTCGTCACCGCCGCGAAACAACGCGGGGCCTCCACGGAAACCGCGCTGCGCCAATCTCTGCCCATCGACCGGCCCAGCCCTTCAGCCCGCTCAGGCTTCGCCCGCACGGGGCCGTATCCAACGACGAGGAGACGCCGATGACAGAATTGTCGGCCGCGAACACAGGCTTCATGCTCATCTGCTCCGCCCTGGTGATGCTGATGACCCCGGGCCTGGCCTTCTTCTACGGCGGCATGGTCAGGGTCAAGAGCACCCTGAACATGCTGATGATGAGCTTCATCAGCCTCGGCATCGTCACCATCCTGTGGGTGCTGTACGGCTTCTCCATCGCGTTCGGCACGGACACCGGCGGCCTCCTCGGCTGGTCGTCCGACTATGTGGGCCTCACCGGCGTGGGCATCGGCGACCTGTGGGACGGCTACACCATCCCGGTCTATGTCTTCGCCGTCTTCCAGCTGATGTTCGCGATCATCACCCCCGCCCTGATCAGCGGCGCTCTCGCCGACCGGGTGAAGTTCAGCGCCTGGGCGCTGTTCATCACCCTGTGGGCCACGATCGTGTACTTCCCGGTCGCCCACTGGGTCTGGGGCGCGGGCGGCTGGGCCTTCGAACTCGGCGTGATCGACTTCGCCGGTGGTACGGCCGTGCACATCAACGCCGGTGCCGCCGCCCTCGGCGTGATCCTCGTCATCGGCAAGCGCATCGGCTTCAAGAAGGACCCGATGCGCCCGCACAGCCTCCCGCTGGTCATGCTCGGCGCCGGTCTGCTGTGGTTCGGCTGGTTCGGCTTCAACGCCGGCTCCTGGCTCGGCAACGACGACGGCGTGGGCGCGCTGATGTTCATCAACACCCAGATCGCCACCGCCGCCGCCATGCTCGCCTGGCTGGTCTACGAGAAGATCCGGCACGGCGCCTGCACCACCCTCGGCGCCGCCTCCGGCGCGGTCGCCGGTCTGGTCGCCATCACCCCGGCCGGCGGAGCGGTCGACCCGCTCGGCGCCATCGCGGTCGGCGCCATCGCCGGACTCCTGTGCGCCATGGCCGTCGGCCTGAAGTACAAGTTCGGCTACGACGACTCCCTCGACGTCGTCGGTGTCCACCTCGTCGGCGGTATCGCCGGGTCGCTGCTCATCGGGTTCTTCGCCAGCGGCGAGGGCCAGTCCGACGTGGCCGGGCTGTTCTACGGCGGTGGCCTCGACCAGTTCTGGAAGCAGTGCGCCGGAGTCTTCGCGGTGCTCGCCTACTCCCTGGTGGTCTCCGCGATCCTCGCGTTCGTCCTGGACAAGACCATCGGTATGCGGGTGAGCGAGGATGACGAGATCGCGGGCATCGACCAGGCCGAACACGCCGAGACCGCCTACGACTTCAGCGGCGCCGGCGGCGGAGCCGCCCGTACCACCTCCGTTCCCGCCGCCCCGGCTGCCCAGGCCGCATCCAAGAAGGTGGACGCATGAAGCTCATCACGGCCGTCGTCAAGCCGCACCGGCTGGACGAGATCAAGGAAGCCCTCCAGGCGTTCGGGGTGCACGGTCTGACCGTCACCGAGGCCAGCGGCTACGGCCGCCAGCGCGGCCACACCGAGGTCTACCGGGGCGCCGAGTACACCGTCGACCTGGTGCCGAAGATCCGCATCGAGGTGCTCGCCGAGGACGATGACGCCGAACAGCTCATCGAGGTCATCGTCAAGGCCGCCCGCACCGGCAAGATCGGAGACGGCAAGGTCTGGTCGCTCCCGGTGGAGACGGCCGTCCGGGTCCGCACCGGAGAGCGCGGGCCCGACGCCCTCTGACCGGGGCCGGGACCGACGGAAAGAACAGGAGTCGCCGGGTGACGAGTACGGACGTACGGCAGGAAGCGGAGGACTCGGGACCCGGCGGCTACGCGGCGGCCCGGCTGCGCCTTCTCACCGAGGGGGCGCGGTCCGGGCCGCCGCGCCGTTCCGCCCTCTCCGCGCTGACGGACGGCTGGCTCGCCGGGCTCTTCGGCCCCGCCGCCGGATCCCTGCGCGGGGTGTCCCTGATCGCCGTCGGCGGCTACGGCCGCGGTGAGCTGTCCCCGAGATCCGACCTCGATCTGCTGCTGCTGCACGACGGCGCCGACCCGGCCGCCGTCGCCGCGCTCGCCGACCGGATCTGGTACCCCGTCTGGGACCTCGGCATCGCCCTCGACCACTCCGTGCGCACCCCCGCCGAGGCCCGCAGGACCGCCGCCGACGACCTCAAGGTCCAGCTCGGCCTGCTCGACGCCCGCCACCTCGCCGGAGACCTCGGCCTCACCGCCGCCCTGCGCACCGCCGTCCTCGCCGACTGGCGCAACCAGGCACCCAAGCGCCTCCCGGAACTCCAGGCGCTGTGCGCCGAGCGCGCCGAACGCCAGGGCGAACTCCAGTACCTCCTGGAGCCCGACCTCAAGGAGGCCCGCGGCGGGCTGCGCGACGCCACCGCCCTGCGCGCGGTCGCCGCCTCCTGGCTCGCCGACGCCCCCCGCGAGGGCCTCGACGACGCCCGGCGCAGACTCCTCGACGTCCGGGACGCCCTGCACCTGGCCACCGGGCGTGCCACCGACCGGCTCGCCCTCCAGGAACAGGACCAGGTCGCCGCCGGACTCGGCCTCCTCGACGCCGACACCCTGCTGCGCCAGGTCTACGAGGCCGCCCGGGTCATCGCCTACGCCGGCGACGTCACCTGGCGCGAGGTCGGGCGGGTGCTGCGCTCCCGGGCCGGACGGCCCCGGCTGCGGGCCCTGCTGGGCGGCGGCCCCAAGCCCGTCGCCGAACGCTCCCCGCTCGCCGAGGGTGTCGTCGAGCAGGACGGCGAGGTCGTCCTCGCCCGCGCCGCCCGCCCCGAACGCGACGCCGTACTGCCGCTGCGCGCCGCCGCGGCAGCCGCCCAGGCCGGACTGCCGCTCTCCCTGCACGCCGTGCGGCGCATGGCGGGCACCGCGCGCCCGCTGCCCACGCCCTGGCCCGCCGAGGCCCGCGAACAGCTCGTCACCCTGCTCGGCTCCGGCCGCCCCACCGTCGAGGTGTGGGAGGCGCTGGAGGCCGAGGGGCTGATCACCCGGCTGCTGCCCGACTGGGAGCGGGTCCGCTGCCGCCCCCAGCGCAACGCCGTGCACCTCTGGACCGTGGACCGGCATCTCATCGAGACCGCCGTCCGCGCCGCCGAGTTCACCCGCCGGGTCAGCCGCCCCGACCTGCTGCTCATCGCCGCCCTGCTGCACGACATCGGCAAGGGCTGGCCCGGTGACCACTCGGTGGCCGGGGAGATCATCGCCAAGGACGTCGCCGCCCGGATCGGCTTCGACCGCGACGACGTCGCCGTCGTGGCCGCCCTCGTCCGGCACCATCTGCTGCTCGTCGAGACCGCGACCCGGCGCGACCTGGACGACCCGGCCACCGTACGGGCCGTCGCCGAGGCGGTCGGCGCGCAGGGCACGCTGGAGCTGCTGCACGCCCTCACCGAGGCCGACGCGCTCGCCACCGGGCCCGCCGCCTGGTCCGCCTGGCGTGGCTCACTGGTCGCCGACCTGGTGAGACGGGTGTCCGCGGTGCTCTCCGGGGAGGCGTCCGAGGCCGACCCCGAGACCGGCGCCCCCACGGCCGAGCAGGAGCGGCTGGCGATCGAGTCGGTGGCCACCGGTGGACCCGTGCTCGCGCTGCGCGCCCAGACCGAGACCGTGGCCGGGGACGAGCCGCCCGGCGACCCGGAGCCGCTGGGCGTGGAGCTGGTCATCGCCGTACCGGACCAGCCCGGGGTGCTGCCCGCCGTCGCCGGGGTGCTCGCCCTGCACCGGCTCACCGTCCGCACCGCCGAGCTGCGCACCCTGGACCTCCCGGCCGGGGTCGACGGCGCGGTGCTGCTGCTGAACTGGCGGGTCGCCGCCCAGTACGGCTCGCTGCCGCAGGCCGCCCGGCTCCGCGCCGACCTGGTCCGCGCGCTGGACGGCACCCTGGACATCGCCGGGCGCCTCGCCGAGCGGGACGCCGCCTATCCGCGCCGCCGGGGGGTGCTCGCGCCGCCGCCCCGGGTGACCGTCGCCCCGGCCGCCTCCCGGCACGCCACGGTCATCGAGGTCCGCGCCCAGGACGCCCCCGGTCTGCTGTTCCGGATCGGCGCGGCCCTGGAGAAGGCGGGCGTGCGGGTGCGGAGCGCCCATGTCTCCACGCTGGGCTCGAACGCGGTGGACGCCTTCTACGTCACCTCGGGGACCGGGCTGCCGCTGCTGGCGGAGGAGGCCACCTCGGTGGCCAGGGCGCTGGAGGAGACCCTGCGGGCCTGAGCCGGGCCTGAGCGGGCCTGAGCGGGCCGCCGTACGGGCGGCCGTGCCGCCTTGTCGCCCTCCCGGGATACCCTGGAGGGCGATTCCACCGCCAGCCCCCGACCGCGAGGACCGACGCCGCCGTGTTCGATACTCTCTCCGATCGCCTCTCCGCAACCTTCAAGTCCCTGCGGGGCAAGGGGCGCCTCAGCGAGGCGGACATCGACGCCACGGCGCGGGAGATCCGGATCGCGCTGCTCGAAGCGGACGTGGCCCTGCCGGTCGTCCGGACGTTCATCAAGAACGTCAAGGAGCGGGCGCTCGGCGCGGATGTCTCCAAGGCGCTGAACCCCGCCCAGCAGGTCCTCAAGATCGTCAACGACGAGCTGGTGCAGATCCTCGGCGGCGAGACCCGGCGGCTGCGGTTCGCCAAGCAGCCGCCCACGGTCATCATGCTGGCCGGTCTCCAGGGCGCCGGTAAGACCACCCTCGCGGGCAAGCTCGGCAAGTGGCTCAAGGACCAGGGGCACTCCCCGCTGCTGGTCGCCTGCGACCTCCAGCGGCCCAACGCGGTGAACCAGCTCAGCGTGGTCGCCGAGCGCGCGGGCGTCGCGGTCTACGCCCCCGAGCCGGGCAACGGGGTGGGCGACCCGGTGAAGGTCGCCAGGGACTCCATCGAGTTCGCCAAGTCCCGGGTCCACGACATCGTGGTGGTGGACACCGCGGGCCGTCTCGGCATCGACCAGGAGATGATGGCGCAGGCCGCCGACATCCGTGACGCCGTCTCGCCGGACGAGATCCTCTTCGTCGTCGACGCGATGATCGGCCAGGACGCGGTCAACACCGCAGAGGCGTTCCGCGACGGCGTCGGCTTCGACGGTGTGGTGCTCTCCAAGCTCGACGGCGACGCCCGCGGCGGCGCGGCGCTGTCCATCCGGCAGATCACCGGCAAGCCGATCATGTTCGCGTCGAACGGCGAGAAGCTGGACGACTTCGACGCCTTCCACCCGGACCGGATGGCGTCGCGCATCCTCGACATGGGTGACCTGCTCACCCTGATCGAGCAGGCCGAGAAGACGTTCGACCAGGCCGAAGCCCAGAAGATGGCCGAGAAGCTGGCCTCCAAGAAGGGCCAGGACTTCACCCTCGACGACTTCCTGGCCCAGATGGAGCAGGTCAGGAAGATGGGCTCCATCTCCAAGCTGCTCGGCATGCTCCCCGGCATGGGCCAGATCAAGGACCAGATCAACAACCTGGACGAGCGGGACGTCGACCGTACGGCGGCCATCATCAAGTCGATGACCCCGGCCGAGCGCCAGGAGCCGACGATCATCAACGGCTCGCGCCGCGCCCGTATCGCCAAGGGCTCCGGTGTCGAGGTCAGCGCGGTGAAGAACCTGGTGGAGCGGTTCTTCGAGGCCCGCAAGATGATGAGCCGGATGGCGCAGGGCGGCGGGATGCCCGGGATGCCGGGCGTGCCGGGCATGGGCGGCGGTCCGGGCCGGGCCAAGAAGAAGCAGAAGCAGGCCAAGGGCAAGCAGCGCTCCGGGAACCCGATGAAGCGCAAGCAGCAGGAGCAGGAGGCCGCGGCCCGGCGGGAGGCCGCCGCGCAGGCCGGGGGCGCGTTCGGGCTGCCGGGGCAGCAGGCGGGGCAGGACTTCGAGCTGCCGGACGAGTTCAAGAAGTTCATGGGCTGAGGTCCAGCGCCGGTACGTGCCCCGGGGGCGTCCTTCGCAGGAGGGGCGCCCCCGGTGTCGTACGGCGCGCGGGGCGCTGTCGCTGTACGGCCGCGCGGGGCGCCCTGAGGGGACCGTCGGAGGCATGTCGGCGTGACCGTCCCAGGCATGTCGGTGTGACCTGGGCAGGCTGGCGTGACCGTCCCACACATGCTGGTGTCGGCTTCCTGTCGTAACGTCCCGATATGAGCAACCCCGCGCCGCCGCGCACGTCGCCCGAGCAGCCCTGGCGCACCGAGGGCGCGCCGGAGCGGGACGAGCCGCCCAAGCCGCGGCCCGGCGGGTGGCGGCCACGCGGCGGCTGGTGGGGGCTGATCCTCACCGCGCTGCTGGTGTTCGTCCTCGCCAACCTGGTGCTGTCGCTGTTCGGCGGCGGCAATGAGCCGACGATCTCCTACACCGAGTTCAGCAAGCAGGTCGGCGCCGGGAACGTCGACAAGATCTACTCCAAGGGCGACTCGATCGAGGGGCAGCTGAAGAAGGCCCAGGAGAAACCGGGCGGCGGCGGGACGTACACCAAGTTCAAGACACAGCGGCCGGAGTTCGCCGACGATCCGCTGTGGGCCGAGCTGACCAAGCACGGCGTCACCGTCACGGCCGAACCCGTGGTCCAGCAGCGCAGCCTCCTGTCCAACCTGCTGATCTCGCTCGCCCCGATGCTGCTGCTGGTGGCCCTGTGGATCTTCATCGCCCGGCGGGTACGGCAGGGGATGGGCGGCGCGGGCGGCATGTTCGGGCGCAAGGAGCCGCCCAAGCCGGTGGAGCTGATCCCGGGGCAGAAGCGCACCACGTTCGCCGACGTGGCCGGGATCGACGAGGTCGAGGGCGAGCTGAACGATGTCGTCGACTTCCTGAAGAACCCGGACGCGTACCGGCGGATGGGCGCGAAGATGCCGCGCGGGGTACTGCTCTCCGGGCCGCCCGGCACCGGCAAGACGCTGCTCGCGCGGGCGGTCGCCGGGGAGGCCGGGGTGCCGTTCTTCTCCGCGTCCGCGTCCGAGTTCATCGAGATGATCGTGGGCGTGGGCGCCTCCCGGGTGCGTGAGCTGTTCGCCGAGGCGCGCAAGGTGGCCCCGTCGATCATCTTCATCGACGAGATCGACACCATCGGACGGGCCCGCGGCGGCGGCGCCGGGATGGGCGGCCATGACGAGCGCGAGCAGACGCTGAACCAGATCCTGACCGAGATGGACGGCTTCTCCGGCTCCGAAGGCGTGATCGTGATCGCCGCGACCAACCGCGCGGACGTCCTCGACCCCGCGCTGACCCGCCCCGGCCGCTTCGACCGGGTCGTCCAGGTCTCCCCGCCGGACCGCGCCGGGCGGGAGGCGATCCTGCGCATCCACACCCGGCAGATCCCCCTCGCCCCCGACGTGAACCTCGCCCAGGCCGCCCGCACCACCCCCGGCATGACCGGCGCCGAACTGGCCAACCTCGCCAACGAGGCCGCCCTGCTCGCCGTGAAGCGCGGCCAGTCCCAGGTCACCCAGAGCGATCTGTCCGAAGCCCTGGAGAAGGTCCAGCTCGGCGCGGAACGGCCCCTGGTGATGCCCGAGGAGGAGCGCAGGCGCACCGCCTACCACGAGAGCGGACACGCTCTGCTCGGGATGCTCCAGCCGGGCGCCGACCCGGTCCGCAAGATCACCATCGTCCCGCGCGGACGCGCCCTCGGCGTCACCCTGTCCACCCCGGAGGCCGACAAGTACGCCTACACCGAGGAGTACCTGCGCGGCCGGATCATCGGCGCCCTCGGCGGCATGGCGGCCGAACAGGTGGTGTACGGGGTGGTCACCACGGGGTCGGAGAGCGACCTCGAACAGGTCACGAACATCGCCCGCGGCATGGTCGCCCGCTGGGGCATGAGCCCCGAGGTGGGCCGCCTCTCCGCCCTCCCCAACGACACCCAGCAGGCGTACGGGCTGGCCGCCGCGCCCCAGACCCTCGATGCCATCGACACGGAGATGCGCCGCATCGTCGACGAGTGCTACGACGAGGCGTGCCGCAAACTCACCGACCACCGCGGCCAGCTCGACGCCCTCGCCGCGGCCCTCCTGGAACGGGAGACGCTGGAGGAGCCGGACGCGTACCGGATCGCGGGGGTCACACGGCTGCGGAAGGAGACGGACGACTAGCGGACGATGCCGTGCCGGTGTCCGGTACGGGGGCGGCGTGTCGCCGGGGCACTGTGCGCGCCGTGCGGCGTGCCGGGCGTGTCGGTCAGGGGCGGGATCAGGGGCGGGGTCAGGGCACCCGGGCGATCAGATAGCGGAAGATGTTCGGCATCCACACCGTGCCGTCCGCACGGCGGTACGGATGGAGCGCCTCGGTCAGCTCCTTGTCGACCCGTTCCCCGTCGGTCGCGGCCAGGGCGGCGTCCAGGAAGCCGGTGGAGCGCAGCCCGCGCCGGGCGCTGCGGAGACCGGCGTAGCCGAACGGACAGGCCACCCGGCCGGAACCGTCGGGGCGCAGACCCGCCCGCGCGGCGGCCTCCTCCAGATCGTCACGGTGTGCGGGACGCCAGCCGCCGGTGCCGTGCCGCGGGTCCGCGAGCTTCCCGGCGATCCGCAGCACCCCGGCCGTCGCACACCGCTCGGGCGGTCCCCAGCCGGTCAGCACCACGGGCGTCCCGCGCGGTGCGGCCCCCGTCACCGCCCGGAGCGTCTCCGCGAGCCGCTCGACGTCCCCGATGACACACCCGACCGGCTCGAACGCGGTCACCAGGGTGTACGGCTCCGCGCCGGGCGTCAGGGTGTCCGAGAGGCGGGGCACGGTCCGGGCGCGGGGGCCGCCCGGCCGGGGCAGCAGGCGCTCCCGGGCGAGGGCCAGCCGTTCGGGGGAGGACGGTTCGACGCCGGTGACGGCGGCGCCCCGCGAGGCCGCCACCAGCAGGGCCAGCCCGCTGCCGCAGCCGAGGCCGAGCAGGCGGGTGCCCGGACCCACGTCCAGTCGCGCGTAGACGGCCTCATAGAGCGGGATCAGCATCCGCTCCTGGATCTCCGACCAGTCACGCGCGCGTGCGCCGAGGTCCACGCGCGGGGCCGGGCCGGTGAGAGGCGGGTGCTGTCGCACGAGCGTGGAAGTCATCTACTGCGCCCCATTTCGCCATTGCGTCGATTCGCTGAGCCGGAGATCCGGTGAGCCGGTGAGCCGCGGGCTCGGTGGCTTGGTCGGTGCCGATGCGCTGTTCGCCGGTGGGATGGGGGTCGGCTGTACGGGTCGGTCGTGCCGGCCGGGTGGTGGGCCTGACATGTGTGGGTCGGTCGTAGGCGGGTCGCACCTGTGCGGTCGTACCTGTGCGGGTCGTACGTGTGCCGGCGGGCCTGACATGTGCGGGCCGTTCGCTCGTCCGTCGGGCTGGACGTATGCGTGCCGTCGCGCGGGCCGTGCCGGTGGTGTCGTGCGGGGTGTGTCCCGGGCCCATGGGTCGCCGGGGCCCGGGGCCGCGGGGCGTGCGCTCCGCACCGCTCCCGTAAGCCAGGTAACTCCGGGCGCGCGGCGGCGTCCAGGGGTCGCGGGCCCCGGTTTGCCCGGGACCCGGCCACTTGGCGAGATTTCACGTCCCGGAAACCTGGAGCGCCATCGGCGCGTCATACAGGGGGCGGCCGACCGGAACGCGGCCGGGCGGCGGGCCTCGGGGACGGCCCGCGGTACGGAGGCGGAGAGTCCGTTCCGGCCAAGGTCGGCGGGGCGTGCCGCCGACCGCGCGGGGCGGCCGTCGGGCGTCCGTCCGGTACGGGTGGGGGGTGTCGTGGGCGGATGCGGGGCGCGGTAACGTCGGGGCGTCGGGCGTGCCGACCGGGACGGGTCCCGCGCGCCGGAGAGGCGGGCCGAAACGCCCCTTGCGCGGCGCGCGGCCACAACGACCCCCCGAGGATGCCCCCGCCTACATGCCGCTCCGTAGCGCGGACTACGCACCGGCTTGGTACGGACTGCGAGGCTTCTCCGCAGATCAGCGCACCCGTGCTCGTCCCGACGCATCAGCGGCAAACTGACGGGTACGTGCAAATTATTTGGGATGCCCCGGAATAGGAACACAGCGCAACCCAGGCTCGTTGTCATTACGTGAGCACGACACCACCTGTTCTCGCCGCAGAGCTGGCGCAGGCGTGGGCCGACATTCAGCGGTACCACCCCGAGCTGCCGGATCTTGCCGCGCCCGAGTCCCTGATCGGAGAGTCCTCGTCCGCCTGCGGGCATGAGCTCTCCTTCGAGCGACTGCTCCATGAGGCAGTCCATGGCATCGCCGCCGCGCGCGGCGTCCGCGACACATCCCGAGCCGGTCGGTACCACAACCGCAGATTCCTCGCGATCGCCGAGGAAATGGGCCTTGACCATCCCGAGGAGCCGCATCCCAGCAGTGGTTTCTCGCTGGTCACGCTGAACCCCGAGGCCAAGCGGCGGTACCGGCCGACGATCGAGCGCCTCCAGCGCGCCCTGAAGGCGCACACGGCGGCGACGGCGTCCGACACCACCCGTTCCTTCCGCGGCCCGGCCGCCCGCCATGGCTCGTCCGGCGGCGGTGTCCGGGTCAAGGCGGTGTGCGACTGCGGGCGCAATGTGCGCGTGGTCCCGTCCGTCCTGGCCCAGGCGCCGATCATGTGCGGCGGCTGCGGCAAGCCGTTCCGGATTCCCGAGGTGGTGGGCGCGGGCGCGGCGGGCTAGCTCCCGGCATTTCGTGGATGCCGGGCGCCCACCGCCGCGGATCACGCCCCCACGGGGCGCGAGGGAGCCGTCGTAGGCGGCGCTCCCTCGGCCCCGACCGGGGTCCGGTCGGCCCTGTCGCCCCGTTGCGGCGGGGCGGGGCGCCGGGTGGCCTTCAGGCCCGGCGCCGGTCAGGCATGTCCCGGCCCACCACCGGTCGGGGCGGCCGGTGCCGTGTGGCACAATGGCAAGCTGTACTCGACAGTCGCACAGGACCCCTCTCTCCTCCGGCTGACGCGTCCATCGGGCACTCGGGTACCGCAACCCCACGCGGCTCTTCCGCCGTGCCCACCCACGTCAAATCCAGGAGAACCCACTCCCGTGGCAGTCAAGATCAAGCTGAAGCGTCTGGGCAAGATCCGTTCGCCTCACTACCGCATCGTCGTCGCCGACTCCCGCACCCGCCGTGACGGCCGTGCGATCGAGGAGATCGGCAAGTACCACCCGACGTACAACCCGTCGGTCATGGAGGTCGACGCCGATCGCGTGGCCTACTGGCTCGGTGTCGGCGCCCAGCCGACCGAGCCCGTGCTCGCCATCCTGAAGAAGACCGGCGACTGGCAGAAGTTCAAGGGCGAGCCCGCCCCGGCGCCGCTGCTCGTCGCCGAGCCCAAGTCCACGCGCCCGTCGTTCGAGGCTCTCGGCGGCGAGGACGAGGGCAAGGGTGAGGCGATCACCCAGAAGAAGAAGGCGGAGAAGAAGGACGAGGCCGCCGCCGAGTCCGAGTCGGCCGGGGCCTGAGCAGCATGCTCGAAGAGGCGCTTGAGCACCTCGTGAAGGGCATCGTCGACAACCCTGACGATGTGCAGGTCGCCTCGCGCAACCTGCGCCGCGGGCGCGTGCTGGAGGTCCGGGTCCACCCCGACGACCTCGGCAAGGTGATCGGCCGCAACGGCCGCACCGCGCGCGCTCTGCGTACCGTCGTGGGCGCCATCGGCGGGCGCGGTGTCCGGGTCGACCTCGTCGACGTGGACCACGTCCGCTGACGTCATTCCGCTGACGCTGAATGAGATACACCGGCTCGGGCCGGGGAGGGCCGTGCGGCCGTCCCCGGCCCGTCGTCGTAGGACGGACAGGGAGTCCGCGAACGTGACAGGAGATCCAGCACCGTGCAGCTCGTAGTCGCCCGGATCGGCCGCGCCCATGGCATCAAGGGTGAGGTCACCGTGGAGGTACGCACCGACGAACCGGAGCTGCGGCTCGCGCCCGGTGCCGTCCTGGCCACCGACCCGGCCGCCACCGGGCCACTGACCATCGAGACCGGCCGGGTGCACAGCGGCCGGCTGCTGCTGCGCTTCGAGGGCGTCCGCGACCGCACCGGCGCCGAGGCCCTGCGCAACACCCTGCTGATCGCCGAGATCGACCCCGCGGAACTCCCCGAGGACGAGGACGAGTACTACGACCACCAGCTGATGGACCTCGACGTGGTCACCGCCGACGGCACCGAGGTCGGCCGGATCACCGAGATCTCCCATCTGCCCTCGCAGGACCTGTTCATCGTGGAGCGCCCGGACGGCACGGAGGTGATGATCCCGTTCGTCTCGGAGATCGTCACCGAGATCGACCTGGAGGAGCAGCGGGCGGTGATCGACCCGCCGCCGGGCCTGATCGACGACCGCGCGGAGACCGCCTCCAGCCGGGACGCCGAGTCCACCGGGGACGCCGAGCGGGACGGCGGGGCCTGATGCGGCTCGACGTCGTCACGATCTTCCCCGAGTACCTCGACCCGCTGAACGTCTCCCTGGTCGGCAAGGCCCGCGCCCGCGGCCGGCTCGACGTCCAGGTGCACGATCTGCGGGCCTGGACATACGACCGGCACAACACCGTCGACGACACGCCCTACGGCGGCGGGCCCGGCATGGTCATGAAGACCGAACCCTGGGGCGACGCCCTCGACACGGTCCTCGCCGACGGCTACGAAACGGGCGCACATGCGCCCGCTCTGATCGTGCCCACCCCCAGTGGCCGCCCCTTCACCCAGGAACTCGCCGTCGAACTCTCCGAACGGCCCTGGCTGATCTTCACCCCGGCCCGCTACGAGGGCATCGACCGGCGGGTCGTGGACGAGTACGCGACCCGGATGCCGGTCTACGAGGTGTCCATCGGGGACTACGTCCTCGCGGGCGGGGAGGCCGCCGTACTCGTCGTCACCGAGGCCGTGGCGCGGCTGCTGCCCGGGGTGCTCGGCAACGCCGAGTCGCACCGGGACGACTCCTTCGCGCCCGGAGCCATGGCGAACCTCCTGGAGGGGCCCGTCTACACCAAGCCGCCCGCGTGGCGCGGCCGGGACATCCCCGAGGTGCTGCTCAGCGGGCACCACGGGAAGATCGCCCGCTGGCGCCGGGACGAGGCGCTGCGCCGCACCACCACTCACCGGCCCGATCTGATCGAGCGCTGCGACCCCGCCGCCTTCGACAAGAAGGACCGGGAGATGCTCTCCATCCTGGGCTGGTCCCCGGACCAGGAGGGCGCCCCCCACGGCCGATTTTGGCGCAGGACCGAGGGCGTGGAAGAATAGGTGGCTGTTGTGCGCCCGTCCGGCGTGCGCCCCTGCCACAGGGGGACACGACGCCCGCCCCGACCCGCACGGCTCCTCACGAAAACCTAGTTTCCGTTGATGACCTGTGGCATCAGCGAGGAAAGCAGACGCACATGTCTCACCTGCTCGACTCCGTCGACTCCGCGTCGCTGCGCAGCGACGTTCCCGCCTTCCGTCCGGGCGACACGGTCAACGTGCACGTCCGCGTCATCGAGGGCAACCGTTCCCGTGTGCAGCAGTTCAAGGGCGTCGTGATCCGCCGCCAGGGTTCGGGCGTGCGCGAGACCTTCACGGTCCGCAAGGTCTCCTTCTCCGTCGGCGTCGAGCGCACCTTCCCGGTGCACACCCCGATCGTGGAGAAGATCGAGCTGGTCACCAAGGGTGACGTCCGCCGCGCCAAGCTGTACTACCTGCGGGATCTGCGCGGCAAGGCCGCCAAGATCAAGGAGAAGCGCGAGAACTGAGCGCGCCGAGGGGTTCATGGCGGAGCCGGATAGCATCTGGCTCCGATGGACACCGAAGCACAGCCCATGGAGCGCGACCGCTCCTCCCGCCCCTCCGACTCCGGGACTCCCGTCCCGGACACCGGGGGACCGGAGGACCGGTCGCGTTTCGCGTTGCTGCGCCGGGCGCCCCGGACCCCGTCCGGCGCGCCGCGCGGTGACGCCTCCGCCGGGCTCTCCTCCTGGCTCCCCGGCGGCCGGATCAGCCTCACCCTGCTGATCTGTCTGGTGTTCCTGCTGTTCCTGAACACCTGTGTGGCACGGCCGTTCGAAATCCCCAGTGGATCGATGGCCCAGGGATTGAAAATCGGTGACCGCGTTCTCGTAAATAAGGTGGCGTACCGTTTCGGTGCCGGGCCGCAGCGCGGTGATGTCGTCGTGTTCGACGGCACCGAGTACTTCGGCGACGCGGACTACATCAAACGGGTCGTGGGCGTGGGGGGAGACCGCGTGGTCTGCTGCGACAGGGAGGGGAGGATCGAGGTGAACGGCCGGCCGGTCGACGAGTCCGGGTTCCTTTACCCCGGAGACAGCCCCTCCACGGTGCCCTTCGACGTCGTGGTGCCCGACGGCAGGCTGTTCCTCCTCGGCGACCACCGCGGCGCCTCCAGCGACTCACGGGACCATCTGGGCTCGCCCGGCGGCGGCATGGTCCCCGTGGAGCGAGTCGTCGGCCGGGCCGACTGGATCGTCTGGCCCGCCGACCGCTGGACCCGGCTGACCCGCCCCGACGCCTACGCCCGGGTGCCCGCACCGGACGGTGCCCATGGGTAATCGCGGCAAGCCGCGCGGGACGCCGAGCAGTCCCGCCGAAGAACTGCTGCCCACCGGCAGTCGCCGCACCGCCGTCCCCGGCTCGGGACGCACCCGCGCGGAGCGCCGTAAGCTCCAGCGCAAGGTCAAGCGGCGCCGCAGGCGGTCCGCCATCAAGGAGATCCCGCTGCTCGCGGGCGTGGCCGTCCTCATAGCGCTGGTGCTGAAGACGTTCCTGGTGCAGGCGTTCGTGATCCCGTCCGGCTCCATGGAGCAGACCATCCAGGTCGGCGACCGGGTGCTGGTCGACAAACTCACCCCCTGGTTCGGCTCCCGGCCCGAGCGCGGGGACGTCGTCGTCTTCAAGGACCCCGGCGGCTGGCTCCAGAGCGAGCCGTCCGCCCAGCAGAAGGACGACCCGATCGTCGTCAAACAGGTCAAGGACGCCCTCACCTTCATCGGTCTGCTGCCCTCCGACGACGAGAAGGACCTCATCAAACGGGTCGTCGGGGTCGGCGGCGACCGGGTGCGGTGCTGCGACGCGCAGGGCCGGGTGACGGTCAACGGCGTACCGCTCACCGAGGGCGACTACCTGTTTCCGGGGAACGCACCCTCCGAAACCCAGTTCGACATCACCGTTCCGCAGGGGCGGCTGTGGGTGATGGGCGACCACCGCTCCAACTCCGCCGACTCCCGCGCCCACCAGGACACCGACTACGGCGGCACGGTCTCCGAGGACGAGGTGGTGGGCCGCGCCATGGTCATCGCCTGGCCGTTCAACCACTGGTCCGCGCTGGACGAACCGAAAACGTACGCATCCTTGACCAACTCGGTGCCCGGGGCGACCGCCGGTCCACCGCTGTCGCATAGGGTTGCTCCCTACGATCCGAATGCAACCCAGCTCCCGACCCCTGCGGAACTCCCGCTCGTTATGGGAGTGGTGGGCCTGCGCCGCGCATGGGGCAGGCGGCGGCACAGAGTGAGGAGTTGGCGTGGGGGATGTGGCGGTTGGCGCACGGTCCGGACACGACGGCGAGGAGCACCGCGGACAGCCCGCGGAAGCCTCAGCCCCGGCCGACAGCGGCGCCGTGACCTCCGGGAATGAGGACGGTACGGCAGCCGGCGCGCCCGGTCCGACGGGTCCGGCCGGCCCGTCCGGACCCGCGGCGGGCGACCGGGAGACGGACGAGATGCCCCCGAGGCCCAAGAAGCCCCGCTCCTTCTGGAAGGAGCTGCCCATCCTGATCGGTATCGCGCTGGTGCTGGCGCTGCTGATCAAGACGTTCCTGGTGCAGGCGTTCTCGATCCCCTCCGACTCGATGCAGAACACCCTCCAGCGCGGTGACCGGGTCCTGGTGGACAAGCTCACCCCCTGGTTCGGCTCCGAGCCGGAGCGCGGCGAGGTCGTCGTCTTCCACGACCCGGACAACTGGCTGGCCGGTGAGCCCACGGTCAATCCCAACGCGTTCCAGACGTTCCTCAGCTGGATCGGCCTCATGCCGTCCGCGGAGGAGAAGGACCTGATCAAGCGGGTCATCGGCGTCGGCGGCGACACGGTCGAGTGCCAGGGCACCGGTCCGGTGAAGGTCAACGGCAAGGCGCTCAACGAGCCCTATGTGTACCCGGGCAACACTCCGTGCAGTGTGGACGACCAGGGCGGCCAGTTCTCGGTGAAGGTGCCCGAGGGGTTCGTCTGGGTGATGGGCGACCACCGCCAGAATTCCCGCGACTCGCGCTACAACACCGCCGACAAGCACAAGGGCATGGTCCCGGTGGACGAGGTCGTCGGCCGGGCCGTCGTCAAGGCGTGGCCCATCAACCGCTGGGGCACCCTGCCGGTTCCGGACACGTTCGACCAGCCGGGCCTCGGCGACCAGGTCCCGAGCGCGGCGGCGGGCCTCACGGCCGCGCCGAACGCGCTGGCGCTGGCCGGGGCGGTGCCCGTGGTGTGGTGGCAGCGCCGCAGGAGCGTGATCGAGAAGACCCGCTGACCGCCGCCGCGGCGCGCGGCTGAGCCCGACCGACGGGGCCCTCGTAGGTGTACGAGGGCCCCGTCGGCGTGTCGGGGAAGGGCTGACCGGTGTCGGTACCGCCC
Source organism: Streptomyces sp. NPDC048290 (assembly GCF_040652095.1). Classification (NCBI taxonomy): domain Bacteria; kingdom Bacillati; phylum Actinomycetota; class Actinomycetes; order Kitasatosporales; family Streptomycetaceae; genus Streptomyces; species Streptomyces sp. NPDC048290. The sequence continues at coordinate 189,187 of NZ_JBEZLM010000010.1, forward strand.
GGTAGGGTGCGGGTCCATGGGTGGCGAGAGCACGACACGTACGGCCCCGGACGCGGGCGGACGGACCGGGCAGGTCCTGTCCGGGGTGGCGGTGGCGCTGGGGCTGGTGCTGTTCCTCGGCGGGTTCGGCTGGGCCGCGGTCGTGTACCGGCCCTACACCGTGCCCACGAGTTCCATGGCGCCCACCATCGGGGTCGGGGACCGGGTACTGGCCGAGCGGGTCGACGGCGGGGACGTGCGGCGCGGGGACGTGGTGGTCTTCAAGGACGCCACCTGGGCGGACGCGCCCGTGCTCAAGCGGGTCGTGGCGGTCGGCGGGGACACGGTGGCCTGCTGCACGGACGGGCGGCTCACGGTCAACGGGAAGCAGATCGACGAACCGTATCTGCCGCCCGGCGAGGCGGCGGAGGCGGCGGACTTCCCCGAGGTGACGGTGCCCGAGGGACGGCTGTTCCTGCTCGGTGACGAGCGGCACGGCTCGCTGGACTCCACCGCCCATCTGACGGACGCGGCGAGCGGCACGGTGGCCCGGGACGCGGTCACCGGGCGGGTGGACGCCGTCGTATGGCCCATGGACGGGACGCTGGAGCGGGCGGACGGGTTCGCGGCGCTCGGCCCGCTGTCGGACCCCGGGCCGTTCCGCATGATCGTGTTCCTGGCGGTGGGCGGGGCGGTGCTGGTGCTGGGGGGCGCGGCGTACGGGCCGGTGGCCAAGCGGCTGGGGGCGCGGGGCGGAGCGGGGGGCGCGCGTGTCGGGTGAGTCGGCGGCGTGTCCGGTGACGGGGTGGTCGGGGACGGCTGGCGGGGTGGTCTTCGGGAGGTCGGGCGTGTCCGGTGACGGGGCGGTCGAGGACAGCTATCAGGGCGGTCTTCGGGAGGTCGCGCGGGTGGTGCTGCTGGACCCGGAGGACCGGATTCTGCTGCTGCACGGGCATGAACCGGACGATCCCTCGGACGACTGGTGGTTCACCCCGGGCGGCGGCGTGGAGGGCGACGAGACCCGGGAGCGGGCCGCGCTGCGGGAGCTGGCCGAGGAGACCGGGATCACCGGGGTCGAGCTGGGGCCGGTGCTGTGGCGGCGGCGGTGCTCGTTCCCGTTCGCGGGGCGGCGCTGGGACCAGGACGAGTGGTACTACCTGGCGCGCACCGGGCGGGCGGTGGCACCGGCCGGACGGGAGCGGCTCGCCCTCACCGAACTGGAGCGGCGCAGCGTCGCCGGGGCGAGGTGGTGGACGTGTCAGGAACTGGCTCGGGCGCATGAGACGGTGTACCCGACCAGACTCGCCGAGCTGCTGCGCAGACTGCTCGACGAAGGTCCCCCGCCCGGCCCCGAGATCCTTGACACGGAAATCGTCTAGAGGCTCACGGGACTGGCGCACAATGGTGGGATCGCACGGCTGAAGGGGAACATGCCATGAGCGCCGAGGACCTCGAAAAGTACGAGACCGAGATGGAGCTGAAGCTCTACCGGGAGTACCGCGATGTCGTCGGACTGTTCAAATACGTGATCGAGACCGAGCGGCGCTTCTACCTCACCAATGACTACGAGATGCAGGTGCACTCGGTGCAGGGTGAGGTCTTCTTCGAGGTCTCGATGGCGGACGCGTGGGTGTGGGACATGTACCGGCCGGCCCGGTTCGTGAAGCAGGTCCGGGTGCTCACGTTCAAGGACGTGAACATTGAGGAGCTGAACAAGAGCGATCTGGAGCTGCCGGGCGGGTGAGGCGGGGTGCGCCCCCGGGGGTACCTCGGGTGGTGGTCGGGTGGTGGTGTGGACGAGGCGAGGGCCGAGGCCTGGGTCCGCGTCACTCGTGTGGGTGACGGAGATATCCACAACCCGTCGGTAACTCACCAAGATCCACTTCCGGGGTTGCAGTGCGTGATCGTTGGCGCCAGGAGGTGCCGACATGAACGCACGAGACGCACTCGGCAGGTACGGCGAGGAACTGGCCGCCCGGCGGCTGACCGAGGCCGGTATGACGGTCCTGGGGCGCAACTGGCGCTGTGGCAGGACCGGGGAGATCGACATCGTGGCGCGGGACGGGGACGTCCTGGTGATCTGCGAGGTCAAGACCCGCAGGGCGGGTCCCTTCGAGCATCCGATGGCGGCGGTCACCCCGGTCAAGGCGCGGCGGCTGCGGGGGCTCGCGGAGCGGTGGACCCAGGAACACGGGGGAGCGCCGCCCGGCGGGGTCCGTATCGACCTTGTCGGGGTGACCCTGCCGGAGCGGGGCGCGGCCCAGGTCGAGCACGCGCGGGGGGTGGCCTGAGATGGGGTTCGCGCGGACGTGCTCGGTCGCCCTGGTGGGCGTGGAGGGAGTCGTCGTCGAGGTCCAGGCGGACCTGGAACCCGGCGTCGCGGCCTTCACGCTGGTGGGTCTGCCCGACAAGAGCCTGACGGAGAGCCGCGACCGGGTACGCGCGGCGGTGGTGAACTCGGGCGGTGAATGGCCGCAGAAGAAGCTCACCGTGGGGCTGAGCCCGGCGTCGGTGCCCAAGGCCGGGTCCGGCTTCGACCTGGCCGTGGCCTGCGCGGTGCTCGGCGCCGCCGAGCGGATCGACCCCCGGGTGCTCGCCGACATCGTGATGATCGGCGAACTCGGCCTCGACGGACGGGTCCGGCCGGTGCGGGGCATCCTGCCCGCCGTGCTCGCCGCCGCCGACGCCGGATACGAACAGGTCGTGGTGCCCGAGTGCGCCGCCGCCGAGGCGTCCCTCGTGCCCGGGGTGTCCGTCCTCGGGGTGCGCAGCCTGCGGCAACTGATCGCGGTGCTCGCCGACGAGCCCGTACCCGACGAGGACCCCGACCCGCCGGGCCGCCCCGATCCGCTGCTCGCCGGGCTGCGGATGCCGGGCACCGGCGCGGCGACCGGGATGCACACGGTAGGCGCCGCCCAGCACGACATGGGGCACGACCTGTCCGACGTGGTGGGCCAGACCTCGGCGCGCACGGCGGTGGAGGTGGCCGCCGCCGGTGGCCACCACCTCTTCCTGGAGGGGCCGCCCGGAGCGGGCAAGACCATGCTCGCCGAACGGCTGCCCGCGATCCTGCCCCGCCTCGACCGGCAGGCGTCCCTGGAGGTCACGGCGGTGCACTCGGTGGCGGGACTGCTGCCCACCGGAAAGCCGCTGATCGACACCGCCCCGTACTGTGCCCCGCACCACTCGGCGACCATGCAGGCGCTCGTCGGCGGCGGCCAGGGGGGCGCCCGGCCCGGCGCGGTGTCCCTCTCCCACCGGGGCGTGCTCTTCCTGGACGAGGCTCCCGAGTTCAGCGGGCAGGCGTTGGACGCGCTGCGCCAGCCCCTGGAGGCCGGACATGTGGTGATCGCGCGCAGCGCCGGGGTGGTGCGCTTCCCGGCCCGGTTCCAGATGGTGCTGGCCGCCAACCCCTGTCCGTGCGGACGCTTCTCCGTGACCGGTGACCTGTGCGAATGCCCGCCTTCCGTGATCCGGCGCTACCAGTCCCGGCTCTCCGGGCCGCTGCTCGACCGGGTCGACCTGCGGGTCGAGGTCGACCGGGTCACCCGCGCGGAGCTGGTCGACCGGTACGCCCGGGGCGAGTCCACGGCGACCGTCGCCGACCGGGTCCGGGAGGCCCGGGAGCGGGCCACGGCCCGACTGGACGGCACTCCCTGGCGGACCAACAGCGAGGTGCCCGGCCGTGAGCTGCGCACCCGCTGGCACGCGGCGCCCGGCGCCATGGACGAGGCCGAGCGCAATCTGGAGCGCGGGGCGCTGACCGCGCGGGGGCTGGACCGGGTACTGCGGGTCGCGTGGACCGTCGCCGACCTGGTCGGCCACGACCGGCCCGGCGCGGTGGACGTCGCCCTCGCGCTCCAACTGCGGACGGGGGTCCCACGGGGGGTGCCCATGGCGATCGGGGCGCTGAGGTGAGGGGGGTGGCCGATGACGGGGGCGGCTGTGGTGGAGGTGAGGGTCCGGTGGGGAGCGAGGTTGTCGGGACCGGACGTGGTGGTGAGCGCCCGGAGGAGGCCGGGGGCGGTACCGGCTGTGGAAGTGAGCGCTCGGGCGAGCCCGGGGGTGGGCACCCTGGCGGCGGGGGCCGCTTCAGCGGTCGGGACTGTGGAGCCGACGGCCCGGTGGACGGTGAGGTGCTCGACCGGGTGTTTCTCACCCGGGTCGTGGAACCCGGGGACGAGTTGGCCGGGCGGTGGGTGCGGGAGTTCGGGGTATCCGAGGTGGTCCGGCGGGTGCGGGGCGGGCGGGCGCTGCCCGGGGTGAGCGCGCGGCGGTGGAGCGGGCTGCGGGCGCGGGCCGCGCGGGCCGAGCCGGAGCGGGATCTCGCGGAGGCGCGTGCGGCCGGGGTGCGGTTCGTGACTCCGGGCGGGAGTGAGTGGCCGGGGCAGCTGGACGACCTCGCGGACGCCCGGCCGCTGGGGCTGTGGGTCCGTGGGCGGCCGGATCTGCGGATGTGGGCGCTGAGGTCCGTCGCGGTGGTCGGGGCCCGCGCCTGCACCGAGTACGGGGCGCACATGGCCGTCACCCTGGCCGCCGGGCTCGCCGAGCGCGGCTGGGTGGTGGTGTCCGGCGGCGCCTACGGCGTCGACGGCTCCGCCCACCGGGGGGCGCTCGGCGCGGGCGGGGCCACCGTCGCCGTACTGGCCTGTGGGGTCGACCGGCCCTATCCGCGCGGGCACACCGAGTTGATCGCGCGGATCGCGGAACAGGGGCTGGTGGTGGGGGAGTTGCCGCCGGGGGACCATCCGACGCCGAGCCGGTTCGTCCTGCGCAACCGGGTGATCGCCGCGCTCACCCGGGGCACGGTGGTCGTGGAGGCGGCCTACCGGAGCGGGTCGCTGGTCACCGCGCGGGCCGCGGACCGGCTGGGGCGGTACACGATGGGGGTGCCCGGCCCGGCCACCAGCGCGCTGTCCGCCGGGGTACACGAGCTGCTGCGCGGCGGGGCGGAGCTGGTGACGGACGCCGCGGAGGTGATCGAACTGGTCGGCGACATGGGCGAGCTGGCGCCCGTCCGGCGCGGACCGGTGCTGCCGCGCGATCTGCTGGCCCCGGCCACCCGCCGGGTCCTGGCGGCGCTGCCCGGCCGCCGGGCCGCCGCGGCGGACGAGATCGCGCGCGGCGCGCAGACCACGCCGGACGACACGATCGCGAGACTGTACGAACTCACCGCGCTGGGCTTTGTCGAACGACACGGCGACGGCTGGAAGTTGACACGCCAGGCGGTGATGTCTGTCCGCACCGGTTCACAGCACGGATGACGGAGGGCGTTCGGCCGTCCGGGGGAAGGTGGAATTCCTTGGGAAATGGCGCAGTTGACCGGATTGCATGATCGCGGTGAGTGATCGTCATGAGCCGGTGGAGCGTCGAACGGAACGTATCTGCGCACCGCCCGGCCCGCACCCTTCGCGCACCGCGACACTCCAGTCACGCTACGCTCACAAGCATCCGGTATGTACCGGCCACCCGACCGACACCATCCACCAGGCACCTTCCGCACGAGCTTCACGGCAGAACGGCACAAGGCGACGAATGCCCCAGCACACCTCCGGGTCCGACCGGGCGGCGATCCCCCCAGCCGCCCGTGAGGGTGGCGGTACGCGACCGCCCGCGCCCTCGACGCTCGACGAACTGTGGCGCTCGTACAAGACCACCGGCGACGAACGGCTGCGGGAGCAGCTGATCCTGCACTACTCGCCGCTGGTGAAGTACGTGGCGGGACGGGTGAGCGTGGGGCTGCCGCCCAATGTGGAACAGGCGGACTTCGTGTCGTCCGGCGTGTTCGGGCTGATCGACGCGATCGAGAAGTTCGACATCGACCGGGAGATCAAGTTCGAGACGTACGCGATCACCCGGATTCGGGGCGCGATGATCGACGAGCTGCGGGCGCTGGACTGGATTCCGAGGTCCGTGCGGCAGAAGGCGCGCAATGTGGAGCGCGCGTACGCCACGCTGGAGGCGCGGCTGCGACGCACCCCCAGCGAGGCGGAGGTCGCGGCGGAGCTGGGTATCGGGGTCGATGAACTGCACGCGGTGTTCAGCCAGTTGTCGCTGGCCAACGTGGTGGCGCTGGAGGAACTGCTGCATGTCGGCGGCGAGGGCGGCGGCGACCGGCTGAGCCTGATGGACACCCTGGAGGACACCGCCGCGGACAACCCGGTGGAGGTCGCCGAGGACCGGGAGCTGCGCCGGTTCCTGGCGCGGGCGATCAACACGCTGCCCGAGCGGGAGAAGACCGTCGTGATGCTCTACTACTACGAGGGACTGACCCTCGCCGAGATCGGCAATGTGCTGGGCGTCACCGAGAGCCGGGTCAGCCAGATCCACACCAAGTCCGTGTTGCAGCTACGGGCGAAGCTGGCCGGATTCGGACGCTGAGCGCCGTTGGACGCGGGCCGGCGTGGGCCCAGGGGGTGTCTGATGGATCTCCGTGGGAGAAGGAGCGGCGTTCGGTGCGTGCTCTCGGTGTGCCGGGCGGAAGCCCTCGTAGCGGAGCTACTAGGGCTTTTGTCCGGTGCGGCGAGCGTGCGTGCCGGGCGTCGCGACGCCACGGAGATCCGTCAGACACCCCCTAGTGCGCCGGTTGGACACCCGTCGGGGTGGGGTGAGCCACTCCCGAACCGGGGGGTCCGTCCGTAAAGTGGATGACGTGCCAAGGATTCGAGCGGCCTCCGTGGCCGAGCACCGGTCGATGCAACGAGCCGCCCTGCTGGACGCGGCCCGCTCCCTGCTGTCCGAGGGCGGTACGGAAGCGCTGACCTTCCCTGCCCTCGCCGAGCGTACGGGTTTGGCGCGTTCGTCCGTGTATGAGTACTTCCGGTCGCGGGCGGCCGTGGTCGAGGAGCTGTGCGCGGTCGACTTCCCCGTCTGGGCGGCGGAGGTCGAGGCGACGATGGCGGCGGCGGAGGGTGCCGAGGCGAAGGTCGAGGCGTATGTCCGCAAGCAGCTGGAGCTGGTGGGCGACCGGCGGCACCGGGCGGTGGTCGCCATCTCGGCCAGCGAGCTGGACGCCGGGGCGCGGGAGAAGATCCGGGCGGCCCACGGCGGACTGATCGCGATGATCGTCGAGGCGCTGGCCGCCTTGGGGCACACCGAGCCCCGGCTCGCCGCGATGCTGCTCCAGGGCGTGGTGGACGCGGCCGTCCGCCGCATCGAACTGGGCGCGGCGGAGGAACCGGGCGTGATCACCGAGGCGGCGGTGGGGATGGTGCTGCGGGGCATCGGGCGCGCGGGGCACTGAGCGGCTCGGCCGGGTGCCCGCCGGGCGGGTGAGCGGCGCGGGGCGGACGGGTCGTCCGGGCGAGGGCGGTCGTAGGCTCCTGCCGGGGTGCCGGGGTGCCGGGGTGCCGGGGTGCCGGGGTGCCGGGGTGCCGGGGTGCCGGGGTGCCGGAGCGCCGGAGCGCGTGTGTGCCGGAGTGCGTGTGTGCTGGTGATGGGCGGTCGGATCACCCGGGGCGGGCATCCGTACAGCCCAATCCCCGGTACCCAATCCCCGGTACCCGGTCGGTGGTGTCCCGTCCCCGGTTCCCGATCGGTGGCGGTCGGGGCGCTCGTACCCGGACGGTGTTCGATGGTTGTCTGCGTGGCTCGGCGGATGCCCCGTCGCTGGGATCGGTGGCGGCACAGGCATACTCGATGCCCGGCGGGCGCATCGGCGTCGGCTGGTCCGGAGGTGAGTGATGGCACGGTCGGGGACGGAAGCCCGCAGGGTGACGATCGACGATGTCGCCCGGCGTGCCGGAGTGTCCCGGCAGACGGTGTCGCGCGCGTTGAACGACAAGGGCGAGATCGGGCTCTCGACCAAGCAGCGGGTGCTGGACGCGGCGCAGGAGCTGGGCTACCGGCCGAGCCGGTTCGCGCGCGGACTGGTGCGGCAGGACACCACCAGCATCGGGCTGGTCATCCCGGATCTGCGCAACCCGTTCTTCACCGAGGTCGCCGCCGCCGCGCTGGAGGCGGCGCGCACCCGGGGCTGGCATGTCGTGGTCTACGACACCGCCGACAGCCCTGACGAGGAGCGCGGGACGCTGGAGGTGATCGGGTCGCAGGTCGACGCGGTCGTGGGGTACTTCAGCAATCCGGAGGACGAGATCGACCGGCTGGTGCGCGGAGTGCCGGTGGTGCTGATCGGGCGGGAGCGGCCCGCCGCGCGGTTCAGCTCGATCGTGGTGGACGGCAGCGAGGGCGTCGAGCGGGCCATCGGACATCTGGTCGCCGCCGGACACCGGCGGATCGGCATGATCGACCACGCCGGACGCACCGAGCCGAGCATCCGGCACACCTGGTACCGGGCCGCGCTGGCCGCGCACGGGCTGGCCGCGGGACCGGTACGGCGGGCCGCGCAGAGCGTGGAGGGCGGGGAAGGGGCGCTGGCCGAGCTGCTCGCCGCGCATCCGGATGTCACCGCAGTGTTCACCTTCAACGACATCATCGCCATCGGCGCGCTCCGGGCGGGGCGGCGACTGGGGCGGCGGATTCCGCAGGACCTCGCGGTGGTCGGGTTCGACGGGCTCCAGTTCGGCGCGCTGGTCGAACCCGCGCTCACCAGCGTCGCCCTCGACGCCCACCGCCTCGGCACGCTCGCCGTCGAGCAGGCCGCGCGGCTGCTGACGGCGACCGGACCGGTCGGGCCCGAGTCGGAGGTCGTACGGGCGGAGTTGTGCGTGCGGGAGTCGGCGTAGGGCTGTCCCTCGGGCGGCAGTTCTATGCGAGACCGGTCGCGGCGGGCGGGCGTGCCCACCAATTCCGGGTGGTGCCCGTCACGCCGGGTGGTGCCCGTCACGCCGGGTGGTGCCCGTCACAGCGGACGGCAAGGGCCACACCGGACGCAGAGCCCTCAACGCCCCCGCGCTCCACACCCGTACCTCCCCCACCGCAGTCCGATCCGCACCCTCCCTACCCCTCCCCTCTCCCTCCCCCCGTGTCCCACATCACAGCCCCCCACCCCCTCCCGGCGTACCCTCCCCCCCCACAAACAGCCGCATTCCGGCGCAACAGCCCCCGGACGCGTCCTCGCCGCCCCCCGAATCATGAACGCCCGTCGTCCTCGCCCTTGACATGACGGCATGGCCGGAAACAGACTCCGGAGCAATTCGTGAGCGCTCACGGGAGCGCTCACGGCTTTCGGAAGGGTCCCGATGACGCTGACTCGACGAAGGCTGCTGGCCGGTGCGGGCGCCCTGGGCGCCGTCGCGCTCGGGGCCAGTGGCTGTGCCAGCCCGGCCACCGCCAAGCCGGGGAGCCTCACGCTCTGGTACACGTACAACGGTCTGTCCGACCAGGTGCTGACCGCCGCCGCGGAGCGCTTCGCGGCGGACAGGTTCGTTGTCTCGCAGGTGAGCGGCGATCTCACGCAGCGGCTGCTGGCCGCGCTCGCGGGCAACGCCTATGTGCCCGACATCACCATGATCGGCGACAACATCTCCCGCTACTTCGCCGACAGCGACCGCTTCGTCGATCTCGGCGGGCTCGGCGCGCGGGAGCTGGCGGACCGGTATCTGCCCTGGAAGTGGCAGGCGGGCGCCACCCCGGACGGGTTCCAGCTCGGCTTCCCCATCGACATCGGGCCCGCCGCGCTCTACTACCGCGAGGATGTCTTCGCGGCGGCCGGGCTGCCCAGCGCCCCGGACGACGTGGCCGCGGCGACGGGCACCTGGGAGGCGTACTTCACGCTCGCGGACGAGCTGAAACGGCGGCTGCCGGGGCGGTATGTGATCACCGACACCAAGATGGTGTTCACGTACGCGATGGCGCAGCAGTCGCGGAAGTACTTCGACCCGGAGAACCGGTATCTCGACGACCAGACGCATGTGCGGACGGCGTGGGACCGGGCCGTGGAGGCGTACCAGCGGCGGCTGACCGCCGGGTTCGCCGGGTCGCAGAGTGTCAGCGGGCAGTCGGTGGACCGGCACGCGGCCTGGGTCGGCGGGCAGGAGGCCGGGTTCGTCAACGCCTCCTGGATCACCGGTGAGCTGAAGCAGTCGGCGCCGGACACCGCCGGGAAGTGGCGGGTGTGCCCGCCGCCGGGCGGACCCGGCAACCAGGGCGGATCGTTCCTCGCGATCACCAGCGCCTGTCCCGATCCGCAGGCCGCGTTCGCCATCCTGAGCTGGCTCCAGAATCCGGCCAACCAGACCACCAACTACCTCGACATCGGGCTGTTCCCGTCCAGCCCCGAGGCGGTGCGGGACCCGCGGATCACCGCGGGCGACCCGTTCTTCGGCGGACAGTCGGCCGTACAGGTGTTCGCCGACATCGCCGACCAGGTGCGGTACGCGTACTTCAGCCCCTGGGACATCACCATCAGCGACACCTACACCGACGAGCTGACCAATGTGGAACTGGGCGGCAAGGACCCGGAGCGGGCCTGGAGCGACGCCCGGACCCGGATCGAACGGCTGCTGAGGCGGCAGGGGGTGCTGTCATGACAGCGTTGTCCGAGCCGGACGCGACCATCGTGGGCCGGGCTGCCTCCGCCGCCGACGCGGCAGCCGCCCGCCGCCGCCGGCGCTGGCGGTATCTGCCGCAGTACGTCGCCGTCTCCCCGTTCTTCCTGCTCTTCGCCGCCTTCGGGCTCTACCCGGTGCTCTACTCGCTGTTCCTCGCCTTCCAGCGCTGGGACGGGGTCGGGCCGATGGAGTACGTCGGGCTGGAGAACTTCCGTTTTCTGCTCACCGACGACCTGTTCTGGACGTCGATCGGCAACACCTTGATCATCTGGGTGATGTCCACGGTCCCGATGACCGTCCTCGCCCTGCTGATCGCGCTCGGGCTGAACTCGTCCATCCGCTTCAAGGGCGCCCTGCGGATCGCCTACTTCATGCCGAACGTCACCTCGATCGTGGCGATGTCCCTGGTCTTCGGGTCGGTCTTCAGCGGGCAGTTCGGCGTCCTGAACTGGTTCCTCGGGCTGTTCGGCGCCGGTGAGGTGCCCTGGCTGACCGACCCCTGGGCGATCCGCTGCGCCATCGCCCTGATGATCGTCTGGCGCTGGACCGGCTACAACGCGATCATCTTCCTCGCCGGGCTCCAGTCCCTGCCCGGCGATGTGTACGAGGCCGCGCGCATCGACGGCGCCGGACCGGTGCGGACCTTCTTCGCCATCACCCTGCCGCTGCTCCGGCCCGTCCTGCTGTTCTCGCTGGTCATGTCCGCCATCGGCGGGATGCAGACCTTCGCCGAGGCACAGGTGCTGCTCGGCGACCGGGGCGGCCCCGGCTCCGCCGGACTGACCATGGTCCTCTACTTCTACGGCACCGCCTTCGCGGACAGCGACTTCGGCTACGGCGCCGCCATCGCCTGGGGCATCTTCGTGGTCGTCGTCCTCTTCTCCATCCTCAACTGGCGACTGGTGGCCCGCCCCGAACGGGCCCGGACCACCCTCAAGGAGGGCGGCCGATGACCACCCGCGGACGAGTCCTGACCTATGCCGCGCTGCTCGTCGGCGCGCTGATCACCCTCTTCCCGTACTACTGGATGGCCGTGATGGCCTCCAACAGCACCGGGGACATCTACTCCTCGCCGCCCCGGCTGGTCTTCGGCGACCAGCTCTTCCACAACGTGGGCGAGGTGTTCTCGCGGATCGACTTCTTCGGGTCGCTGCTCAACACGCTGGTGGTGGCCATCGCGACCACCCTCGCCGTGCTGTTCTTCGACTCGCTCGCCGCGTTCACCTTCGCGAAGTACACCTTCCCCGGCAGCAAGGTGCTCTTCGGGCTGCTGCTCGCCACCTTCGTGGTGCCGACCCAGCTCGCCGCCATCCCGCAGTTCTCGCTGATGGCCGAGCTGGGCTGGGTGGGCAGCCTCAAGGCGCTCATCGTGCCCGCCGCGGCCAACGCCTTCGGCATCTTCTGGATGCGGCAGTACATCAGCGGCTCACTGCCCGACGAGATCCTGGAGGCCGCCCGGATCGACGGCTGCGGCTTCTTCCGCACCTACTGGTCCGTCGCCCTGCCGATGCTCCGCCCTGCCCTCGCCTTCCTCGGCATCTTCACCTTCGTGAACGCCTGGAACGACTTCCTGTGGCCGCTGGTCGTGCTCATCGACTCCCAGCACATCACGCTCCAGCTCGCGCTGGCGCAGCTCAACGGCCTGTACGTGACCGACTACAGCGTCGTCATGGCGGGCACCCTCGTGGCCGTCGTGCCGCTGCTGATCGTCTTCCTCTTCGGCGCCCGGCACTTCGTCCGGAACATCGCCGCGGGTGCCCTGAAGGGCTGAAGGGAATCCTGTGCCGCCCCTGTACTCCCCGTCGTCGTCCGGTGTCTCCGACGGTTCCAACGGTTACGACGGTTCCGATGCGCCCGGTGCGCCCGGTGCGCCCGGTGTCTCCGACGGTTCCGATACGCCCGATGTCCCCGATGTCCCCGGTGCCCCCGAAGGGCACCCCGCCCTCGCCTACCTCCACGACCCCGCCCCCGGGCGCGGCGCGCTGCCGCCACGGGCCGCCTTCCGCTCCGACGCCGCCGCGCTCAGCCTCAACGGGCCCTGGCGCTTCCACCTCTCGCCGTCCCCGGCCGAGGCGCCCGACGGGATCGAGAGCGACTCCTACGACGACTCCGCCTGGCACCCCCTGCCCGTCCCCGGGCACTGGCAGCTCAACGGCCATGGCCGCCCCGCCTACACCAACATCCGCTACCCGTTCCCCGTCACCCCGCCCGCCCCGCCCTCCGACAACCCCACCGGCGACCACCGGCTCACCTTCGACCTGCCCGCCGACTGGCCCGCCGGACCCGCCGTGCTGCGCTTCGACGGCATCGACTCCTGCGGCCGGATCTGGCTCAACGGCACCGAACTCGGCATCACCACCGGCAGCCGGCTGCCGTCCGAGTTCGCCGTCGGCCCGCTGCTGCGCCCGACCGGCAATGTGCTCGCCGTCCGGGTCCACCAGTGGTCCGCCGGAAGCTATCTGGAGGACCAGGACATGTGGTGGCTCTCCGGGATCTTCCGGGACGTCACCCTGCTGGCCCGCCCCGAGGGCGGCGTCCGCGACTACACCCTGCACGCCGACTACGACCACACCACCGGCCATGGCACCCTGCGCCTGGACGCCGACCCCGGCGTCCGGGTCAGCGTCCCCGCCCTCGGCATCGACGCGCTGCCCGCCGGGCAGTCTGCCCACGTGCCCGTACAGCCCTGGAGCGCCGAGAGCCCCCGGCTCTATGACGGCGAGGTCCACACCGGCGCCGAACGCGTCCCGGTGCGTATCGGCTTCCGTACCGTCTCCATCGACGACGGCGTCCTCAAGGTCAACGGGCGGCGGATCGTGTTCCGGGGGGTCAACCGGCACGAGTTCCACCCCGAGCTGGGCCGGGCGCTGCCCCAGGCGTGGGCCGTCGCCGACATCGAGCTGATGAAGCGGCACAACGTCAACGCCGTACGCACCAGCCACTACCCGCCCGACCCCGGCTTCCTCGACCTGTGCGACCGGTACGGGCTGTGGGTGATCGACGAATGCGACCTGGAGACCCACGGCTTCTCCGAACTCGGCTGGCGTGACAACCCCAGCGACGACCCGCGCTGGGCCGCCGCCTACCTCGACCGGATGGCCCGGACCGTCGAACGCGACAAGAACCACCCCTCGGTGATCATGTGGTCGCTGGGCAACGAGGCCCACACGGGGCGCAATCTCGCCGCCACCGCAGCCTGGACCCGCCGCCGCGACCCCGGCCGCCCGCTGCACTACGAGGGCGACGCCGACTGCGCGTACGTGGACGTGCACAGCCGCATGTACGCCTCGCACGAGGACGTCGACCGGATCGGGCGCGGTGAGCTGGGCCCGCCGCGCAGCCGCGAACTGCCCTTCATCCTCTGCGAGTTCGCCCACGCCATGGGGACCGGCCCCGGTGGTCTGGTCGAGTACCGGGAGCTGTTCGAACGGCACGAGCGCTGCCAGGGCGGCTTCGTGTGGGAGTGGCTCGACCACGGCATCGCCCGCCACGACGACCGGGGCCGCCCCTACTTCGCCTACGGCGGCGACTTCGGTGAGCCGCTGCACGACGGCAACTTCGTCATCGACGGCATGCTGCACCCCGACCGCACCCCGTCCCCCGCGCTCATCGAGTTCGCCAAGGTGTTCGAGCCGGTCCGGATCGCCGGCACCCGCGGCGGACTGCGGATCACCAACCTGTACGACTGCGTCCCGCTGGACCACCTCTCCTTCGACTGGACCCTGGAGGCGCAGGGCACCGAGATCGCCGTGGGCGCCCTCGACGTCCCGGACCTGCCACCGGGCGGCAGCGCCGATCTCGCCCTGCCCCCGCTCCCGGCCACCGCCGCCGAGAGCTGGCTCACCGTCCGTGCCCGGCTCGCCGGGGACACCCCCTGGGCGGCGGCCGGACATGTCGTCGCCTGGGGGCAGCTCCCCGTCACCCCCGCCCCGCCCCCGCCCGCCCCCGCCTCCGGCGCCCCGGTCCGGGCCGACGGCACCGCGCTGCGGCTCGGCCCCGGCCGCTTCGACGCCCGCACCGGACACCTCACCGCCCTCGGCCACCTCCCCGTCCAGAGCCCCCGGCTCGACCTGTGGCGGGCGCCCGTCGACAACGACCGGGCCGCCGACGCGCCCGAGGAGCAGACCTGGCGGGCCGCCGGACTCCACCGGCTCCAGCACCACCTCCTCGACATCGACCGGGGCGACGGCGTCCTGGTCGTCCGCACCCGGGTCGCCCCCGCCGGACTCGGCTTCGGGATGCGCGCCGACTACCGCTGGAGCGCCGACGCGCACCGGCTGCGGCTGCGGCTCGACGTCGAACCGGAGGGGGAGTGGCCCTGCACCCTGCCCCGGCTGGGACTGCGCATGGCGCTGCCCGCCGCCCTCGACACCGTCGAGTGGTACGGCCGCGGGCCCGGCGAGGCGTACGCCGACTTCCGGCAGGCCGCCCGCGTCGGCCGCTTCACCTCCGATGTCGACGCCCTCCAGACGCCCAACGTCTATCCCCAGGAGAACGGCAACCGGCTCAACGTCCGCCACCTCCGGCTCACCGGCACCGACGGCACCGGCGCCGGGCTGCGGATCGACGGCGAACCCCACTTCGCCTTCACCGCCCGCCGCTGGACCTCCGAACACCTCGACGCGGCCCGCCACACCACCGACCTGGTCCCCTCCGACCATCTCCACCTCAATCTGGACATCGCCCAGCACGGCCTCGGCACCGCCGCCTGCGGCCCCGGCGTCCTGCCCCACCACCGGCTCCACCCGCACCGGGCGAGCCTCGTCCTCACCTTCACCCCCCTCTCCGAGCCGCTCTCCGAGCCCGTCACTCCCCTCTCGGAGCCGCTCCCCGAGACCCTCACCCCGCTCCCCGAGCCGCTCCCCGGGCCCCACCACGACAGCGAGGCACCCGCGCGATGACCCACATCCCCGACGCCACCACCCCCGAAGCGACCCCCGACACCACCCGTGCGCCCGCCCCCCAGGTCCGGCTCGTCCCCCACACCCACTGGGACCGCGAGTGGTACGAGCCGTTCCAGCGGTTCCGGCTGCGCCTGGTCGACCTGCTGGACGAGGTCCTCGACCGCGCCGAGGCCGACGACCGCTTCCGCTTCACCCTCGACGGCCAGATGGCCGCCGTGGACGACTATCTGGAGGTCCGCGGCGAGCACCGCGAGCGGATCGCCCGGCTGGTCCGCGAGGGCCGCCTCGCCGTCGGCCCCTGGCAGATCCTGCTCGACGAATTCCTCTGCTCCGGCGAGAACATCGTCCGCAACCTGGAACTGGGCCTGCGCCGCGCCGAGGAGCTGGGCGGCTCCATGGCCGTCGGCTACCTCCCCGACATGTTCGGCCACTGCGCCCAGATGCCGCAGATCCTCGCCGCCGCCGGCTTCGACCACGCCTGCCTCTGGCGCGGGGTCCCCGACGGGGTGCCTGGACACGCCTTCCGCTGGCAGGCGCCCGACGGCAGCTCCGTCCGCACCGAGTACCTCGCCGGGGGCTACGGCAACGCGGCCTATGTCTTCTCCGACCCCGGGCACTTCGCCGAGCGGATGGCCGCCCTCGGCCGGCGCCTGGAGCCGTCCTTCGGCACCGATCCCGTCCTCGCCATGTACGGCACCGACCACTCCGCGCCCGTCGGCTCGCTGGTCGACCTGGTCGCCGGACTCGACCCCGCCGACGTCGGCGTACGGATCGTCACGCTGGACGACTACGTCCGCGACCGCGACCCGCACGACGCCGGGCTGCCGGTCGTCGCGGGCGAGCTGCGCAGCCACGCCCACGCCAACATCCTCCCCGGCGTGCTGTCCGCCCGCCCGCACCTCAAGCAGGCCATGGGACGCGCCGAGCGCCTGGTCGAGCGGTACGCCGAGCCGTTCGCCGCGCTCTGGTCGCGCGAGTGGCCCGAGCGCTTCCTCGACCTGGCCTGGTGGCGGCTGGTCGACGCCGCCGGGCACGACTCCGTCACCGGCTGCGGGGTGGACGAGACCGCCGTCCAGGTGCACGCCCGGATCAGCGAGGCCGAGCACCTCGGCCAGGCCGTCCGCGACCGGGTCGCCGCGGGGCTCGCCCGCCAGGTCTCCCGCGAGGCCGTCCTCGTCCTCAACCCCACCCCGGCCCCGCGCGAGGACCAGATCACGATCGACGCCGAGGTCCCCGACGACTGGGACGAGATCGGCGTGGAACTCGCCGACGGCACCCGGCTGCCCGCCCAGACCGAGCACCGCGCCCCGCTCGTCCTGCTGGAGGAACGGCACCCCGGCGACCGGCTGCCCGCCTTCCTCCCGCGCATCCACGGCCGGGAACTCTTCGGCAGCGAGATCACCCACTGGACCTGCGACCCCGCCCGCCGGGTCCTGGAATTCACCGTCGCCCGCCACGGCGGCGACCGCCCCTTCGACGTGGCCGCCGTCCGCGCCGCCGTCACCGGCGCCGACGGCGAGTGGACCGTCCGCATCCTGCGCGCCGCCCACCGCGTCCTGACCTGCGCCGCCCGGGTCCCCGCGCTCGGCTGGACCTCCCTGCGGGTCGTCCCCGGCGCCGTCCCGGCCCCCGCTCCCGTCCGGCACGACGGCCGTACCCTCAGCAACGGCCTGGTCACCGTCACCGTCCTGGACGACGGCACCCTGCGGGTGGTCTCCCGCGACGGCACCGTCCTGGACGGCGTCGGACGCATCGCCGACGGCGGCGACCGCGGCGACACCTACAACTACGCCCCGCCCGCCACCGACACCGTGATCGACACCCCCCGCGCGGTCCGCGTCACCCCGCCCACGGTCGAGGGCCCCCTGCGCACCACCCTCACCGTCGAACGCGTGTACGACTGGCCCGCCGCCGTCGACCGCGACGCCGACCGGCGTACGACACCGACCCGGCCCGGCACCGTGCGCATGGACGTCGAACTGCGCGCGGGGGAGCCCTTCGTCCGGCTCGACCTGACCCTCGACAACGCCTCCCTCGACCACCGGGTGCGGTTCCATGTGCCGCTGGGGAGGCATGCCGACAGCTCCAGCGCGGAGGGGCAGTTCGCGGTCGTGGAACGCGGGCGGACCGCCGAGGGGGGCTTCAGCGAGCGTCCGGTGCCCACCTTCCCGGCCCACGGGTTCGTGGCCGCGGGGGGCGCGGGGCTGCTGCTCACCCAGGCGTCCGAGTACGAGCTGACCGGGGCGGAACTGGCCCTCACGGTGCTGCGGTCCACGGGGTGGCTCAGCCGGAACGTCCACCCCTACCGGGAGGAGCCCGCGGGGCCGCAGATCGCGACCCCGGCGGCGCAGATGCCGGGCGTGACCACCGTGTCCCTCGCGGTGCTGCCGTACGCCGGGGACTGGCGCGGTGCCGGGTTGCCGGGGGCCGCCGAGCGGTTCCGGCATCCGCTGCACGCGGTCCTCGGTGCCGGGGACGTCTCCGCGGCGCCCGCCCGCGCGGAGGGGGTCTCCGTCGAGGGCGCGGTCCTCACCGGGGTGCGGCGGCGGGGGGCGGACGTCGAGGTGCGGGTTGTCGCGCTGCGTCCGGAGGCGGGGCGGGTGGTGCTGCGGGGGCCCTTCGAGGGGGGCCGCCGGGTCGATCTCCTGGGCCGTGATCTCGGAGCGGCGCGCTGTGTGGCGGCGGGCGTACTGGAACTGGAGCTGCGGCCCTGGGAGATCGCGACGGTCCGCCTGACGGGGGTGGCGACGGTACGGGTGTGAGCGGGGGCGCTGGGAGGTGCCGGGGGTGTGAGGTGACGTGCGCGGTTCCTCGCGCCCCTGGCGTACTGGGCTTCCCCGCCCTGAAGGGGGGCCATGTGTTGCTGCCCTGTGCGCGGTTCCCCGCGCCCCTGGGGGGATGGGGTGACCCCGGGCTGGAGGGGTGCCGGGAGTGTGCAGGGGGAGCAGGATCGGGTGGGGGTGGAACAGCGTCAGCGGGTTCAGGTACGTGTCCGCGCGGCGCAGGCCCCAGTGCAGGCAGCGGGACGCGCAGTGGGACGGGACCACGGACTCCAGCGTGCCCAGCGGCGTGCCCGTGGTCACCCGGTCGCCCCGGCGGACCGAGGGGCGGACGGGCTCGTAGGTCAGGCGCAGAGGCGTGCCGGGCAGGGCGACCGTGATCACGCCCCGGCCGCCCACCCGGCCCGCGAAGGCGACCCGGCCCGGCGTCGGGGACCGTACGGTCTGGCCGGAGGCCGCCGCCAGGTCGACACCGCGGTGGCCGGACCCGTACCGCGTCAAGGGTGGTTTCCAGCCACGGAGCACCCGTGGAGGGTCGCCCACCGGCCAGAGAGCGGTCGGAGGCGGCGGCGCGGGCGGGGGCGGTGGCTGTGCGCGGGCCGCCCGGGGCAGCACCGTCACGGCCAGTGCCAGCAGGATGGCGGTGAGCAGCCGCAGGGGTCGTTCCATGCGTCCACCGTGGACCCACCGCCACGATCTTGGCCGGGACCTGTGCACAACTGCGGGGTTGTGGACAACGGCGTCACCCGGTGCCTCGCGGGTCCCGTACACTTCTGGTGGCGACCCGGGCCACCGGGTCGACTTCGCACGCCCCGGCACGGCGACCGGAAACGGTCCCGTTCAGCGCCCCTCGGTCCCTCGTGGCACGGCGCGTCAGTGGGCGTCAGGCGCGGAAGCCGTCCGGCATCCGCGGCACAACCGAGAAATCAAGGAGAACACGGCCATGGCCGTCGTCACGATGCGGGAGCTGCTGGAGAGCGGCGTCCACTTCGGTCACCAGACCCGTCGCTGGAACCCGAAGATGAAGCGCTTCATCTTCACCGAGCGCAACGGCATCTACATCATCGACCTGCTCCAGTCGCTGTCGTACATCGACCGCGCCTACGAGTTCGTCAAGGAGACCGTCGCCCATGGCGGCACGGTCATGTTCGTCGGTACGAAGAAGCAGGCGCAGGAGGCCATCGCGGAGCAGGCCACCCGCGTCGGTATGCCCTTCGTCAACCAGCGCTGGCTGGGCGGCATGCTCACCAACTTCTCGACCGTCTACAAGCGCCTCCAGCGGCTCAAGGAGCTGGAGCAGATCGACTTCGAGGACGTCGCCTCCTCCGGTCTGACCAAGAAGGAGCTTCTCGTGCTCTCGCGCGAGAAGGCCAAGCTGGAGAAGACCCTCGGTGGTATCCGCGAGATGCAGAAGGTGCCCAGCGCCGTCTGGATCGTGGACACCAAGAAGGAGCACATCGCGGTCGGCGAGGCCCGGAAGCTGAACATCCCGGTCGTCGCCATCCTCGACACCAACTGCGACCCCGACGAGGTCGACTACAAGATCCCGGGCAACGACGACGCGATCCGCTCCGTCACCCTGCTCACCCGGGTGATCGCCGACGCCGTCGCCGAGGGCCTCATCTCCCGCTCCGGTGTCGCCACCGGTGACAAGGGCGACAAGGCCGCCGGTGAGCCGCTCGCCGCCTGGGAGCGCGACCTGCTGGAGGGCGAGAAGAAGGCCGAGGAGGCCGCCCCGGCCGCCGCCGAGGCCCCCGTCGCCGAGGCCCCCGCCGCCGAGGCCCCGGCCGAGGAGGCGCCCGCCGAAGCCGCCGCCGAGGAGGCCGCTCCCGCCGAGGAAGCCGCCCCCGTGGAGGAGGCCGCCCCGGCCGCCGCCGAGGCCCCGGCCGCGGACACCGAGCAGTCCTGACCCTTCCGACTGCCAGGTCGCGACGGTGGGGGCGGTGACATGAAGTCCGCCCCCACCGTTCACCCGTAGGTCGGCGGGCGGTCCGTACGCCAGCCCTACAAGTGGAGCCGCACAGGTGTCCACCGAGGGTGCGCCGCGGACCGGCCATCCCGCCGACCTTCGATCTTCCAGACGTTCGAGAAGATCTCCCAGACTTCGAGAAAGACTCACAGACTCATGGCGAACTACACCGCCGCCGACGTCAAGAAGCTCCGTGAGCTGACCGGCGCCGGCATGATGGACTGCAAGAAGGCCCTCGACGAGGCCGACGGCGATGTCGACAAGGCCGTAGAGGCGCTGCGCATCAAGGGCCAGAAGGGCGTCGCCAAGCGCGAGGGCCGCTCCGCCGAGAACGGCGCCGTGGTCTCGATCATCGCCGACGACAACTCCTCCGGCGTCCTGGTCGAGCTGAAGTGCGAGACGGACTTCGTCGCCAAGGGCGAGAAGTTCCAGGCCGTCGCCCAGACGATCGCCGAGCACGTCGCCAAGACCTCCCCGGCCGACCTGGCCGCGCTGCTCGGCTCCGAGATCGAGGCCGGCAAGACCGTCCAGGCGTATGTCGACGAGGCCAACGCCAACCTCGGCGAGAAGATCGTCCTGGACCGCTTCGCGCAGTTCTCCGACGGCTTCGTCGCCGCGTACATGCACCGCACCATGCCCGACCTGCCCCCGCAGATCGGTGTCCTGGTCGAGCTGGACAAGCCGAACGCCGAGGTCGCCAAGGGCGTCGCGCAGCACATCGCCGCCTTCGCGCCGAAGTACCTCGCCAAGGACGACGTCCCGGCCGACGTGGTGGAGAACGAGCGCCGCATCGCTGAGGAGACCACCCGCGCCGAGGGCAAGCCCGAGGCCGCGATCGCCAAGATCGTCGAAGGCCGGGTCAACGGCTTCTTCAAGGACGCCACCCTGCTGGGCCAGGCGTACGCGCTCGACCCCAAGAAGTCGGTCCAGAAGGTCCTGGACGAGGCCGGTGTCACCCTGAAGCGCTTCTCGCGCATCAAGGTCGGCATCTGAGTCCGTCCGCGTCCGTAACCGCGATCGACGCGCGATCCCCGGCGGAATCCCGCTAGGGTCGACCGCAGTCGTCCGCGCCGCACGCGCACTGCGTCCCGCACGCGCGCGTGGCGGACGACGGCAGATCTGACGAGGAGGCCATTGCCGCGCATGGGAGCCACAACCCCCCACCGGCAATGGCCTTCTTGGTATGTGCACCACGTGAAAGAGGCGGGATAGACGATGACCACCAAGGCCCAGAAGAGCGACGACGGCAAAGTACGCGGCCGATTTCTGCTGAAGCTGTCCGGAGAGGCATTCGCCGGCGGCGGGGGCCTGGGCGTCGACCCGGACGTGGTGCACGCCATCGCCCGTGAGATCGCCGCCGTCGTCCGCGACGGCGCCCAGATCGCCGTCGTCATCGGCGGCGGGAACTTCTTCCGCGGCGCCGAACTCCAGCAGCGCGGCATGGACCGCGCCCGGTCCGACTACATGGGCATGCTCGGCACCGTGATGAACTGCCTCGCCCTCCAGGACTTCCTGGAGAAGGAGGGCATCCAGTCCCGGGTGCAGACCGCCATCACCATGGGGCAGGTCGCCGAGCCCTACATCCCGCTGCGAGCCGTGCGCCATCTGGAGAAGGGCCGGGTCGTGATCTTCGGCGCCGGTATGGGCATGCCGTACTTCTCCACCGACACCACCGCCGCCCAGCGCGCCCTGGAGATCGACGCCGAGGCGCTGCTCATGGGCAAGAACGGGGTGGACGGGGTCTACGACTCCGATCCGAAGACCAACCCGGACGCGGTGAAGTTCGACGCGCTCGGCTACGGCGAGGTCATCACCCGCGACCTCAAGGTCGCCGACGCCACCGCCGTCACCCTGTGCCGCGACAACAAGCTGCCGATCCTGGTCTTCGAACTGCTGACGGAGGGCAATATCGCGCGCGCCGTCAAGGGTGAGAAGATCGGCACGCTGGTGGGCGACGAGGACAGCCGGGCCTGACCGGGGGACGCCCCCGACCGCGTACGGCCCCCGACCGGAGGATGGACAATGACCGGACGGTCGGGAACCGTGCAGGAACAAGACGCGACGCAGCCGGCCGCCCACTCGCGGACGCGGCCGGGCCGACTCACAACACGCAGGAGCAAGTGGTGATCGAAGAGACCCTCCTCGAAGCCGAGGAGAAGATGGAGAAGGCCGTCGTGGTCGCCAAGGAGGACTTCGCCGCGATCCGCACCGGCCGAGCGCACCCCGCGATGTTCAACAAGATCGTCGCGGACTACTACGGGGCGCCGACCCCGATCAACCAGCTGGCCTCCTTCTCCGTCCCGGAGCCGCGGATGGCCGTCGTCACCCCGTTCGACAAGACCGCCCTGCGCAATATCGAGCAGGCGATCCGCGACTCGGACCTGGGCGTCAACCCCAGCAACGACGGCAACATCATCCGGGTGGTGTTCCCCGAGCTGACCGAGGAGCGCCGCCGCGACTACATCAAGGTCGCCAAGGCCAAGGCCGAGGACGCCAAGGTCTCCATCCGCGCGGTGCGTCGCAAGGCCAAGGACGCCATCGACAAGCTGATCAAGGACGGCGAGGTCGGCGAGGACGAGGGCCGCCGCGCGGAGAAGGAACTCGACGACACCACCGCCAAGTACGTCGCCCAGGTGGACGAGCTTCTCAAGCACAAGGAAGCGGAGCTGCTCGAAGTCTGATGAACGACTCTTCCTGGGGTGCGCCGACCGGGACCGGACACACCGGGTACTGGGGGCCCACCGAGCACGGATCTGTCCAGGGGGCTGCCCCGGCGGGTCCCGCGTACGATGCGCAGCAGGCGCAGCACACTCGCCCCATGCCCATCGTGCCCGACCTGCCCGCGTACGGCGGTGACCAGGATGAGGACCGGGGGACCGCTCGTCTGGGCGGCCCCCTGTTCCGTGACCAGACGTTCCGCGACGAGACCCCGTCGGCGCAGCCCCGTGCGGCGGTGCCGCAGAATCCGGAGCCCATGCCCGACGCCCCGCAGCCGGCGCCCGCACCGCAGAAGAAGAGCGCGGGCCGGGACCTGGGTGCGGCCATAGGGGTCGGGATCGGGCTCGGCGCGGTCATCCTCGCCTCGCTGTTCTTCGTCAAGGCCGTGTTCATCGGGGTGATAGCGGTCGCCGTGGTGGTCGGGCTGTGGGAGCTGACCCGGCGCCTGGACGAGCGCAAGGGCATCAAGGCGCCCCTGGTGCCGCTCGCGGTCGGCGGCGCCGCGATGGTCGTCGCCGGGTATGTCCGGGGCGCCGAGGGCGCCTGGGTGGCCATGGCGCTGACCGCGCTGGCGGTACTGGTCTGGCGGATGACCGAACCGCCGGAGGGCTATCTCAAGGACGTCACCGCGGGCGTCTTCGCCGCGTTCTACGTGCCGTTCCTGGCCACCTTCGTGGCGATGATGCTGACCGCCGACGACGGCCCGCAGCGCGTCCTGACGTTCCTGCTGCTCACCGTCGTCAGCGACACCGGGGCGTACGCGATCGGCTGGCGGTTCGGCAAGCACAAGCTCGCCCCGCGCATCAGCCCCGGCAAGACCCGCGAGGGCCTGCTCGGGGCGGTCGCCTTCGCGATGGTGGCGGGCGCGCTGTGCATGGAGCTGCTGATCCATGACGGCACCTGGTGGCAGGGTCTGCTGCTGGGGCTCGCGGTGGCGGGCAGCGCCACACTGGGCGACCTCGGCGAGTCCATGATCAAGCGGGACCTCGGGATCAAGGACATGGGCACGCTGCTGCCGGGGCACGGCGGGATCATGGACCGGCTGGACTCCCTGCTGCCGACGGCTCCCGTGGTGTGGCTGCTGATGGTGGTCTTCGTCGGCTCCGGCTGACCGCGCGGTCCGTGCCGGGCCGCTGAGTGAACGTTTGCTCCACCCCTGCCGGTCCTCCCTATGATCGCCGCGACACGACGCGGCGGCGTCGGGGGAACCGGGAGGGGTGGAGCCGTATGTGGGCCAGACGGCGGGCCGCACGGCAGGAGCGGCTGGACCGGGTGGCGGCCGAGGCCATCGCCGAGTTCGAGGCCCGGGTCAGCTCCATGCTGGCCACTGCGGACGAGTCCCATCAGGCGCTGCTGGAGCTGCGGGAACTGCTCGCCAGGGAACTGGCCGACATCAACGGACTGCTCGCGCCCGGCGGGGGGATGCCGGTCGAGATGGTGCGCGCCCAACTGGAGCCCGGGGACGACGCCCTCGCCCAGATGGACCGGATATCCGCCGAGTTCACCGCCGTCCGGGTCCAGGTGATCGGCAAGGGGGCCGCCGACCGCGAGACGCTCGTGCCCCTGCTGGAGGACCTGGGCGGCTTCGTGGAGGGCATGGGCGAGCTGGCGGACAACGTGTTCGGTGCCGCCGAGGCCACGACCGAGCTGCGGGTGAACCTCCAGGACGCCCGCAAGGACCTCGCCCCGCTGCGGGCCCGCCTCCAGCCCGCCCTGCGCGCCGCCGAGGACGAACTGGCCGCGACCCGCGGCGCCCCCGGCTGGCATGTCCGGCAGGTCGCCCTCGCCACCCTCGGCGACCGGCTGGCGGCACTGGAGGAGGGCCGGGTGTGGCCCACCCCCGAGAAGACCACCGTCGACCTCTACCAGGAACTCGAACACGAGCTGGCCACCCTGCGCGACGAGATCGCCCAGACACCGTCCTGACCTGCACGGATGCCGCCCGGTCGGAGTTATCCACAGGCCGCCGGGGGCGGTCTCGGAGTCTGCGACACTGGTAGGGCCATGCCTAAGCCCGGAGAACTCACCTTTGTCGCGCCGCGCGGAGCCAAGAAGCCGCCGCGGCATCTCGCCGATCTCTCGCCCGCGGAGCGCAAGGAGGCGGTCGCGGAGATCGGGGAGAAGCCCTTCCGCGCCAAACAGCTCTCGCAGCACTACTTCGCGCGGTACGCGCACGAGCCCGAGCAGTGGACGGACATCCCGGCCGGGTCCCGTGACCGGCTGCGGGAGGCGCTGCTGCCGGAGCTGATGACCGTCGTCCGGCATCTGTCGACGGATGAGGGGACCACCCGCAAGACGCTGTGGCGGCTGTTCGACGGGACGCTCGTCGAGTCGGTGCTCATGCGGTACCCGGACCGGGTCACCATGTGCATCAGCTCGCAGGCCGGATGCGGGATGAACTGCCCGTTCTGCGCCACCGGACAGGCCGGGCTCGACCGGAACTTGTCGACCGCAGAGATCGTGCACCAGATCGTGGACGGGATGCGGGCGCTGCGCGACGGGGACGTGCCGGGCGGGCCCGCGCGGCTGTCCAACATCGTGTTCATGGGCATGGGCGAGCCGCTCGCCAACTACAAGCGGGTCGTCGGCGCCATCCGCGCGCTGACCGACCCGGCACCCGACGGAGTGGGGCTCTCCCAGCGCGGGATCACGGTGTCGACGGTGGGGCTGGTGCCCGCCATCCACCGGTTCGCCGACGAGGGCTTCAAGTGCCGTCTCGCCATCTCGCTGCACGCCCCCGACGACGAGCTGCGCGACACGCTGGTGCCGGTCAACACCCGGTGGAAGGTGCGTGAGGTGCTGGACGCCGGGTTCGGGTACGCGGAGCGGTCCGGGCGGCGGCTGTCCATCGAGTACGCGCTGATCCGGGACATCAACGACCAGGCGTGGCGCGGCGACCGGCTCGGGCGGCTGCTCAAGGGGCGGCCGGTGCATGTGAACCTGATCCCGCTGAACCCGACGCCCGGGTCGAAGTGGACCGCGTCCCGGCCCGAGGACGAGAAGGCGTTCGTGGAGGCCATCGCCGCGCACGGGGTGCCGGTGACGGTCCGGGACACCCGGGGCCAGGAGATCGACGGGGCGTGCGGCCAGCTCGCGGCGACCGAGCGGTAGAGCGGACGGCGGGCCGGACAGCAGGCGGTAGTCTGACGCCGTACGTTCGTATATTCGTGCGTTCGCCGTATCCGTGTACGCCTACACGGTCGGCATAACTTCATACTCATCTTCATATCCGGCAGGGGAGCGCCACAGCGCTGAGAGTGCGGCAGCCGACGACACGGTGGGCCGCAGACCCTCTGAACCTCGCCCAGGTCATTCTGGGTAGGGAGATCGGTCGTCACTCATGCTGTTGCGCCCTGCCCGGGAACCGTTCGGCGGTCCCGGGCAGGGCCGCGTCTCTTCCTGGTCACCCAGGAGGACATTCAGTGGGCACCACCACAGTGCGCAGTATCCAGAAGATCGCCGTCGTGGGCGTCGGGCTCGGGCTCGTCACGCTGTCCGCGTGCGGCTCGTCCGGCTCCGGGGCGGGGAGCGGCTCGGGGGACTCCAAGACGGTCACCCTGGTCAGCCATGACTCGTGGGCCGTCTCCAAGGACGTCCTCGCCGACTTCCAGAAGCAGTCCGGGTACACCGTCAAGGTGCTGGAGGACGGGGACGCCGGGACGGCCGTCAACAAGGCGATCCTCACCAAGGACAACCCGCAGGGCGATGTCTTCTTCGGCGTCGACAACACCCTGCTCTCCCGCGCCCTGGACAACGGGCTGTTCCAGCCGTACGAGCCCCGGGGCGCCGACACCATCGCGCCCGCCTACCGGGCCGACGGCGCCGGGAACCGGGTCACGCCCATCGACACCGGCGACATCTGCGTCAACTACGACAAGGCGTACTTCGCCGAGCGCGATCTCGCGCCGCCCCGCACCTTCGACGATCTGATCAAGCCGCAGTACAAGGATCTGCTGGTCGCCGAGAACGCCTCCACGTCGTCCCCCGGTCTCGGTTTCCTGCTCGGCACCGCCGCGCGGTACGGCGACGACGGCTGGACCGGCTACTGGGAGAAGCTCAAGGCCAATGGTGTCAAGGTGGTCGACAGCTGGGAGACCGCCTACAACGAGGAGTTCTCCGGGTCGGCCGGCGGCAAGGAGGCCGGGGGCGACCGGCCGCTGGTGGTGTCGTACGCGTCCTCGCCGCCCGTCGAGGTCGTCTACGCCGATCCGCAGCCGAAGGACGCGCCCACCGGGGTCGCCGACGGCACCTGCTTCCGGCAGATCGAGTACGCCGGGCTGCTCAGCGACGCGAAGAACGCCGAGGGCGGCAAGGCGCTGCTGGACTTCATGATCGGCACCGAGTTCCAGCAGGACATGCCGCTGAACATGTTCGTGTACCCGGTGGTCGAGGGCGCCGAGGTGCCCGAGGTGTTCCGCCAGTACGGGCCGCGGGCCGAGCAGCCCGAGACCATGGACGCGGCGAAGATCGCCGAGCACCGGGACGACTGGGTCAAGGCATGGACCTCGCTCGTACTGAAGTAGCCCGTCCCGCGCGGCGGGTCCGGGGGAGCGCGGTGCGGCTGGGGCTGCTGGTCCTGCCCGCCGCGTTCTTCGGCGTGTTCTTCGCCTATCCCGTCGCCGCGATCCTGACCCGTGGGCTGAAGGGGGACGGCGGCTGGCAGGTGGGGCGGCTGGGGGAGGTGCTCGCGGACCCCGGTATCCGGCAGGTGCTGTGGTTCACCACCTGGCAGGCGCTCGCCTCCACCGCGCTGACCCTGCTGATCGCGCTGCCCGGCGCCTATGTCTTCGCCCGTCTCGACTTCCCCGGCAAGCAACTGCTGCGGGCCGTGGTGACGGTCCCGTTCGTGCTGCCGACGGTCGTGGTCGGTACGGCGTTCCTCGCGCTGCTCGGCCGGGGCGGGCTGCTGGACGCCTGGTGGGGCGTACGGCTGGACACCACCGTGTGGGCGATCCTGCTCGCGCATGTCTTCTTCAACTACGCGGTCGTCGTACGGACCGTGGGCGGGCTGTGGGCGCAGCTCGACCCACGGCAGGAGGAGGCGGCGCGGATGCTCGGCGCGTCGCCGTTCGCGGCCTGGCGGAGGGTGACCCTGCCCGCGCTCGGTCCGGCGGTGGCCGCCGCCGCGCTGATGGTCTTCCTGTTCACCTTCACCTCCTTCGGTGTGGTGCAGATCCTCGGCGGGCCGACCTTCGCCACCCTTGAGGTGGAGATCTACCGGCAGACCTCGCAGATCTTCGATCTGCCGGCCGCCGCCGTGCTGACGATCGTGCAGTTCCTCGCCGTGGGCGCGATCCTCGCCGTGCACGCCTGGACGGTCCGGCGGCGGGAGAGCGCGCTCCGGCTGGTCGACCCGGCCGGGACCGCCCGGCGTCCGCGCGGGGCGGGGCAGTGGGCGCTGCTCGCCGGGGTGCTGGCCACCGTCGCCGTACTGATCCTGCTGCCGCTCGGGGTACTCGTACGGCGCTCGCTCGGGGGCGCCGGGTTCTCCTACTACCGGGCGCTGGCCTCGGAGGAGTCCGGGGTGTTCCTGGTCCCGCCGATCCATGCGATCGGCAACTCGCTGGCCTACGCCGTCGTCGCCACCGCCATCGCGCTGCTGGTCGGCGGGCTCGCCGCGGCGGCGCTGGCGCGGCGGGACGCCGGGCGGTTCGTACGCGGGTTCGACGCGCTGCTGATGCTGCCGCTCGGGGTGTCCGCGGTGACCGTCGGCTTCGGGTTCCTGATCGCGCTGGACGAACCGCCGCTCGATCTGCGCGCCACCTGGATTCTGGTGCCGCTCGCCCAGGCCCTGGTCGGGGTCCCCTTCGTGGTGCGGACGATGCTGCCGGTGCTGCGGGCGGTGGACGGACGGCTGCGGGAGGCGGCGGCCGTGCTCGGGGCGTCGCCCTGGCGGGTGTGGCGGGAGGTGGATCTGCCGCTGGTGCGGCGGGCGCTGCTGGTCGCCGCCGGGTTCGCGTTCGCGGTGTCGCTCGGGGAGTTCGGGGCGACCGTGTTCATCGCCCGGCCCGATCATCCGACGCTGCCGGTCGCCGTCGCCAAGCTGGTGGCGCGGCCCGGGGAGCTGAACTACGGGCAGGCGATGGCCCTTTCGACGATTCTGATGGTGGTGTGCGCGGTGGCGCTGGTGGTGCTGGAGCGGCTGCGGACCGACCGGAGTGGGGAGTTCCTGTGACGCCGACGCCGAGGCTGCCGCTGCCGTTGCTCGGGGTCGAGGGTGTGACGGTACGGCTCGGGGGGCGGGCCGTGCTGGACGGGGTGGATCTGGCGGTGGCCGAGCATGAGGTGGTGTGTGTGCTCGGGCCCAGCGGCAGCGGGAAGTCGACGCTGCTGCGGGTGGTCGCCGGGCTTCAGGCGCCGGACGCCGGGCGGGTGCTGCTGTCGGGGCGCGATCAGGTGGGGGTGCCCGCGCATCGGCGGGAGATCGGGCTGATGTTCCAGGACCATCAGCTGTTCCCGCAGCGGGACGTGGGCGGCAATGTGGCCTTCGGGCCGCGGATGCGGGGCGCCTCGCGCGATGAGCAGCGGGAGCGGGTGGCGCGGCTGCTGGAGCTGGTCGGGCTGCCCGGGGCCGCCGGGCGGGCGGTGGCCGAGCTGTCCGGGGGCGAGCAGCAGCGGGTCGCGCTGGCGCGGGCGCTCGCGCCCGGACCCCGGCTGCTGATGCTCGACGAGCCGCTCGGGCAGCTCGACCGGTCGCTGCGGGAGCGGCTGGTGGGGGAGTTGCGGGAGCTGTTCGGGCGGCTCGGGACGACGGTGCTGGCCGTCACCCATGACCAGGGGGAGGCGTTCGCGCTGGCCGACCGGGTGGTGGTGATGCGGGACGGGCGGATCGCGCAGTCCGGGACGCCGCTGGAGGTGTGGCAGCGGCCCGCGGATGCCTTTGTGGCGCGGTTTCTCGGGTTCGAGAACGTGGTGCCGGGGACGGTGAGCGGGGAGGTCGCCGACACGGTGTGGGGGAAGCTGCCGGTGGGGGCGGGGGCGGCTCAGGGGGAGGTGGAGGTGTTGGTGCGGGCCGGGGGTGTGCGGGTGTTTCGGGGGGCCGGTGCGGGTGCGGGCTCGGGTGGTGCCGTTGGGTTGCGGTGTGCTGTTGTCGCGCGGACCTTCAAGGGCACCCATGTCGCTGTGCGGCTGCGGCCCGACGGGGGTGGCGCGCCGGTGCTGGAGGCCGCGTGCGGGCTGCGGGACGCTCCTGACCTGGGGGAAGTGGTGGGGGTGGAGTTCGACGCCGGGGAAATCGTGGTGCTGGGGTGATGCCTTCGAACCTAGGGTTCGGGCATGACTCTTCTTGCGTTCGACCGGTACTGCGACGAGATCGCCCTCCAGGTGGGGCAGTTCCGGGAGCTGGTGACCGCGCCCGGGGTGGATCTCGGGGCCACCGTGCCGACCTGTCCCGACTGGACCGTGGAGGACCTCGTCCGGCACATGGGGGAGGCGCTGCGATGGGTCGAGGTGACCGTGCGGACCCGGGCCGGGGCGGAGGTGGCCTCGGAGGACGTTCCGGAGGGGAGCGGGCCTGAGGGGCGGGGGGACGCGGTCGCCCTCGGGGAGTGGTTCGCCGCGGGTGGGGAGATGCTCGTCCGGACCTTGCGGGAGGCGGGGCCGGACGCGGGGGTGTGGGGGTGGGCGGGGGTGCATACCGCGGCGTTCTGGGCGCGGCGGATGACGCATGAGATCACGGTGCATCGGGCTGATCTGGCGTTGGCGGTGGGGGAGCCGTACGGGGTTGCCGGGGAGGTGGCGGTCGACGCGATCGACGAGTGGCTGGAGATCGTGACGTTCGTGCAGCGGAACGATCCTCATGACGCGGCTCGGGAGTTGCGGGGGGAGTCGGGGGGTGCGGGGGCTTCTTCCGTGCGGTCGATTCATCTGCATGCCACGGATGCGGAGGGGTTGGACGCGGAGTGGGTGATCGAACTGGGGGCGGAGGGGGTTGTCTGGCGGCGGGGGCATGAGAAGGCGTCGGTGGCTTTGCGGGGGTCGCTTACGGGGGTGATGTTGGCGTTCTATCGGCGGGTGCCGTTGGTGGGGGGCGGGGTTGAGGTGGTGGGGGATCGGGGGGTGCTGGAGTTCTGGTTGGAGCGGGCTTCGTTTGGGTGAGCGGGGTTGGTGGGCGCCGGGGTGGGGGTCGGGGCGTTGCGCTGGGCGGTGTTGCCAGGGCTCGGGGGGTGGGGGTGCGGGTCGGGGCGTGTTGCTTGCCCGCGCTGGCGGGGTGCCGCTGCGCCCACCCGTGCCGCCCTGGGGGTCCCCCCTCTGGGGGAGGCACGATTGCCCGCAGCTATGGGGGGCCGGTGTGCCCGTTCTTGTGTAGGTGTTGTTGGTTGATTGGGGAATGGTGTGTGGTGTGTTGCTGGTGGGGTTGGGGAGTTTCTTGGGCGGGTTGGGGGGTTTTTGCGGGGGCGGCCTGGGGTGCATACCACCGTGCTGACCGTGACGGAGAAGTTGCGGGTCGAGGGGGATCAAGGGGCCGAGCTGGGGTGGTTGGAGGTCGGTGGGGACGTACGTGGGGTGTACTACCGGCTCTCGCCTGACCGGGGGGTCACCCTGACGCCGCTCGGTGGGGAGGATGTCGAGAGTCTCGTCGGGCATCTCGCCGGGCGCGGGCCCGCGCTGCCCTCCGTCGTGGCAGAGCGGCGTACCGGCGAGGCGTTCGTGGCGGCGTGGCGGCGGCGGACCGGGGACTCGGCGTCGCTCCGGGTCGAGCTGGGGCTCTACCGGCTCGGCACACTCACGCCCCCCGACCCCTTCCCGGAGGGACACGCGCGGCCCGCCGGGGACGCCGACCACGAGCACGTCATGCAGTGGTGCCGGGAGCTGGCCGCGTACTTCGGTGAGGACGTCACCATCAACGCCGAGACCTGGGCCCGTACCCGCTTCGGCGAGAAGCGGTATCTGTACTGGGAGAACCCGGACGGCGTGCCGGTCGCCATGGCCGGGGCCAATCCGCTGGTCGGGGGGCAGGTCCGGATCGATCCCGTGTATACGCCGGAGGAGTTGAGAGGGCGGGGGTACGGGGCCGCCGTGACCGTGGCCGTCAGCCGGGCCGCGCTCGACGCCGGCGCCCAAGAGGTCGTGCTGTACACGAATCTGGCCAATCCGACCAGCAACGCGCTCTATCAGCGGCTCGGTTATGAGTCGATCGCCGAGTTCGTCGTGTACGACCTCGCCCGGGGATGAGAACAGGCGCGGCCGTTCCCCAGTGGCTCTGGGGAACGGGCCGCGCCTGTCCGGGCCCTGATGGTGGATCAGCTGCCGCTGTTCGCGCCCCGGCGGCGGAAGCCGAAGAAGACCGCGCCACCGCCGACGACGACCAGCGCCCCGGCGATACCGGCGATCATCCCGGTGTTGGAGTCCGCGCCCGTCTCGGCGAGGTTGGACTCACCGGCCGCGGGCGACGGCGCGTTGCTCACCGACTCGGCGGGCGCGGGCGCGCTGTTGCTCTCCTCGGGCGAGGAGGGCGACGGCTCCGGGGACTCCGACTCGGCCGGCGGAGTGGACTCGGGCGGCGTCGGCTCGGACGAGGTCGGCGGCGGCGTCGACGGCTCCGTCTTGCACGCGGTGGACGGCGTGACCAGGTTCGGCTTGATGTCCTCGTCGACCTGGTTGCCGGCCTTGACGTGGATGCGGTACTCCGCGTTCGGCTTCCAGTCCTCCTCGAAGGTGATGGTCACGCCCTCGCGGGAGCCCTTCACCTCCTGGCTGCCGACCAGCTTCTCGTCGGCGCCGTTGTTCTCCAGATACACGGTGACCGTGGCGGGCACGCCCGTCGGGTCCTTGTCGGTGACCGTGATGACACCCTTGGTGCCGTCGCAGATCGCGGCGGCGGAGAACTCACTGATGTCACACGCGAGCGCGTTGCCCGCGGCGCTGAGCGCGAGCGCTGCCGCGCCGGCGGCGACACCGAGGGCACGCACGGAACGGCGTACGGTGGGGCGGGATATGGACACGTTTGTCCTTACGGGATCTGTAAATGCGGGGGGTTGAGGGAGCCGTCGTGAAGACCGCACCCCATCAGGCTCATAGCTTTATAAGCGCCCCGTAAGAAGCGTCAATCCCCGTGTCCGTTTGATCCGGCCACTTTTCGATGTCTTTGCAGACAGCGAGGTTTGAGGGAGTGCCGGATGCCCGCCTTTAGTTACTGGTGCCCTCGACGGCCGCCGCGTCCATCCACATGACCTCCCAGGTGTGACCGTCGAGGTCGTCGAAGGCACGGCCGTACATGAAACCGTGGTCCTGGGTCTCGCCGCTGGGCGTGCCGCCCGCCGCGATCGCCCGGTCCACCAGCTCGTCGACCTTCTCGCGGCTCTCGGCGCTGAGCGCGATCAGCACCTCGCTGGTCTTCGTGGCGTCCGCGATCTCCTTCTTGGTGAAGGTCGCGTACTTCTCCCGGTCCAGCATCATCGCGACGATGGTGTCGCTGATCACCACGGACGCCGTGTTCGCGTCGCTGAACTGGGCGTTGATCGGGTAACCCAGGGCGGTGAAGAACGTCTTCGTGGCGGCGACGTCGTTCACGGGCAGGTTCACGAAGATCATCTGCTGGTACATACGGGTCTCTCTCCCCTCGGGCCACGTGCGCGTCCTGGCGGCGTGGTGGCGGTGTCGTGCTGTTCGAGAGGTAGACCGGGACGCGCCGGGAAACTCATCGCAGTACGCCTGACCAGCTTCCACCGGCCGGTGGCCGTACGAGATACCCCAGCCGCCCCCGCGTCAGCGCAGCAAGGGCTGGGCCGCCAACTGCGCCACCAGCAGGGTCAGCGGGCCGAACAGGGCCAGTAGCGCGCCCGCGCGCAGGGCCGCCGCGCCGCGCAGCGTGGTCGCCGGGGCGCCGAGCCTCAGCAGCGCGGCGGTGGTGTCGGCGCGCGCGTGCCGGGCCTCGACGGCGGCGGTGGCCAGCGTCGCCAGCGTGCAGCCCGCCACCAGCAGCGCCCCGAGCGTGCTGAGCGGGCCGAAGACCGCCTCGGCCGCGCCCCGGGGTTCGTGCAGCGCGGCCGTCGCGAACGCCGCCGACGCCACCGCGCAGACCACGCCCAGCGGACGTCCGATCCGGCCCGCCTCGGCCATCAGCACCCGGCCCGCCAGCAGCCGCAGCGCGCCGGGCCGTACGGCCTGGAGGAGCCGGCCGCACAGATGGGTGAGGCCGGGTCCGGCGAGCGCCAGGCCGAGCGCGGTGAGCGTCCAGCCGATCAGCACCCCGGCCGGGCCCGCGCTGAGCCCGCCCGGCAGGGTGGCCGTGGCGGCGCCGGGGGCGACCCGGGTGGCGTACGCCTCCACCGCGAGCCCGGCCGCCAGCACGGTGATGCCCCAGGGCAGTCCGGCGGGGGCGGCACCAGGGGTCGGCAGGGCGGCCGTGCCCGTGCCCGTGCTCGTGTCCCTGCCGGGAGCGGAGTCAGCGCCGGTACCTGTGGCGGAGCCAGGGCTCGTGCCTGCGCCGGTGCCCGTGCCTGTGCCGGGACCGGAGTTCGTGCCTGTGCCGGGACCGGAGTCCCTGCCGGGACCGGAGTCAGCGCCTGTGCCGGTGCCGGTGCCGGTGCCCGTGCCCGTGCCGGGACCGGAGTCCGTGCCGGTGCCGGTGTCCGGCGCGGTGGCCGCCTCGGGCGACTTCACCGCCTCAACCACCTCAGCCGTCACAACCACCTCAGCCGTCACAGCCGACTCAGCCGTCCCCGGTGTCTCGGGCACCGCAAGCACCTCGCGCGCCCCGGGGGCCTTGGGCGTCGCTGGCGTCCGGCGTTCCGTCCACCACCCCCGGGCCGTCCGGCGGGCCCCGCCGCGTTCGCGGGGGCGCAGGACCAGGGCTGTGGTGAGGGACGCGGTCAGCGGGACGACCGTGAGCAGGGTGAGCGCGGCGGGCAGCGGCAGGGGCAGCCCCGCGGCGAGCACCTCCGCCGCGGCGCCGTCGAACGGCATCCCGCTGAGGTCCCCGCGCAGATGCAGGAAGAAGAGCAGGGCCAGCATCGAGCCCAGGGTCGTCGCCAGCGCGGTGGTGGTCGCCGAGACCGCCATCAGCCGGGCCGGACCGAGCCCGATCGCGGACAGCCCCGGACGCGGCAGCGTCCCCGGGTCCGTACGCGCCACCGCCACCGCGAACTGCACGGTCGCGGCGACCGGCACCAGGCACCAGGCCAGCCGCAGCGCCGAGCCGCCCGCGTTGCCGGGGTGGCTCATGGCGTGGCCGAGGGTGCACAGCAGCAGGAAACCGGTGCCGCCGGCGGCTGCCGCGACCAGCAGCCGGCGCAGCTGGACGGCGGGGCGGCCCGCGCGGCTCAGACGGACAGCGAGCACGCGGCGCGGCCCTCCTCGGGTTCGTCCGTCGGCGTGTCCGCCGGTTCGGCGGCGACCGGCGGCAGCTGGACCGTCTGCACCCGGCGCCCGTCGAGCAGCGCGACCGTGCGGTCGGCGAGCGCGGCGGTCTCCGGGTCGTGGGTGGCGAGGAGCACGGTGATGCCGTGCGAGCGGGCGGCCGTGGTCAGCGTGCGCAGCACATGCGCGCGGTCGGCGCGGTGCAGCGGCGCGGTCGGCTCGTCGGCGAACAGCACCGAGGGCGCGGGCGCCAGCGCGCGGGCGATGCACGCCCGCTGCCGCTCGGCCTGCTGGAGCTGGTGCGGATGGCGGCGGGCCCGGTCGCCGATGTCGAGCCGCTCCAGCCACTCCATCGCGGCGGTCCTGGCCCGGCGCCTGCTGGTGCCGCGCAGCATCAGCGGCAGCGCCGCGTTCTCCCAGACGGTCAGCTCCGGTACGAGGACGGGGGCCGGGTCGATCCAGCCGAACCGGTCGCGGCGCAGCCGTTCCCGGGCGAGCGGGCCCATGGTGTGCACGGGGACGCTGTTGAACCAGACCTCGCCCTGCCGGGGCCGGGACAGTCCGGACAGACAGCGCAGTAACGAGGTCTTGCCGCTGCCGCGCGGGCCGCCGACGGCGAGGATCTCGCCCTCC
The DNA here is from genome assembly GCF_040652095.1 of Streptomyces sp. NPDC048290. Lineage (NCBI taxonomy): Bacteria > Bacillati > Actinomycetota > Actinomycetes > Kitasatosporales > Streptomycetaceae > Streptomyces > Streptomyces sp. NPDC048290. The sequence continues at coordinate 224,921 of NZ_JBEZLM010000010.1, forward strand.
CGGACACCGAGCGAGACACCGCTCAGCGCGGGGGAGCCGTCGTCGTGGGTGAAGTGCAGGGCGCGTGCCCACAGCACGTCGTTGTCCGGCGGGGCCTCCATGGGCGTACACCTCTGTTCGGATCGTCCGTGATTCCCTGGTTCCCCCGTGGCGTCTCCCCCGAGCGGGGGAACGAAGGCCGGGCCGATCGGTCACTGGGCACGCTAGGCACCGGGTGGGGCGGCGCCGGACAGCACGCGGCCCCGGGCCGCCGTTTCTCACTCGAACGGACGGCACCGGGGCCGGGAATGATCATCCAGACGGAAGATCAGAAACCGCTGGGGACGAGGATCAGAGCTTGGTCCATGCCTCGGTCAGCGTGGCGCGCAGGATCTGCTCGATCTCGTCGAAGGTCGACTGGTCGGAGATCAGCGGCGGGGCGAGCTGGACGACCGGGTCGCCGCGGTCGTCGGCCCGGCAGTACAGACCGTTGTCGTACAGCGCCTTGGAGAGGAAGCCGTACAGGACGCGCTCGGTCTCCTCGTCGTTGAAGGTCTCCTTGGTGGCCTTGTCCTTCACCAGCTCGATGCCGTAGAAGAAGCCGTTGCCGCGGACGTCGCCGACGATCGGCAGGTCGTGCAGCTTCTGAAGGGTGGAGAGGAAGGCGCCCTCGTTGTCCAGCACGTGCTGGGTGAGGTTCTCGCGCTCGAACAGGTCGAGGTTGGCGAGGCCCACCGCCGCGGAGACCGGGTGGCCGCCGAAGGTGTAGCCGTGCAGGAAGGTGTTGTCGCCCTTGTAGAACGGCTCGGCGATCTTGTCGGAGACGATGCACGCGCCGATCGGGGAGTAGCCCGAGGTCATGCCCTTGGCGCAGGTGATCATGTCCGGTACGTAGCCGAACTTGTCGCAGGCGAAGATCGTGCCGAGCCGGCCGAAGGCGCAGATGACCTCGTCCGAGACCAGCAGCACGTCGTACTGGTCGCAGATCTCGCGGACCCGCTGGAAGTAGCCGGGCGGGGGCGGGAAGCAGCCGCCCGCGTTCTGCACCGGCTCAAGGAAGACCGCGGCGACCGTCTCCGGGCCCTCGAACAGGATCTGCTGCTCGATCTGGTCGGCGGCCCAGCGGCCGAACGCCTCGGGGTCGTCGCCGTGGATCGGGGCGCGGTAGATGTTGGTGTTCGGGACCTTGTGCGCGCCCGGCACCAGCGGCTCGAAGGGCGCCTTCAGCGCCGGGAGGCCGGTGATGGACAGGGCGCCCTGCGGGGTGCCGTGGTAGGCGACCGCGCGGGAGATCACCTTGTACTTGGTGTGCTGGCCCTTGAGCTTGAAGTACTGCTTGGCCAGCTTCCAGGCGGTCTCGACGGCCTCGCCGCCACCGGTGGTGAAGAAGACCTTGTTGAGGTCGCCCGGCGCGTGGTGCGCGAGCCGCTCGGCCAGCTCGACGGCCTTCGGGTGGGCGTAGGACCACACCGGGAAGAACGCCAGTTCCTGCGCCTGCTTGGCGGCGGCCTCGGCGAGCTCGACCCGGCCGTGTCCGGCCTGGACGACGAAGAGACCGGCGAGGCCGTCGAGGTAGCGCTTGCCCTGGTCGTCGTAGATGTAGGTGCCCTCACCCCGCACGATCGTGGGGACGGGGGAGTTCTCGTACGACGACATGCGGGTGAAGTGCATCCACAGGTGGTCGTAGGCGCTCTGGCTGAGGTCCTTGGTGCTCACGGTTATCGGGTCCTCACGGGTTATCGGGTTCCCCACATATAGGTCTGCTTCTTGAGCTTCAGATAGACGAAACTCTCGGTGGAGCGCACTCCGGGCAGGGCCCGGATGCGTCGGTTGATGACATCGAGCAGATGGTCGTCGTCCTCGCAGACGATCTCCACCATCAGATCGAACGAGCCCGCGGTCATCACCACGTACTCGCACTCGGACATGGCCGTCAGCGCCTCGGCGGCGGCCTCCACGTCACCCTCCACGTTGATGCCCACCATCGCCTGCCGGCGGAAGCCCACGGTGAGCGGGTCCGTGACGGCGACGATCTGCATCACGCCCTGGTCGAGCAGCTTCTGGACGCGCTGGCGCACGGCCGCCTCGGACAGGCCGACGGCCTTGCCGATCGCGGCGTACGGCCGGCGGCCGTCCTCCTGAAGTTGCTCGATGATGGCGAGGGAGACATCGTCCAGGGTGGGACTTCCGTTCCCGGTCCTGGACTGACTGGAGCCCCTCGGCTCTGCGCTTCGACTGGCCACGAAAGTCACTGTGCCCGAGGTCTCGACAGTTTCGCAAGAGCTGAGCAATGAATTTCGTTGTTCTTGGGGCTTGAGTGTGCGGATTTCGCAGGTTTGGCGCGGCGGGGGGTGTTGAAACCGTCGGGCTACCGATTACGCTGGGTGTCTCAGTGTGTGGACACCTGCATACAGGGCCACACAGGACACTGAGCCGTATGGGACACCGACACTTGGAGGGCCGGCAGTGAGCACCGAGCTGCGTCGTCTGCGCAACTACATCGACGGAGAGTTCCGGGACGCCGCCGACGGACGGACCACCGAGGTGGTCAACCCGGCGACCGGCGAGGCGTACGCGACCGCCCCGCTCTCCGGGGAGTCCGACGTCGACGCCGCCATGGCCGCCGCCGCGGCGGCCTTCCCGGCGTGGCGGGACAGCACCCCGGCGGAGCGCCAGAGGGCTCTGCTGAAGATCGCCGACCTCTTCGAGGAGCGCGCCGAGGAACTCATCGCCGCCGAGGTGGAGAACACGGGCAAGCCCATCGGGCTGACCCGCACCGAGGAGATCCCTCCGATGGTCGACCAGATCCGCTTCTTCGCGGGTGCGGCCCGGATGCTGGAGGGTCGCTCGGCCGGTGAGTACATGGAGGGCCTGACCTCCATCATCCGCCGTGAGCCGGTCGGTGTCTGCGCGCAGGTCGCGCCCTGGAACTACCCGATGATGATGGCCGTCTGGAAGTTCGCCCCGGCGCTCGCCGCGGGCAACACCGTCGTGCTGAAGCCGTCGGACACCACGCCCGCCTCCACCGTGCTGATCGCCGAGATCATCGGGTCCGTCGTACCCAAGGGTGTCTTCAACGTCCTCTGCGGCGACCGCGACACCGGGCGGCTGATGGTCGAGCACCCGACCCCGGCGATGGCCTCCATCACCGGCTCGGTACGGGCCGGTATCTCGGTCGCCGAGTCCGCCGCGAAGGACGTCAAGCGGGTCCATCTGGAGCTGGGCGGCAAGGCGCCGGTCGTGGTCTTCGAGGACACCGACATCGCCAAGGCCGTCGAGGACATCTCCGTCGCGGGCTTCTTCAACGCCGGGCAGGACTGCACGGCGGCCACCCGCGTGCTGGTCCAGGAGTCCATCCACGACGAGTTCGTCGCCGCGCTGGCGGCTGCCGCCGCGGAGACGAAGACCGGGCAGCCGGACGACGAGGACGTGCTGTACGGGCCGCTGAACAATCCGAACCAGCTCGCCCAGGTGGCCGGGTTCGTCGAGCGGCTGCCCGCGCACGCCAAGGTGCAGGCCGGTGGGCACCGGGTCGGGGAGACCGGGTACTTCTACGCGCCGACCGTGGTGTCGGGGCTGAAGCAGGATGACGAGATCATCCAGAACGAGGTGTTCGGGCCGGTCATCACCGTGCAGTCGTTCGCCGACGAGGCGCAGGCCGTCGAGTGGGCGAACGGGGTCGAGTACGCGCTGGCCTCGTCCGTGTGGACCAAGGACCACGCTCGGGCCATGCGGATGTCCAAGGTGCTGGACTTCGGGTGCGTGTGGATCAACACGCATATTCCTCTCGTGGCGGAGATGCCGCATGGGGGGTTCAAGAAGTCGGGGTATGGCAAGGACCTTTCCGCGTACGGGTTCGATGACTACACGCGGATCAAGCATGTGATGACGTCCCTGGGATAAGGGGTTCGGTTCCCTGTCGTTCGGGGTGGTCGTTGTTTCGTGGGGGGCTGCGGGCCGGTTGTGGCTGGTCGCGCAGTTCCTCCCCCAGAGGGGGTACCCCCAGCGCCCCTGACAGGGGCGTTCTGGACAAGGTGTCTTGGTCGGTGCCGTTCGCTTGACGTTGCGTCTGTTGCCCACGGTTCTGGTCCGGGCACATGCTGCGGGAATGTCGTTGTCTATGAGAAGCAATGGGGTGTCCCGGCGGGGGCTGCTGACGGCGCTCGGGGGTGGGGTCGCCCTTGGGGCGCTCGCCGGGTGTGGGGTGCCCGCCGCCTATGTGGCGCCCGGGGACCGGGGCGGGGCCGATCGCTCCGCGCGGGACAAGCGGCTGATGTTCGCCAACTGGCCGCTCTACATCGACACCGACGACCAGGACAGCACCAAGCGGCCCACCCTCGACGCGTTCGAGAAGCGGACCGGGATCTCCGTCGACTATGTCGAGGAGATCAACGACAACGACGAGTTCTTCGGCAAGATCAGCCCCTCCCTGATGAACCGTCAGCCCACCGACCGGGACCTGATCGTCATCAGCGACTGGATGTGCGCCCGGTTCGTACGGCTCGGCTGGGTGCAGGAGATGGACCGCGCCCGCCAGCCCCACGTCACCCGGTACCTGGACCCGCTGCTGCGGGCGCCCGGCTTCGACCCCGGCCGTAAGTTCACCGTGCCCTGGCAGTCCGGGATCACCGGTATCGCCTACAACCGGCGGCGGCTCGGCCGGGAGATCCGGCAGGTGTCGGATCTGTGGGCGAAGGACCTCAAGGGGCGGGTCACCCTGCTGTCCGGTCTCGACGAGGCGTTCGCGCTGCTGCTGCTGGGCAACGGCGTCGACATCACGCAGTGGACCGCACGGGACTTCGACCAGATCTGCGACCAGGTCGAACGGCAGGTGCGCAGCGGGCAGATCCGCCGCTTCACCGGCAACGACTACATCAAGGACCTCTCCAGCGGGGACGTCCTGGCCTGTCAGGCGTACTCCGGCGATGTGATCCAGCTCCAGGCCGACGACCCGGACATCGAGTTCGTGGTGCCCGAGGAGGGCGCCGAGCTGTGGGCCGAGTCGCTGATGATCCCCAACCTCGCCGCCCACAAGGCCAACGCCGAAGAGCTGATCGACTACTACTACCGGCCCGAGGTCGCCGCCGAGCTGGCCGCGTGGGTCAACTATGTGTGCCCGGTGCCCGCCGCGCGGGACGTCCTCGCCGACTCCGGGGACGAGGAGCTGGCCGCGCTCGCCGAGGACCCGCTGATCTTCCCCGACGACGCCATGCGCGAGCGGCTCACCATCGCGCGGGACATCACCTCGCAGGAGCGGGTGGAGTTCGGGAAGCGGTGGAACGCCATCGCGGGGTTGTGAGGGGAAGCCCCCCGGGGTGGGGGGCTTCCGGGGTCCGGGGTGGTGTCAGCGCGGGGCCATGCGCAGGGCTCCGTCCATGCGGATCGTCTCGCCGTTGAGGTAGTCGTGCTCGATGATCGCCAGGGCGAGCTGGGCGTACTCGTCGGGGCGGCCCAGGCGCTGCGGGAACGGGACTCCGGCGGCGAGGCCGGCGCGGAACTCCTCCGAGATGGTGGCCAGCATCGGGGTCTCCACGATGCCGGGCGCGATGGCGCACACCCGGATGCCGTACTGGGCGAGGTCCCGGGCGGCCGGGAGGGTCAGTCCGACGACCCCGCCCTTGGACGAGGCGTAGGCGGCCTGGCCGACCTGACCCTCGTACGCGGCGACGGACGCGGTGTTGACGATGACCCCGCGCTGGCCGTGCTCGTCGGGCTCGGTCCGCGCGATGGCCTCACTGGCGAGCGCCAGGACCGTGAACGTGCCGATCAGATTGACCTGGACGACCTTGGCGTACAGGGCCAGGTCGTGCACGCCCTTCTTGCCGAGGACGCGCATCGAGGGGGCGATCCCGGCGCAGTTGACCACCGTGCGCAGCGGGGCGCCGCTCGCGACGGCCGTCGCCACCGCCTCCCCGACCGCCTCGCCGTCCGTGATGTCGGCCGTCAGATAGGTGATGCTGCCCGGTCCGGTGTCGCCCGTCTCGCCCGCCGCCTCGCCCGCCGCGAGGTCGAGGACGAAGACCTGGGCGCCCTGCTTGGCGAGGGCCGCCGCCGTGGCGGCGCCGAGGCCGGACGCGCCGCCGGTCACGATCGCGGCGGTGTGGTCGATGCGCATCAGTTCTCCTGGGTCCGGACCCGCAGGTCGCCTCGGTCGTCGTGCTTGAGCCCGCGGCTGATGATCAGCCGCTGGATCTGGTTGGTGCCTTCGAAGATCTGCATGACCTTGGCCTCGCGCATATAGCGCTCCACCGGGAAGTCACGGGTGTATCCGTACCCGCCCAGCACCTGGACCGCGTCGGTGGTCACCTTCATGGCGTTGTCGGTGGCGACCAGCTTGGCGACGGCCGCCTCGGTCGCGAAGGGCAGGCCCTCGTCCCTGAGCCGGGCGGCGGCCAGCGTGGTGGCGCGGGCCGACTGGACGGCGGCGGCCATGTCCGCGAGGACGAACGCCAGGCCCTGGTGGTCGATGATGGCCTGGCCGAAGGTCTCCCGCTCGCGGGCGTAGCGCACCGCGTGGTCCAGCGCGCCCTGGGCGAGACCGACCCCGACCGAGGCGATGCCGAGCCGTCCGCAGTCCAGTCCGGCGAACGCGATCCTGAGGCCCTGGCCCTCCTCGCCGATCCGCCGGGCGGCCGGGACCCGGACGTCCTCCAGCCGGATCGTGGCGGTGGTGGAGCCGGTGAGGCCCATTTTCCGCTCGGGCGGGTCGGCGATCAGCCCGGGGGTGTCGGCCGGGACCAGGAAGCAGGACACACCGTGCGAGCCGTCGTCGGAGGTGCGGGCCATCACCGTGTAGAAGTCGGCGTGGCCGCCGTGGGTGATCCATGCCTTCGCGCCGTTGAGCACATAGTCGCCGCCGTCCCGGACCGCGCGGGTGCGCATCGCCGCGGGGTCGGACCCGGCGTGCGCCTCGGACAGGCAGTACGCGCCGAGCAGCTCACCGCCGAGCAGGTCGGGCAGCCACTCCTTCTTCTGCTCCTCGGTGCCGAAGGCGACCAGCGGATAGCAGGACAGCGCGTGCACCGACACACCGACGGCGACGCTGGACCACACCGCCGCGATCTCCTCCAGCACCTGGAGGTAGATCTCGTAGGGCTGGTCCCCGCCGCCGTACTCCTCGGGGTAGGGCAGGCTCAGCAGTCCCGCGCGGCCGAGGGTGCGGAACACCTCACGCGGGAACCGCTCCTCGGCCTCGGCCCGCGCGACCCGCGGGGCCAGCTCCTTCTCGGCCAGCTCACGGGTCAGCTCGATCAGGGCGACGGCTTCGGGTGTGGGGAGCGTACGGGTAGCGGGCATGGGGTTCCCCCGGTCCTGGCACTGGGTTCACTGGGATCCATGGGATCGCTGGGATCACAGGGATCACAGGGGTCATGGGTCGTGATTATTGATACGGCTAGCGATACAAGAGTATCGCTCCACGTACGGTACGGCCATGTGGCGAGGTCATGGGGGTGACGGGGGTCACGGAGCGGCAGAGCGGCGGAGCGGCAGGGCGGTGGGGTCAGGGGGAGACCGCGTGGACGATGAGGGACGCCAGCTCCGCGTACGCCTCCGAGTCGGTCAGGCCGGTCCGGGTGGCGATCTCGCCGCGCTGGATCTCCTGCATCGTCGCGGCGACCACCTCGGCCACGAAGGCCGCGTGCACATCGCGGAAGGCGCCCTCCGCGACGCCCTCGGTGATCAGCTGCCGGATACGGCCCGCCGCGATCCGGGTGTTGGCCTCGTAGACCTCACGGGCCGGTTCGAACGCGGCCATGTCGTCCAGGAACCGCCGGGACAGCGGCTTGAGCTGCTCGGCCACCGCGTTGAGATAGACCACCACACGCTCGGAGGGCGCCGACGCGTCCGCGATGCGCTGCTCGACGGCCTCCGTCGCCGCACGGAAGTAGTGCTTGACCGCCTCGCGCACCAGCTCCTGCTTGCTGCCCGCCAGCTGGTACAGCGTGGTCTTCGAGCAGTGCAGCCGCTCGGTCAGCTCGTCCAGCGTGAACGACGCGAAACCCTCCGCCGTCAGCAGCGCCACCAGTCGTTCCAGCAGATCGGTCTGGCGGGCGGTACGGCGTGTCGACGGCATGTGCTCAGCGTAACCGGTGCTTTCGCGTCACCGAGGGTGCTTTCCGCGCCACCGCGACCACCCGTTCCGGACCGTCTCCGCCGGGTCCCACGCGGGCCCCCGCCCCCAGGTCACCGGCACGCACGCCAGCCCGATCAGCACCGCCGTGAAGTGCCCGACGTCGGTGAAGGTGCGGGAGATGAACAGGGGAGGCGTGTACACCGCGAACACCCCGGCCAGATACACATACCGCCATGGGGGCGTGATCCGGTAGGTCAGGACCGCGATCACCCCGGCCAGCGCGTAACTCACCCCCACATCAAGGGTGTTCACCGCCGACTGCGGTGCCAGGCCCTGCCGGATGCCCCAGGCCAGCAGGCCCTCGCTGAGATAGGTGGCCAGCACATGCGCGGTGAACGCCACCAGCAGCCAGCGCGCGGTCCCCAGCCAGCGTTCCGCCTGCGCGTGGAACACGCTGTACAGCACGGCGTACGACAGCCAGCCGCCGCCGTCGATCCAGAACGCGCTGGAGATCAGGACCCGCAGCGGGTTCGTGGTCAGCTCATGGATGTTGGTGGACCGCTGCCGCAGGAAGTCGCTCTCGAAGTCCGGCGACATGTGGTGCAGCAGCACCGTGGTGACCAGCAGCGCGGCGAGCCAGATATAGGTGCCGGGGGCGCTGCGCACATATCGGGCCACGGACCGGCCCGCGCGCCGGAGCTGCGTTCGCATGGGCCGATTCAGTCATGGGACGCGGTCCGGCGGGGGGACCGTCACCCGGGTGGGGGCAGGTCAGCGCCGGGACGCCAGGAGCGGGGCGTAGAAACCGCCGTCGCCCTCGGCGAACGCGGTGAGCAGGGCGGTCGCCGTGGCCCGGTCCTGCGGGTCGGGGTCGTCCGAGGCGAGGTCGTTCTCCAGCATCCACATCTCCAGCAGTACGGCGTGGCCGAGGAGGACGTCGGGGCCGCCCGCCGCGTCCAGTTCGGCGGCGGCGATCGGCTCGACCACCGCGCGCAGGGCGGCGCGCTCCGCCTCGGCGGCCGGTTCGTCGCCGGGCTGGGCGGTGGGCTGGGCAGCGGGCTGGTCGGTGGGCTGGTCAGTGGGCTGGGCAGCGGGCGCGTAGGCCAGCTTCACCAGCTCGTTGAGGTCGACCGCGAGCGGGGCCACGACGGCGAACTCGAAGTCGAGCAGCGCGGTGACCCGGCCGTCGTGCCACAGCGTGTTCGGCGGGCAGAAGTCCCCGTGGTTCAGCACCCGGGGCGCCTGCGGCAGGGCGGCCCAGCAGCGGTCCAGCACCGGGCCGAGCCCCCGCGCCACGGAGGCGCCGAGCGCGCCCGCCGCCACCAGCCGCGCCAGCCCGGCCGCCGCCTGCTCCGGGCCGTCGGGGAAGAACGGCGACCGGTCCCGGACGTAGGGCGCCACGGCGGTCACGTCGGTGCGGTGCACATGCCGGGCGCGTTCCCACATCTGCGCCACCGCGCGGGACCGGGCGGCGGGGTCCAGCGTGGGCCAGACCTCCTCCAGGTTCCGGCCCGGGACCCGCCGGGTCAGCACCCACTCGTGCCCCTCCAGGACGCCCGAGTCGACCACCGCCGGGCAGCCGGTCCCGGGCGGCAGCAGCCGCAGCAGCCGTTCCTCGCGGAGCAGATCGGCCGCGCCCGCCCGCCGCGCGACCCGGACCACCAGGTCCTCGGCCAGCCAGGTGGCGTTGGTCCAGCCCCGGCCCGGCTCGGCCGTACGGATGTCGGCGCCGCGCCCGCGCAGCACCGCCTCGGCGACGCGGTAGGGGACGGAAGCGGCGGACATGGCGGCGGGCGTGGGGGCGGGCTCGGGGGAGGGCTCGGGGGTCATGGGCGCACGGTAGTCGTGGACGCGAGCGGTGGACCAGCGGTTTCCGTGGTGGGGCGGGGGACCGGGGCGAGGGCGGGGGCGCCGGGGCGGGGGCCTTCGGGGGGTGGGCTGCCGTCGGCAAGGGGGACGGGATCGAGGGCGAGGAGTTCGCGCAGCAGCCCGTCCACCTGGGCCATGAAGCCGGGCTCGAAGCCGTTGAGGCCGAAGTGCCCCTCCTTGGACTCGATCACCTGGAACCGGGCGCCGGGGATCAGTGCCGCGTCCGCCGCGCACTCCTCGGGTGGGAAGAACATGTCGTGGCTGATCGGCAGGACGAAGGTCCGGGCGGTGATCCGGCCGAGCGCGGCGGCGAGATCCCCGCCCGTGTGCCGCGAGACGTCGGCGCGCTGCCACTTCCCGATCTGGGTGAGCAGCGCGTGGGGGTCCATGGGCTCGAAGTACGCCTTCATCACCCCGTTGAGGAAGTCGTCGAGGGAGGACATGCCGAGCACCGTCCGCCAGCGTTCCTCCTGGTAGAAGTCGCGGCTCCAGCCGAGCAGGGCCACCACGCGGGCCATCCGGTCCAGGCCGTCGCGGACATCGGCGCCGTCCCGGTACCAGCCGCCGTTCCAGGCCGGGTCACAGGTGAGGGCCTCGCGCAGGCTCTCGGTGAAGACGACCTGGTGGTGGGAGATCCGGGCGGTGGCGGCGAGGACCGCCGCCCGCTCCACCATCGCGGGGTGGCGCACCGCCCACTCGTAGATCTGCTGGCCGCCCATCGAGCCGCCCACCGCGAGCGCCAGCCGGTCGACCCCGAAGACCTCGGTCAGCAGCCGGTGCTGGGCGCGGACGTCGTCGGCGATACGGACCGTCGGGAACTTCGCCATGGACTGCGGTGGCGCGGTGTTGTGCGGGGAGGACGAGACCCCGCTGCCGAGTTGGTCGGCGACGACGATGAAGTAGCGCGCCGGGTCGAGCGCGTGGCCCGCGCCGATGTAGACGTCCTCCATGACCTTGCCGGTGCCGGAGAACCAGGTCGTGACCAGGACGGCGTTGTCCTTCGCGGCGTTCAGCGTGCCGAAGGTGCGGTAGGCGAGCCGGGCGCCGCGCAGGGTCTCGCCCTCCTCCAAGAGGAGGTCGCCGAGGTCGTGGAGGTGGTGGGTGCCCTGGGACTCGGGGGCGGTGTAGTAGGGGTTGTCGATCACTGCGCGCCACCTTGCGCGGTCAGCTCCCGGGCGTCCGGGAGACGGCCCGCCGAGTCCGGCTCGTAGACCTGGGCCAGGGCCATGAAGAGCAGGGCCACACCGAGCGCCCCGGGGTCGGGGACGCCGAGGGCGCGGTCGCCGACGTAGCTGGCCCGGCCGCGGCGCGGGGTGAGACCGGCGGTGGCACGGGCGCCCTGGACGGCGGCCTCGGCGGCGGTGGTGAACGGGGCGTTGTCCTGGGCGGTGTCCGGCGCGTTCAGCGCGCTCGCCGCCGGGGCGAGGGCGTCGATCAGGGTGCAGTCGCCCGGTTCGGCGCCGCCCACCCGGTGGATCGCGGTACGGGCGGCGTCGGCGGCGGACCCCGCCTTCCCGGGCTCCGGCGCCCGCTCGTCCGGCCAGGTGACGGTGGCCAGCTCCTGGAAGAGGAGGCCGAAGAGCGGGCCGCTGGTGCCGCCCACGTCGTTGAGGAACGCCCCCGACAGGGCCGCCATGCCGTCCGTGCCGCTGTCCGCGAGGTTCACCGCGCGGCGGACCCCGCCGAGCAGGTTGTCACCGAAGTCGCCGTCGCCGACGAGCTGGTCGAGGGCGGTGAGGTTGTCCCGGGTGGCCAGCACCAGGGCCGCGAAGCGGTCGAGGACGGGGCGCCCGGAGACGGGGCTGCCGCCGCGTGGCGCGCGGGGCGTCGCCGCGCCGGAGGTCACGACCGTGCCCGCCGTCGCCGTCTCGGCGGTCAGGGTGCGGGCCGGGAGGACCAGCGGGGTGTCCGACGGCGCCGTCCACAGCGCCGTCCACTCCGGCTCCATCCGGGTCAGGGTCAGCGAGAAACCGGCCATGTCCAGCGCCGCGGTGAAGGTGCCCGGGACCACGGCCAGCGGCTCGATCCCCCGGGCCAGCAGCAGATCGTGCACCTGGGCGCCGATCGCGTGCAGTTCGAGGCCGGTCGTCGCGCCCAGGCCGTTCACCACCACCAGCACCTTGTCCGGGCCGGGCGGCAGCGCGTCCAGCAGATCGTCGGTCAGCCGCCGGACCAAGGCGTCCACCGGGCGGTGGTCGATCGTGCCGGTGCCGCGCTCGCCGTGGATGCCGACGCCGTACTCCAGCGTGCCGGGGCTCAGCTCGAACGCCGGGCGGGCGGTCGCGGGCGACGTCTGCGCGCGGGCCGCCACGGCGAGACTGCGGGACCGGGCCACGATCCGCTCGCCCAGCGCCGCCAGCTCGGCGAGCCCGGCGCCCTCGTCCGCCGCCGCGCCGAGCAGCTTCTCCAGGACGACGGTGGCGGCGGTGCCCCGGCGGCCGGTCGCGGTGTCCTCCTTGTCCGTGGCGAGGTCGTCGTCCACCAGGACGGTGGCCACGGGGATGCCGTCGTGGCGCAGCCGCTCCGCCGCGATCTGGAAGTTGATGACGTCGCCGGTGTAGTTCTTCACGACGAACAGCACCCCGCCGGGCCGTGCGACGGACCGTCCGGCCGCGTAGATCTGCCGGTTGTGCGGCGACGCGAAGATCTCACCGGGGCATACGGCGTCCAGCCCGCCGGGGCCGAGCAGCCCGGTGTGCAGCGGCTCGTGCCCGGAGCCGCCGCCCGAGACCAGGGCGACGCTGCGGCCCGGCCGGGCGACCCGGGAGCGCAGGAAGAGCGGGTCGCCGTGGACCTCGATCAGCCCCGGATGCGCCAGCGCGAGGCCCCGCGCGGCGGTCAGTACGGCATCCGAATTCTGGAGGAAGTAGGTCATATGGGGTGGCTCCAGGGTGAGTGGGAGTAAGGGCGGGCGAGCGCGTGGGGGAGGCGGGTGGGTGAGGGACGGGGAGGGAGGGGGAGGGAGGGGGAGGGAGGGGGAGGGGTCGGGTGGGCGTGCGGGGCGGTCAGGGAGGGGCGGTCAGCGGTCGGGAAGGGGCGGGCGGGAAGGGGCGGGCGGGTCAGCCCGTCGTCACCTCGGACAGCGCGCGGAAGATCAGGGCCGTCGAGGTCGCGCCGGGGTCCTGGTGGCCGGTGCTGCGGACGCCCAGGTAGGAGGCGCGTCCCTTGCGGGCCTGCAACGGGATCGTGGCCCGCATACCCGCCTCCGCGGCGTCGGCGGCGGCCCCGGCCGACGTGGCGAAGTCCGCTCCGGCGCGGGCCGCCCCGGTGAAGGCGGTCACGGCGGGGGCGTAGGCGTCGATCATCGTCTTGTCGCCCGGTGCGGCCGTGCCAAGGCGCTGGATGCTCTCCAGCCCCGCCGCCAGCGCCGCCGCGAACGCCTCCGGCGCGGCGACCGGCCCGGCCAGCTCCTTGCCGACCGCCCGGAACGCCCCGCCGTACAGCGGACCCGCCGCGCCGCCGATACTGGCGATCAGGGTGGTGCCGGTGAGGGTGAGCACCCCGCCCACGGTCGTACCGGCGGGGGCGGCGGCCACCGCGACGGCCGCGGCGGTGAAGCCGCGGTCCATGTTGGTCCCGTGGTCGGCGTCGCCTATCGCGGAGTCGAGCTGGGTCAGGTGGTCCTTGTGCCGGCCCACGGCCGCGGCGATGGCCCGTACCCAGGCGCGGGCGAGGTCGGTGTCCATGGGGTCTCCGTTCGCTGGTTCGGTGCGTAGGGCGCCGTCGGCCGGGGCGGTGGGCGGGGCGTCCCGTCCCCCGGGCCGACCCTCCCGTCCCCCGGCCCGGCACACCGCGCGGGAGACGCCCGCCCTGTCCGGGCTCGTCTCATAGTTGCCCACCGGACCGCGAGGAGGCTTCGAGCACCGCCCGGTCGGCGGTGTCGCTGGGCTGCTGCACGGCGCTGGCTCCTTCTCAAGCGGGTGCCATGGACACCCGGGGCACCGGGGCGGGGCGTCGGGTCCGGCTCCGGGCGTTCATCAATGGCGAACGTTGTTCCGGAAGTTAAGGCCGGGTTTCACGGCTGTCAAGGGTCGGGACGGGGGATGCCGGGTCCCTCACGTCCGTGCGTCCCCCGTGTCCACGCGTCGCCCCTCGTCTCCGCCCACGTGTCCGCCCCTACGTCGGCCTTCCCCGCTCCTTCCCCGCCCCTTCCCCGCCCCTTCACCGCCCCGGCACCGGGGCCGGTTCAGCCGCCACCGGAGTCGCCGTCGCCGACGCCGCCGCCCGACGTGACGCGCCCAGGTCACGGGACAGGTTCCGCGCGGTCTCCCGGACCGCCACGGCGAGGTCCTGGCGGGACGCCGGGCCGTCGAGGACCCGCTCCACCGGGCCCACGATCCCGATCGCCCCCGCGACCTCGCCGGACCGGTCGAAGACCGGCGAGGCGATGCCCGCGTCCCCGATCGCCGACTCCTGGTCCTCGATCGCGTACCCGGTGCGGGCCACGTCCGCCAGATCGCGCCGCAGCCGCTCCGGGTCGGTGACGCTGGCGCCGGTCAGCACCGCGAGGTCCCCGGCCAGCAGCCGGTCCCGCCCGGCGTCCGGCAGGGACGCGGCGATGGCCTTGCCCAGGGCGCAGGTGCTCCATGGGATGCTCGCGCCCACCTCCAGGATCTGCACGGCCCCCTCGGGGCGGAACGCGTGATGCACGACCAGCACGTGGTCGCCGGTGAGGACCCCCACCCACACCGCCTCGCCGGTCCGGTGCGCCAGGGCGTCCGCCCAGGTCAGCGAGCGGGTCCTCAGTTCCTGGGTGTCCAGATAGGCATTGCCCAGCTGCACCAGGTCGGGGCCCAGCTGGTACTTGGAGCTGTCCCGGTCCTGGGTGACCAGCCCCTCGATCTCCAGGGTCCGCAGCAGCGCGTGCACGGTCGGCTTGGCCACGCCCAGCCGCTCGGCCAGCTCGGTCACGCCCAGCCGGGGTCCGCCGGCGGCTAGTTCCCGCAGGATCTGCACTGCCCTCTGCACGGACTGGACCATCGAGATCTCCGATTCGCTATTCAGAGGCCGGTACTCGCCGTTCGGTATTGCTGAACGTTGTTCCGGGATTTACTGTGACTGTTCATGAGCGCATCCGTCGGCATCGTACTCGTGTCCCACAGTCCGCAGCTCGCGGCCGGGCTGCGGCTGCTGGTGCGGGAGATCGGGACGGACGCCGTCCCCGTTCTCATCGCGGCCGGGACCGGCGACGGCCGGATCGGCACCAGCAGCGATCTGGTCCGCGCCGCCATCCAGGCCGCCGACCGGGGCGCCGGTGTGCTGGTGCTGCCCGACCTCGGCAGCGCGGTGCTGACGACCCGTTCGGTGCTGGCGGAGCGTCAGCGTCCCGATGTGGTGATCGTCGACGCCCCGTTCGTGGAGGGCGCCGTCGCTGCCGTGGCCGCCGCCGCGTCCGGCGCGGATCTGCGGGCGACCGCCCGCTCGGCGGAGGAGGCCCGCCATGTCCGCAAGCTCTGACCGCGCGGCGGGACGCGTTCCGGGGTGGCCGTCCACGGCCGGACGCCCGCCGCGGACACGGGGAAGACGCCGTGGCCGTACGGACCTCACCGCACGGGCCGTGCCGCCCGGCCAGCGGGTTGAGACCGCCGTGCGGGCATAGCATGGAGGGCATGGAGGCCGATGCCACCAGGGGGGACGAACGGCGCGGGGCACTGCTGGACGCACGGCGGGACGACTGTCTGGCCACGGCCCTGCGCTCGGTCCATGCCCGGCTGGCGCCCGCCACCAGCACCGTCTATCTCGCCACCGGCCAGGGCGACCGGGCGAACGGCGACGGCCCGAACGGCGGCGGCCAGAACGGCAGCGGCCAGAACGGCAGCGACCGGAACGGCGACGGCGAGAGCGCCATCACCCCGATGCTGCTGCCCGCCATGGCCGTCGACACCCCCCTCGGGTTCACCCTGACCCCCGCCATGCCCGCCGACGACAAGCGCTACTCGTCCGCCGTCGCCTACCGCACCGGACACACCGTGATCTGGGACGACGAACGTATCCGCGGCCTCGTCCGGGGCGAGCCCGCGATGATCCAGTTCGTGCCGTACGCGATGGTCGTCGCCTCGGTGCCGGTGCGCACCCAGCGGCGCCGCTTCGGCGCGCTCACCCTGCGCTGGGCACCGCCGCGTGAAGTGACCGACGAGACGGTGGAGTTCCTGACCGCCGCCGCCGACCGGCTCGCGATGGAGCTGGAGGCGCTCGCCGGACAGGGCGCCCGGCTGGAGCCGCCCCCCGCGCCCGTCTTCATCCCCGCGGCCCCCGACGCCCCCTGGGGGCCCGCCTCCAGCACCGGGTTCCTGTACCGCTTCCAGCGGCTGGCCACCGGTCTCACCGCGGCCAAGGGCGTCCGGGACGTCCTCGCCACCACCCTGTCGGAGGTGGTCCGGCCGTTCGGCGGCCGGGCCATGGCGCTGTGTCTGACCGAGCGGGGCAGGCTGCGGATCGCCGGGTCCGCCGGATTCGCCCGCACCGAGCTGCGCGGCCTCGACGGACTGGTCCTCACCGGCCGCTCCCCGGAGGCCGACGCCACCGTGGGACTGCGGCTGCTGTTCGAGCCGTCCGCCACCGCGCTGCACCGCGCCTACCCCGGACTCGACCGCTACGACGACGACTCCTGCGCCTGGCTGTTCCTGCCACTGATCGCCGACGGCCACGCGGTCGGCTGCTGTGTGCTGGCCGCCGAACGCCCCAGCACCCTCGGCGACGCCGATCTCTCGGTCCTCATGATCATGCTGGGCCAGGTCGGGCAGTCCCTCCAGCGGGCCCGCGCCTATGAGCGGGAGCACCTGATCGCCCGCAGCATGCAGCACGGACTGCTGCCGCGCACCCTGCCGCACCTCGCCGAGATCGTCTCCACCGCCCGCTATCTGCCCGCCGACACGGGCGCCGAGGTCGGCGGCGACTGGTACGACATGATCCGGCTGCCCGGCGACCGGGTCGGCCTGGTCATCGGCGATGTCGAGGGCCACAGCCTGGAGGCGGGCGGCACCATGGGCCAGCTGCGCAGCGCGGTCCGCGCCTACGCGACCGAGGGCCACGACCCGGCCGAGGTGCTGGCCCGCAGCAACCGGCTGCTGTGCGCGCTCGACACCAACCACTTCGCCACCTGCTGCTGTCTCTGGCTCGACCTGGAGACCGGCACCGCGACCCTGGCCTCCGCCGGCCATCCCGCGCCGGTCCTCACCGACGCCGACGGCCTGGGCCTCACCTGCGAGGTGCGGGTCGGCCCACCGCTCGGCGTGGACCCGGAGTCCACGTACCTCCAGACCGAGTGCGCGCTCACCCCCGGCTCCGTCGTCGCCCTGTTCACCGACGGACTGCTCGACCTCAGCCACCGGGACGTGGACAGCGGTCTCGCCGAGCTGCGCTCCACCCTCGTCGGCGGCCGGGACGAGGACCTGGAGATCCTCGCCGACCGGCTGGTCGGCGAGACCGGCTCCGCCACACTGCGCGACGACGACCTCGCCCTGCTGCTGGTCCGCTACGACGGCCACGGCGAGAGCCCGTACGGCCGGGTCGCCCAGGTCTTCGTGCAACGCCGCGACCTGCGCCATGTGGGGCGGCTGCGGCACTACATGCAGGATCTGCTGCCCGGCTGGGGGCTGGACGGGCTCCAGGACGAACTGGAACTGCTGCTCACCGAGGTGGTCACCAACGCCCTGGTGCACGCCGACAGCGATGTCGACGTCCGGCTGCGGGAGTATCCGGACCATCTGCGGGTCGAGGTGCGTGACAGCGACCCCCGGCCGCCGCTGCTGGTCGCCGACCTGGGCCCCGGCGACACCGGGGACGCCCAGGCCGAGTCGGGCCGGGGCATGCTCATCGTGGACGCGCTGGCCCAGTCGTGGGGCAGCTCACCGGCCGGACGGGGCAAGACGACCTGGTTCGAACTGGGCGTCCCGCAGCGCGGCTGAGCCCGCGTGTGCCCTCAGGGGGCCGTGGCCGACGAGAGGCCGTCGTCCACCGGGGTGTCCTCCGGCTCCAGTGCGAGACCGGAGCGGCGGGCCTGTTCCAGCAGCAGGGTGGCGAAGTCGTCGTCGGTGAGTCCGGCGCCCACCGCGGACTGCACCAGCTGGGCCGTGGCCGCGGCGAGCGGCATCGGCACCTCCAGCTCCCGGGCGGCGGCCAGACCGAGGTCGAAGTCCTTGCGCAGCAGGACATTGGTGAAGGTGGGCGTGAAGTCCAGGCCGACCAGCGCCGGGGACTTGTACCGGGTGAAGACGGACCCCATCACCGAGTCGTTCAGGAACTCCAGGAACGCGGCCCGGGACACCCCGCCCCGCTCGGCGAGGACGGTGATCTCGGCGAGGGACTGGGTCACCACGCCCAGGAACACGTTGTGCGCGAGCTTCACCAGCCGGGCGGTCTCGGCCTCGCCCACATAGGTGACGCCCCGGCCCAGCAGCGCCAGCAGCGGGGCGACGGCGTCGTACACGGGACGGTCGCCGGAGACGGCGACGGTGAGCTTCCCGGCGGCGATCACCTGCGGGTTGCCGCTGACCGGGGCGGCGAGGAAGTCGGCGCCGCGGTCGGCGGCGGCCCGCCGGACCAGCGTCGAGACCTCCGCCGAGACCGTCGAGCTGTCGATCAGCACGCCGGGCGCGCGGTCGGCGGTGAGGACACCGCCGGGTCCGGTGGTGACGGCCTGGAGGTCGGCGGAGGCGGACACCGTCACGAACACCACGTCCCGGTCGGCCAGCTGATCGGGCCGGTCGACGACCGTGGCGCCGCGCGCGGCGAGGGGCTCCGCCTTGGCCCGGGTCCGGTTCTGGACGGCCACGTCATGGCCCGCGTCCAGCAGCCGCGAGGCCAGCTGGAACCCCATCCGTCCGGTGCCGATCCAGCCGATGCGGGGACGGTCGGTGGCGACGTAGGTCATGGTCTTTCCTCACTGTGGGGCGGGCGGTGCGTGGGGGCGCCTGGAGGGACGGGGCGGGACGGGGAGGGACGGGACGGCACGGGGGCCGGAGCGGGGCGGCCGGGTGCTCGGCAGTGTAGGGAGCGGGGGACCTGTCCGGCGGGCGGCACGACCGAGGGCCCCCGCCGGGTGGCGAGGGCCCTCGGGGGCGTGCCGGGTCAGTGGCCGTGCGGCGCGGCCTCTTCGCTGGGGGCGCCCGAGCCGGCGGGGGCCTCCGAGCCGCCCGAGTCCGCCGTGTCGCCGGAGGCCGCCGCCTCGTCCGCGTGCACCGTGAACGCCGCCGTCCGGACCTCGCCGTCGACCTTGAAGTCGAGGAACAGACGGTAGGCGCCGCCGCTCGGGGCGGTGGCCGTGAAGGCGACCTCCGGGGTGCCGGACGGGGTGTCGCCGGTCGCCTCGGTGTGCGGGTGGACATGGAGATACGCCAGGTCACCGGAGCGCAGGGCGACAAGATGGCCGTAGGCGCCGAGGTAGGGCTGCAGATCGGTGACCGGCTCGCCGTCCCGGGTGACGGTGAAGGTCAGGTCGCTCGCGGCGCCCGCCGTGAGGTCGCCGCCGAGGGTCACCTCGTAGCCGTCGACGGTCGCCTTCGCCTTCGCCGGGGGCAGCCCGGCCGGTGCGTAGGCGCCCGAGACCGCGAGGTCGGCGCCCAGGGTGAGGCCCTCCTGCTCGGCGGCCGGGCGGAAGTCGGCGAAGACGCGGTAGCCGCCGGGCTCGGGGAGCGTGGTGCGGGTGCTCCAGGTGCCGTCGGCCGCGCGGTCCGGGTGGAGGTGGCGGAACGTGGTCAGATCGCGGGAGGCGACGATCAGATGGAGTTCCTTCTCGTGCTCCTCGGCGAAGCCGGTGACCGGACGGCCCTGCTCGTCCCGGATGACCAGGCGCAGCTCGGTGGGCCGGTCGGCGGCGACACGCGGGGTCGTCAGATCGAGGGTGTAGCCGTCCTGGGAGATCTGGAGGCCGCCGGGCGTGGTGTCGCCACCGCTCTCCCCGGCTCCGGTGCCGCTCTCCTTCTCCTTCTCCGTCTCCTTCTCCGGATCGCCGCCGTGCCCGGTGCCGGTGTGCGCGGCCGGTTCCGGGTCGGCGTTGATCGGGGAGACCGCGGTGCCGACTCCGTAGGCGGCGGCGAAGCAGACGGCGAGGGCCGCGCCGAAGGTGCCGATCTTCTGGAGGGGACTCATCGTGGACTCCTGGGGTCGTAGCCTTGCCTTTTATACCCATGGGGGGTATACATGAGAACAGCTTATACCCCCTAGGGGTATAAAGTGAAGAGAGAGCGCCCCAGGAGCAGCGAAGAGGAGTGAAGTCGCCGTGAGCCCCACCACAGCACCCGGTGCCACCGAGGTCGAACTCGCGATAGGCGGGATGACCTGTGCCTCCTGCGCGGCGCGCATCGAGAAGAAGCTCAACCGCATGGACGGCGTCACCGCGACCGTCAACTATGCCACCGAGAAAGCCAAGGTCAGCTACGCCGACGGGACCGAGGTCGCCGACCTGATCGCCACCGTCGAGGCCACCGGCTACACCGCGCGCAAGCCCGAGCCCCCGCGCACCGGCGGCACGGGCGGCGCGGACGCGGGGGACGCCGACGAGCCCGACGAGCTGCTGCCGCTGCGCCAGCGGCTGATCACCGCCGTCGTGCTGTCCGTCCCGGTGATCGCCATGGCGATGGTCCCGGCCCTCCAGTTCGAGTACTGGCAGTGGCTGTCCCTCACCCTGGCCGCCCCCGTCGTGGTCTACGCGGCCTGGCCGTTCCACAAGGCCGCCTGGACCAACGCCCGGCACGGCGCCGCCACCATGGACACCCTGATCTCGGTCGGTACGTCGGCCGCGATGATCTGGTCCCTGTGGGCGCTGTTCTTCGGCACCGCCGGGACACCCGGCATGACCCACCCCTTCGAGCTGACCATCGCCCGAAGCGACGGCGCCGGGAACATCTATCTGGAGGCGGCGGCCGGTGTCACCGCGTTCATCCTGGCCGGGCGCTACTTCGAGGCCCGCTCCAAGCGCAAGGCCGGAGCCGCGCTGCGCGCCCTGATGGAGCTGGGCGCCAAGGACGTCACCGTGCTGCGCGACGGCCAGGAGACCCGTATCCCGGTGTCCGAGCTGGCGGTCGGCGACCGGTTCGTGGTCCGTCCCGGCGAGAAGATCGCCACCGACGGCACGGTCGTCGAAGGCACCTCGGCCGTCGACGCCTCCATGCTCACCGGCGAGTCCGTGCCGGTCGAGGTCGGCCCCGGCGACGGGGTGACCGGCGCGACCGTCAACGCGGGCGGACGGCTGCTGGTCGAGGCCACCCGGATCGGCGCCGACACCCAGCTCGCCCGGATGGCGAAGCTGGTGGAGGACGCGCAGAACGGCAAGGCCGCCGCGCAGCGCCTCGCCGACCGGATCTCGGCCGTCTTCGTCCCGATCGTGATCGCGCTGTCCCTGGCCACCCTCGGCTTCTGGATCGGCAACGGGGCCGGTGCCGCCGCGGCCTTCACCGCCGCCGTCGCCGTCCTGATCATCGCCTGCCCCTGCGCCCTGGGCCTCGCCACACCGACCGCGCTGATGGTCGGCACCGGGCGCGGCGCCCAGCTCGGCATCCTGATCAAGGGCCCGGAGGTGCTGGAGACCACCCGCAAGGTCGACACCGTCGTCCTGGACAAGACCGGCACGGTCACCACCGGCAAGATGACCCTGCTCGCCGTCCGCACCGCCGAGGGCACCGACGAGAAGGACGTGCTGCGGCTCGCGGGCGCCCTGGAGCACGCCTCCGAGCACCCCATCGCCCAGGCCGTCGCCACCGGCGCCGCCGAGCGCACCGGCACCCTCCCCGTCCCGGAGGACTTCGCCAATGTGCCCGGACTCGGCGTCCAGGGCGTGGTCGACGGCCACGCGGTGCTGGTCGGCCGGGAGAAGCTGCTGGCCGAGTGGGCGATGGAACTGCCCGCCGAACTGAAGCTCGCCAAGCAGCAGGCGGAGGCCGCCGGACGGACGGCCGTCGCGGTCGCCTGGGACGGTGAGGCACGGGCCGTCCTGGAGGTCGCCGACGCGGTGAAGGACACCAGCGCCGAGGCCATCACCCGGCTGCGCGCCCTGGGCCTGCGCCCGGTGCTGCTGACCGGCGACAACAAGGCCGTCGCCGAGTCGGTCGCGAAGGAGGTCGGCATCGACGAGGTGATCGCCGAGGTGATGCCGGAGGACAAGGTCGACGTGGTCAAGCGGCTCCAGGCCGAGGGCCGTTCGGTGGCCATGGTCGGGGACGGGGTCAACGACGCCGCCGCGCTCGCCCAGGCCGACCTGGGCCTGGCGATGGGCACGGGCACGGACGCCGCCATCGAGGCCGGTGACCTGACCCTGGTCCGCGGCGATCTGCGGGCCGCCGCCGACGCCATCCGGCTGGCCCGCAAGACCCTGGGCACCATCCGGACCAACCTGTTCTGGGCGTTCGCCTACAACGTGGGCGCGCTGCCGCTGGCCGCGGCGGGGCTGCTCAACCCGATGATCGCGGGCGCGGCGATGGCCTTCTCGTCGGTCTTCGTGGTCGGCAACTCGCTCAGGCTGCGAGGCTTCCGGCCCACGAGCTGACGACGGCTCGCCCGCCCCGGCCTACCGGCTGACGGCGGGCCACCCGCCCTGGCCCTCCGGCGCCCCGGTCCCCTGCGGACCGGGGCGCCGCCGCCTGCGCGGCCCCGCACATGTCCCCCTCAGGGCCGCAGCGCAGGGAGGCCGAAGCGCTGGGGCACCGCGCCCGACTCCTCCTTGGCGTCCGTCGCGTTGACCGAGTACACGAACGTCCGGGTCAGATCCCGGGTCGCGGCGACGGCCGTCGCGTACCCCGGCCGGGACCCGGACTTCACCCAGTACTCCACGCCCCCGGCCGGGAACCGCTCGAAGGCCATCCCGTACCGGGCCGTGCCCCGCTCCACCCGGGGCACGGTGAGCATCTCGTCCACCAGCCGCTCCGGCAGCAGCCGCCCGCCGAACAGCCCCTGGACCAGCCGCTCCAGATCGGCCGTCGTCGAGATCAGGTCACCGGCCGCCCAGCGGTCCGCCATGTTCCACTCGGTGACATCGGTCAGCGTCCCGCCGATCACGTCGTACCCCCGGTTGTGCGGTCCCCGTACCCGCGGATCGGTCCCGGCCGGGAAGGAGCTGTGCCGCATCCCCAGCGGCCGGAACACCAGCTTCCGCGCCTGCCGCGCGTACGCGTCCCCGGTGACCTTCTCGACCAGCATCCCCAGCACGGTGTACGAGATGTTCCCGTACCGCTGGACCTGCCCCGGGGCGGCCTCCGGGCCCGCGGCGACCGACGCGGCCACCACCTCCTCGGGGGTCACCGTCTCGAACCGGTGCGGATAGCTCTCGTCCACCGTCCCGCCCGGCTGCGCGGCCCCCGGCCGCAGCCCACTGGTGTAGTTCAGCAACTGCCGTACGGTGACCGGCCCGAACTCCGCGGACAGCAGCCCCGGCAGATACCGCTGGACCGTGCCGTCCAGACTGATCCGGCCCTCCGCCACCAGCCGCAGCACCAGCGCCGCCGTCACCACCTTGGTGACCGACCCGGCCCGGAAGCGCCCGTCCGCCAGCGCGGGGGACCCGGTGCGGACCTCGCGCACCCCGCCCGACCCGCGCCACGCGCAGTTCCCGCCCACCCGTACGGTCGCGGCGGTCGCCATCGCGTCCGGCAGCGCGGCCAGTTCCCGGGTGAGACCGGCGATGTCCGGCCCCGTCCCGGCCTCGGCGGAACAGCGCTGCACGGCAGTGGCGGGTACGGCGACCGCGCCCGCGCCCGCCCCCAGCGTGAGGGCGAGCGCGGCGGCGGTGACGGCGAGCACGGACGAACGGCGGCGCGCCACGGGCGACTTCGACATGGGACGGCTCCGGAGGATCGCGGTGGAGGGGACGCGATCATCCTCCGGGCGTACGGCACGGCCCGGATCGTCACCGGGAAGGGCTCGCGCCCCTGACGGTCCCCTGACCCGCACCGGGCCCCGCTCACCGCACCCCGCAGGGAACACCCCTAGGGATCACAACCCCCTGAGGATCAAGGCGCCCCAGGAAGACCCTCGCCCCGCACCGCGCACAGCACATCCACCCGGTTGGTCGTGATCGAGTCCACGCCCATCCGGATCAGGCGGCGCATCGAGCGGCGGGTGTCCGGGGTCCAGGTCGAGACCAGCACCCCGTCATGGTGGAGCCGGGCCACCAGATCGTGATCGAGCAGGGTGAAGCGGTAGTTGAGCCAGCGCGGCCGGATCGCCGCCAGCAGTCCCGCCCTCGGCGGCGCCAGGGTCGTCCGGGTCAGTGCGATCTCCGCGCCCGCGTCGGCGGCGCGGACCGCCAGCATCGCCTGGGCGTCCGCCGTGTAGTACACCCGGTCGGCGGCTCCCGCCTCCCGTACCGCACCGACGATCCGGCGGGCCGCCCGGACGTCCGCCAGCCCCGGCAGATCCAGCATCAGCCGGGCGTCACCGGTCGCGGCCAGCGCCTCGGCGAGCGTGGGGACACCGCCCGCCGTCACCTCCGCGACCTGGTCGGCGGTCAGTTCGGCCAGCGGGCGGTCGTGCTCCCACAGCCGGGACAGCGTCGCGTCGTGCAGCAGCACGGGCACGCCGTCCCGGGTCAGCCGGACATCGACCTCCACGGCGTCCGCGCCCCGGCGGAGCGCGGAACGCAGGGAGTCGAGGGTGTTCTCGCGGGCACGGTAGGGGTCACCGCGGTGGGCCACGGCGGTCACGTTCTGCATACCCCCCATTGTGACCACCGGCCGCGCCTCCCGGCCGCCGGTGCCGTCAGACGGCGGGCCGGGGCGTCCAGCTCGCCACGTACGTGTCGATCTCCGCCGTGATCCGGTCCTTGCCCGCGCGGTCCAGGAAGGACGCCTCGACCGCGTTCTTCGCGAGGTCGCCGATACCGCGCTCGTCCAGGTCGAGCAGCCGGGCGGCGACCGCGTACTCGGTGTTCAGGTCCGTGCCGAACATCGGCGGGTCGTCGGAGTTGATCGTCACCAGCACTCCGGCCCGGGTGAACTCCTTGACCGGGTGCTCGTCCAGCGTGGCCACCGCGCGGGTGGCGATGTTGGAGGTCGGGCAGACCTCCAGCGCGATCCGGTGCTCGGCGAGATGCGCGAGCAGCTTCTCGTCCTGCGCGGAGCTGGTGCCGTGTCCGATGCGCTCGGCGCGCAGATGGGTCAGGGCGTCCCACACCGTCTCCGGCCCGGTCGTCTCGCCCGCGTGCGGCACCGACCGCAGCCCGGCCGCGATGGCGCGGTCGAAGTACGGCTTGAACTGCGGGCGCGGTACGCCGATCTCGGGCCCGCCGAGCCCGAAGGAGACCAGGCCCTCCGGGCGCAGCCGGTCGTCGGTGGCGAGGCGCACGGTCTCCTCGGCGGCCTCCAGACCCGCCTCGCCGGGGATGTCGAAGCACCAGCGCAGCACCGTCCCGAACTCCGCCTCGGCCGCCTTGCGGGCGTCCTCGATGGCGTCCATGAACGCCCGCTCGTCGATGCCGCGCCGGGTGGAGGAGAACGGGGTGATGGTCAGCTCCGCGTACCGCACCTGCTGGCGGGCCAGTTCACGGGCCACCTCGAAGGTCAGCAGCCGGACGTCCTCCGGGGTGCGGATCAGGTCCACGACGGACAGATACACGTCGATGAAGTGCGCGAAGTCCGTGAAGGTGAAGTAGCGGGCGAGCGCCTCGACATCGGTGGGGACGGCGGAGTCGGGGTGCCGGGCGGCCAGTTCGGAGACGATCCGGGGGGAGGCGGAGCCCACGTGGTGGACATGGAGTTCGGCCTTGGGCAGTCCGGCGATGAAGGCGCGCGGGTCGCGCGCGTCACCGGCGCCGAAAGCGGAGTGCTGCTGGGTCATCGGGGCCTCCCCGGGAAGGGCGCCGGGCACCCCGGTGGGGGTGCGGCGCGGGTGATCGGCTGATCATGTGGCAGGGACATCGTAGGACGGAACCGCGCGAGGGGTCCCTGCCGTCGTTCCGGGCGAGCGATCACGCGTTCGGGACCGGCCGCGGGGCGCGCCGGACGAGGCCGTAGCATGGCCGGGACGAACGACTCAGGGGGGCGGGACATGACGGACCCGAAGACGCCGGGCGGGACCGACGGGAACGGCGGCTACGACCCCTGGGCGCCGCCGGAGCACCGGCAGCCCGGCGACGCGGACCGCCCGAGCGGCCCTCCGCCGCCCTCCGTGCACGACCAGGCGACCATGGCCGCGATGCCCGCGGCCGGCTTCCCGCCGCCCGCCGCCCCGGGTGGCCCGTCGCCGTACGACACCGCGGGCCACGCCCCGTACGACACCACCGGCGCCGGTGCCGTACCGCCGCCGCCCGCCGGGCCCGGTGCCGCCGGGGGCTACGGCTACCCCGGCGCCGGTTACCCGCAGGGCGACTACCCGCTGCGCGGCTACGGCTACCCCGGCGCCCTGATGCCCCCGCAGAACGGCATGGGCACCGCCGCGATGGTGCTCGGCATCCTGGCCTGCTGTCTGTTCTGTGTGTACGGCGTGGTCTCGGTGATCCTCGGCATCCTCGCGATCGTCTTCGGCATCAAGGGCAAGAAGCGGGCCGAGCAGGGCATCGCCGACAACCGCGGCCAGGCACAGGCGGGACTGATCACCGGCATCATCGGCCTGATCCTCGGGGTTGCCACGATCGTCCTGCTGATCGTCGGTTTCGCCACCGCGATCAGCGAGTTCGAGGAGGAGGACCCGTACTACGACGACCCGTACTACGGGGCCTACAGCGCACCTCTGGACATCACCCGGGGTCACTGAGCCCGGTCCGTCGAACCGGCCGGAAACCGTCACGGCATCCGCACCCCGGGTGGTCCGCGCGGCCACTACGATGCCTTGTCGGTCGACGAGGGGAGACGATTCCATGTCCGATACCAATCCCGGTTCCCATCCAGGTGAGTTCGGACCTCCGCAGCCTCCGCAGCAGCCTCCACCGCCCCCGGCGTACGGGCAGCCCCAGAACCCCCCGGTCTACGGCTACCCGCAGGCCGCGTACCCGCCGGCCGCCTATCCGCCCGCCCCGCCCGTCGGCTATCCGCAGGCGGCCGGCTATGTGATGCAGGTCCAGCCGAGCAACGGCATGGGCACCACCGGTCTGGTGCTCGGCATCATCGGCGTGGTGTGCAGCCTGACCTTCTTCATGTGGTTCATCGGGGTCGTCCTCGGCATCCTGGCGATCATCTTCGGCGCCGTCGGGCGCGGCAAGGCGATCCGGGGCGAGGCCACCAACAAGGGCGCGGCGACCGCGGGGCTGGTCTGCGGCATCGTGGCGACGGTGATCCTGCCGGTGCTGGGCTTCGTGGTGTTCGCGAGCTTCATGAGCGTGATCTGACATCTGCCGGGCCCCGCCGACCGGACGCGCGGGGCCCGCTGTCCTTCTCCCAGGACCGCCGGGCGCGGCTCCCGTCCCGCTATTACCGGCCAGCGGCCGGCAGCCGCTCCCGTACCGCTATCACCGGCCAGCGGCCCGTGGCCGCTCAGCTCCCTGTACCGCTTCCCGTACCGCTAGGCGGCCCGCAGCCGCTGCCGCGCCGCCATCAGTGCGAAGCCCAGCAGGTTCAGCCCCCGCCAGCGCTCCGGGTCCTCCGCCTCCGGGTCCTTCGCGGTCCACCCGACGCCCCACACCAGGTCCACCGGACTGGCCTCCACCAGCACCCGGTCCCCGGTGCCCAGCAGATACGCGCGCAGCGCCGGGTCCGAGGCGAACTTGTGGACACTGCCCTCGGTCACGATCCGCAGCCGCTCGCGCAGCCACACGCTCTCGTCGAAGCCGCGCACCAGCCGCCCCGCCTTCTTGGCCTCCGCCGGATGCCCGGCCGCCAGGACCCGCCGCTCCCCCTCGGAATCCGCGAACAGCCGTGCCTTCGCCGCCATCATCCAGTGCTCCGCGGTCGCGTACCGCACCTCGTCCACCACGAACGGTGACGGCCACCACTGGCTGAGACAGCTCGCGCCGAGCCGTCCGTCCGGCAGCGGCTGGTTCCCCCAGAAGGCCAGATAGCGCGGCCTCGCCCCCGCCCGGACCGCGCTGACCAGGGCGTCCCGCCCGTCTGCCGTTCCCATGATCCTCGTCATGCACGCGAGTCTGGCACGCACCACGGACACTCCGTCCTGCCTTTTCCTGGTGGACTCGACACCTGGTCGACAGATTCCGTTGCGTAACCAAAAGGCAACAACGGAATCACTTGTTGGCCTCCCGTCCCTCTGTCAGGATCGGCACTCAAATCGAGCTGGAGCTACGCCACCCACCCCGCAGCGAAGCGGGGCGAAGGCGGAGGAGAGCGACATGCACAACCCGGGCAAGACCACCCCGGAACGGTTCCCCGCCCAGGAGCGCTTCGCGGACGGCGCGCAGTTCATCGCGGGCCGCCTCACGAAGGGCACCTCAGGCCGCACCTTCGCGGTCGTGGACCCCGCGAGCGGCGAGGAGGTGTACCGCTACGACCTGGCCGGTCCCGACGACGTGGACGCGGCCGTCGCCGCCGCCAGAGCCGCCTTCCCGGGCTGGTCCGGCGCCACCCCGGGCGAGCGTTCGGACGCGCTGCACCGCTTCGCCGCCGTCCTCGCCGAGCGCGCCGAGGACTTCGCCCGCGCGGAGTCCCTCCAGTGCGGCAAGCCGCTCAAGCTGACCCGCGAGTTCGATGTGCCGGGCACCGTCGACAACACCGCGTTCTTCGCCGGTGCCGCCCGCCATCTCCAGGGGCAGTCCGCCGGTGAGTACTCCGGCGACCACACCTCCTACGTCCGCCGTGAGGCGATCGGGGTGGTCGGCTCCATCGCGCCCTGGAACTATCCGCTCCAGATGGCCGCCTGGAAGATCCTCCCGGCCATCGCCGCGGGCAACACCATCGTGCTCAAGCCCGCCGAGCTGACCCCGCTGACCTCGCTGCTGTTCGCGCAGGCCGCCACCGACGCCGGGATCCCCGACGGGGTGATCAATATCGTCACCGGCACCGGCAAGGAGGCCGGTGAGCACCTGGTCGGCCACCCCGATGTGGCCATGACCTCCTTCACCGGCTCCACCGCCGTCGGCAAGCGGGTCGCCGAGGTCGCCACCGCCACCGTCAAGCGCCTCCACCTGGAGCTGGGCGGCAAGGCCCCCTTCGTGGTCTTCGACGACGCCGACCTGGAGGCCGCCGCCAACGGAGCCGTCGCCGGAGCCCTGATCAACACCGGCCAGGACTGCACCGCCGCCACCCGCGCCTACGTCCAGCGCCCGCTGTACGAGGCGTTCGTCGCCCGCACCGCCGAGCTGATGGCCTCCGTACGGCTCGGCGACCCGTTCGCCGCCGGTACCGACCTCGGCCCGCTGATCTCGCGTGTCCAGCGCGACCGGGTGGCCGGATTCGTCGACCGGGCCCGGTCCTACGCCCGGGTCGTCACCGGCGGTGAAGCTCCCCTGGGCGATCTGGAGCGCGGCGCGTACTATCGGCCCACGCTCGTCGCCGACGCGGCCCAGGACAGTGAGATCGTCCAGTCCGAGATCTTCGGGCCCGTCCTCGTCGTGCTGCCCTTCGACACCGACGACGAGGGCATCCAGCTCGCCAACGACACCCCGTACGGCCTCGCCGCCTCCGCCTGGAGCCGCGATGTGTTCCGCGCCAACCGCGCCACCCGTGAGATCAAGGCGGGCTGCGTCTGGGTCAACGACCACATCCCGATCATCAGCGAGATGCCGCACGGCGGCTACAAGGCGTCCGGCTTCGGCAAGGACATGTCCGCGTACTCCTTCGAGGAGTACACCCAGATCAAGCATGTGATGTTCGACAACACCGCGGTGGCCCGCAAGGACTGGCACCGCACGATCTTCGGGGACCGATAGCGAATCCGGCCGGCGACCACGGCCGCCCACCTCCCGAAAGGGCAATACGCGCATGGAGCAGTACGAGCCCGACCGCCTGTCACCGGCCCGGGTGGCCGCCATGCGGCGCGGCCTCGGCCGCGGCCGGGCGTCCCTCAGCCGCCGTTCGCTGCTGCGCGCCTCCACCGGTGGCGCGCTGGCGCTCGGCGGCCTCGGAGCGCTGAGCGGGTGCGGCATCCCCCCGGCCGCCAAGACCGCCGGGGTGTCGTCCGAGGACCACTCGGCTAAGGAGAAGACCGTCAACTTCTCCAACTGGACCGAGTACATGGATGTCGACGAGAGCGGCAAGGGCCGTCCCACGCTCGAAGCGTTCAAGAAGCGCACCGGGATCTCGGTCAAGTACACCGAGGACGTCAACGACAACGTCGAGTTCTTCGGGAAGATCAAGCCGCAGCTCGCGGCCGGTCAGGACACCGGCCGCGATCTGATCTGCGTGACCGACTGGCTGGCCGCCCGGCTGATCCGGTTCGGCTGGGTGCAGAAGCTGGACCCGGCGAACCTGCCGCACGCGTACACCAACCTGTCCGCCCAGTTCCGCAACCCCGACTGGGACCCCGGCCGCGCCTACTCGTACCCCTGGCAGGGCATCTCCACCGTCATCGCCTTCAACCGCAAGGCGCTCGACGGCATCGAGGTCGCCTCGCTGTCCGACCTGCTGGACAACCCCAAGCTCAAGGGCCGGGTCGGACTGCTCTCCGAGATGCGCGACACCATGGGCCTGGCCCTGCTCGACCTGGGCAAGGACCCCGGGAAGTTCACCGACGACGACTTCGACGCCGCGATCGCCAGGCTCCAGAAGGCCGTCGACAACAGCCAGATCCGCCGCTTCACCGGCAACGACTACACCTCCGACCTGACCAAGGGCGACCTCGCCGCGTGTGTCGCCTGGGCCGGGGACGTCGTCCAGCTCAAGGCGGACAACCCGGACGTGGACTTCGTCATCCCCGACAGCGGCTATATGACGTCGTCGGACAACCTGCTGGTCCCCAACAAGGCCCGGCACAAGACCAACGCCGAGAAACTCATCGACTACTACTACGAGCCCGGCCCGGCCGCCCAGCTCGCCGCGTACATCAACTTCGTGTGCCCGGTGGACGGCGTCAAGGCGGAACTCGCCAAGATCGACGAGGACGCGGCGAACAACCCGCTGATCATTCCCGATCAGGAGATGGCCGCCAAGTCCCGCTCGTTCCGCTCGCTCAGCGAGGACGAGGAGACGGCGTACGAAGAGAAGTTCGCGAAGCTCACAGGGGCGTGACGAGACGATGACGACGACAGACAGCAGCGGCGACGTCCGCCTCACCGGTATCAGCAAGACGTACGGCTCCTTCACCGCCGTGCATCCGCTCGACCTGACCGTGCCGCAGGGCTCCTTCTTCGCCCTGCTCGGTGCCTCGGGCTGCGGCAAGACCACCACCCTGCGCATGATCGCCGGTCTGGAGGAGCCCAGCGGCGGCACCGTCCACCTCGGGGACCAGGACGTGACCCGGCTGCCGCCCTACAAGCGGCCGGTCAACACGGTCTTCCAGTCCTACGCGCTCTTCCCGCACCTGGACATCTTCGAGAACGTGGCCTTCGGGTTGCGCCGGCGCGGCATCAAGAGCGTGAAGAAGCAGGTCGAGGAGATGCTCGACCTGGTCCAGCTCGGCGAGCAGGCCCGCAAGAAGCCGCACCAGCTCTCCGGTGGCCAGCAGCAGCGCGTGGCGGTCGCCCGCGCCCTGATCAACCACCCCAAGGTGCTGCTCCTGGACGAGCCGCTCGGCGCCCTCGACCTCAAGCTGCGCCGCCAGATGCAGCTGGAGCTGAAGCGCATCCAGACCGAGGTCGGCATCACCTTCGTGCATGTCACACACGACCAGGAGGAGGCCATGACCATGGCCGACACGGTCGCCGTGATGAACGCGGGCCGCGTGGAGCAGCTCGGCGCCCCCGCCGACCTCTACGAGAACCCGCGCACCACGTTCGTCGCCAACTTCCTCGGCACCTCCAACCTCATCGAGGCCGAGGTGGACGGCCGCTCCGGCGACGACATCGTGCTCAAGGCGGGCGGCGGCAGGCTCACCCTGCCCGGCGCCCGGAACTCCGCCCCCGCCACCACCGGCGGCACAGTGCTGCTCGGGGTCCGCCCGGAGAAGATCTCCCTCGCCCACGCCGCCGACGCGGACGACATCCCGGCCGGCCGCAACCGCCTCACCGGCACCATCGCCGACGCCAGCTTCATCGGCGTCTCCACCCAGTACGTGGTGGACAGCCCCGCCTGCCCGGAACTCGCCGTCTACGTCCAGAACGTCGACCGCGACCCCCGGCTGGTGCCCGGCGCCGAGGTCGTCCTGCACTGGAACCCGGCGCACACCTTCGGCCTCGACGCCGCGCAGGACATCGATGCGGGCGTCGAGAAGGTCGAGGAAGAGGTCTGATGGCGACGACCCTCGCCGAGGCGCCCGCACCGGCGGCGCCCGAGACCCCGGCCAGGCCGCCCCGCAAGCGGGGCCGCTGGACGCCGTACCTTCTGCTGCTGCCCGGACTGCTGTGGCTGGTCGTCTTCTTCGCGCTGCCGATGGTGTACCAGGCGTCGACCTCGGTGCAGACCGGCTCCCTGGAGGACGGCTACCAGGTCACCTGGCACTTCGCGACCTACTGGGACGCGGTCTCCGAGTACTGGCCGCAGTTCCTGCGCTCGGTGCTCTACGCCGGGTCCGCGACCGTGCTCTGTCTGCTGCTCGGCTATCCGCTGGCGTATCTGATCGCCTTCCGGGCGGGCCGCTGGCGGAACCTGATCATGATCCTGGTGATCGCCCCGTTCTTCACCAGCTTCCTGATCCGCACCCTGGCCTGGAAGACCATCCTCGCCGACACCGGACCGGTGGTCAGCGCGCTGAACTCGCTGCACATCCTCGATGTGACGAGCTGGCTCGGGATGACCGCCGGGGACCGGGTGCTCGCCACCCCGCTCGCGGTGATCTGCGGTCTGACCTACAACTTCCTGCCGTTCATGATCCTTCCCCTCTACACCTCGCTGGAGCGGATCGACGGACGGCTGCACGAGGCGGCCGGGGATCTCTACGCCCGTCCCTTCACCACCTTCCGCAAGGTCACCTTCCCGCTGTCCATGCCCGGTGTGGTCTCCGGCACCCTGCTGACCTTCATCCCGGCCACCGGCGACTATGTCAACGCCGATCTGCTCGGCTCGACCGACACCCGCATGATCGGCAATGTCATCCAGACCCAGTTCCTGCGGATCCTGGATTACCCGACGGCCGCCGCGCTGTCGTTCGTCCTGATGTTCGCGATCCTGCTCATGGTGACGCTGTACATCCGTAGGTCCGGCACGGAGGATCTGGTTTAAATGGCCTTCGTCAACTGGCTCAAGCGCCGTTTCGTCGTCATCGCGGGACTGATCACCCTCGGATATCTCCTTCTTCCGAACGTGATCGTCACGGTCTTCTCCTTCAACAAACCGAAGGGCCGCTTCAACTACGAGTGGCAGGAATTCTCGCTGGACGCCTGGAAGGACCCGTGCGGGGTCGCCGACATGTGCGGCTCGCTCTCGCTCAGCCTCCAGATCGCCCTGTGGGCCACCATCGGCGCCACCGTGCTCGGCGCGATGATCGCCTTCGCGCTGGTCCGCTACCGGTTCCGGGCGCGCGGCGCGGTCAGCTCGCTGATCTTCCTGCCGATGGCGATGCCCGAGGTGGTCATGGCCGCCTCGCTGCTCACCCTGTTCCTGAACATGGGCATCCAGCTCGGCTTCTGGACCATTCTCATCGCCCACATCATGTTCTGCCTGAGCTTTGTGGTGACGGCGGTCAAGGCGCGCGTGATGTCGATGGACCCCCGATTGGAGCAGGCCGCGCAGGATCTTTACGCCGGTCCCGTCCAGACCTTTCTGCGGGTCACCCTGCCGATCGCGGCGCCGGGTATCGCGGCGGGCGCGCTGCTGGCCTTCGCGCTGTCCTTCGACGATTTCATCATCACCAATTTCAACGCGGGCTCGACCGTCACCTTCCCCATGTTCGTCTGGGGCTCGGCACAGCGCGGTACGCCCGTTCAGATCAATGTCATCGGTACGGCCATGTTCCTGATCGCCGTACTGTTGGTCGTGGCCTCCATGGTCATCGGCAACCGCCGCAAGAAGCAGAAGGCGTGACCTTCTTCGGCGGCCTTTCCTGAATCACGTCCTTACGTCTCGTAAGCCCTGTAGGGAGTTGAAATCATGGCCGCTGGAGCCATGAGCCGTGGCAGCACCTGGACGAAATCCCTCGCGGACGTCCAGCCGGTCCCGTACTGGCTGGACGACCCCGGCCGCCCGCGCCCCGAGCCCGCCCTCACCGGCGCCGAGACCTGCGATCTGCTGGTCGTCGGCGGTGGGTACAGCGGACTGTGGACCGCGCTGATCGCCAAGGAGCGCGACCCCGGCCGGGATGTCGTCCTGGTCGAGGGCCGGGAGATCGGCTGGGCCGCCTCGGGCCGCAACGGCGGTTTCTGCGCCGCCTCCCTCACCCACGGGCTGTCCAACGGGCTGACCCGGTGGCCCGACGAGATCCACCGGCTGGAGGAGCTGGGCGCCCGCAACCTCGACGAGATCGAGGCGGCGGTCGCCCGCTACTCCCTGGACTGCGAGTTCGAGCGCACCGGTGAGATCGATGTCGCCACCGAGACCTACCAGGCGTGGGAGCTGCGCGACTGGTACCAGGAGCTGGAGCGCGAGGGCCTCGCCGACGGCCTCGACCTGCTGGACGCGGACCAGGTCCGGGCCCAGGTCGACTCCCCGACCTTCCAGGCGGGGCTGTACGACCGCCGGGGCGTCGCCATGGTCCATCCGGCCAAGCTGGCCTGGGGCCTCAAGCGGGCCTGCGCCGGACTCGGCGTCCGGATCTACGAGCACACCCCCGCCCTCGACCTGAAGCCGTACGGCGCCGGGATGGCCGTGCGCACCCCGTACGGCTCGATCCGGGCCCGCAACGTGGCGCTGGGCACCAACATCTTCCCCAACCTGGTCAAGCGGGTCCGGGCGTACACGGTCCCGGTCTACGACTACGCCCTGATGACCGAGCCGCTCACCGCCGAGCAGCTCGGCGCGATCGGCTGGAAGAACCGGCAGGGCCTCGGCGACTCCGCCAACCAGTTCCACTACTTCCGGCTCTCCGCCGACAACCGCATCCTGTGGGGCGGCTACGACGCCATCTATCCCTACGGCGGGCAGGTGCGCGCCGAGTACGACGACCGGCCGGAGACCTACGCCAAGCTCGCCGGGCACTTCTTCACCTGCTTCCCGCAGCTGGAGGGGGTGCGCTTCACCCACGCCTGGGGCGGCGCGATCGACACCTGCTCGCGCTTCTCGGCGTTCTTCGGCACCGCCCACCAGGGCAAGGTGGCGTACGCGGCGGGCTACACCGGCCTCGGGGTCGGGGCCACCCGGTTCGGCGCCGATGTGATGCTGGATCTGCTGGCGGGGGAGCGGACCGAGCGGACCGAGCTGGAGATGGTCCGCAAGAAGCCGCTGCCGTTCCCGCCGGAGCCGTTCGCCTGGACCGGGATCGCGCTCACCAAGTGGTCGCTGGCCCGCGCGGACGAGCGGGGCGGGCGGCGCAATCTGTGGCTGAAGACGATGGACCGGCTGGGGCTGGGCTTCGACAGCTGACGGAAGCCGGCCGACCCCGGCGCCACATCGTTTGCTGATGTGATCCGGCTCACTCCAACGAGTCGGCCCAATCGGCGTAATGCCAGGCCAGGACCTCCCTCTTATCCCTGACGCGAGCGCGTCGTACGACAAGAGGGAGGTCTTTGTCATGACAGGTGCCAAGACGGCGGTCGAATGGCTGGCATCCGTCGCACCCGATCCTGAGTCCTGCCGCTGGGAGTGGGAGCGCAACCCCCTGGGGGTGGCGCTGCTTCCGGCGGGCCGGGCCTGGGACGTCCTGATCCTGCCGGGCGAGCTGGGCTATCCGACCCTGGATGTGCTCTCCCGCATCCTGGACCGGCCCGGTCCGGTGCTGGCCGACTTCGGCGACGCCCGGATGGGTTTCCTGGTGCCGCCCGGCACCGCGGCCCGCTGGATCGGCACCGGTGTCCGCACGGCGGGCGCCGGGACCTGGATCGTGGTCCCGTACCCCGGCCGGGCCACCGGCGGGGTGCGCTGGCTGGTGACGCCGGACGGCTCCGGCACGCTCACCGACCCGGCGCTGCTGGAACTGGCGATGCACGAGGCGGCGGCGGGCCTTGCGGTGGAACGTGATCGCGACCGGGATCGCGACCGGGAACACGGATGGGACCGCGACCGGGACCGGGACCGGGAACACGGATGGGATCGTGACCGGGATCGCGACCGGGACCGGGACGGCTGAGCGGGGGCCAGTCGAGCCGGTCGAGCCGGTCGAGCCGGGTCCATCGGACCCGTCGACCACGGTGTCCCGTCCAGGTCCAGGGGCCGGACACCCGAGGACGAGCCCGGTCCCCGCGAGGGGGCCGGGCTTCTCCGCGCCCGGACGGCCACCGCGGGGGCGGGAAAGCGGCGCCGCGCGATGCCGGTGGAGCCGCGGGGTCTTGACAACCCAATTGGTCTGGACCAAATTGTGTGCGCTCCCTCCACGCACCACACCCGCGCCGACCGCGCCGCACACGCCGGTCCTCCGCTCCGCCCTGCCCTCTTTCCCGCGCTCTCCCTCGCTCTCCCCGCGCTCTCCCCTCGTTCGGAGGCACTCGTGGATCGCACAGCACACACAGCACACACGCCATGCACGCCACACACACCACATGCGTCACGCGGCTCCCGCCCTGCCCGCCCCAGATCCCTCGTCCGCCGCGCCCTGCTCGCCCTGCTCACCACCGCCGCGCTCGCCGCCTCCGGGATCACCTCGGCCGCCGTCGCCGCCGATGTGGACCTGGCCCGCAACGGCGGCTTCGAGTCCGGCCTCGCCAACTGGACCTGCACCAACGGGACCACGGTCAACAGCCCCGTGCGCAGCGGCAGTTCGGCCCTGCGCGCCACTCCGGCGGGCAGCGACAACGCCCGCTGCTCGCAGACCGTGAACGTGCAGCCCAACTCCCAGTACACGCTGACCGGCCATGTCCAGGGCTCGTACGTCTATCTCGGCGCCAGCGGCACCGGCACCACCGATGTGTCCACCTGGACCCAGAACGCGCCGAGCTGGCAGCAGCTCTCCACCACCTTCCGCACCGGCCCCTCCACCACCCGGGTCACCGTCTACACCCACGGCTGGTACGGCACCCCCGCCTACCACGCCGACGACATCACCCTGGTCGGCCCGGGAGTGGACCCCGGCCAGCCGCCCGCCGTGCCGACCGGGCTGAGGGCCGGGACGATCACCTCGTCCAGCGTCGCCCTGTCCTGGACCGCGGTGACCGGCGCCACCAGCTACGCGGTCTACCGCGACGGCGTCCGCGTCCAGACGGCCACCGGGACCTCCGCCACTATCAGCGGACTGACCGCCTCCACGGCGTACTCCTTCCAGGTCACCGCGGTCAACGACGCCGGGGAGTCGGCCCGTTCGACGGCGGTCGCGGCCACCACCACCGCCGGGGGCGGCACCAACCCGGGCCAACTGCCCCCGCACGCCCTGGTCGGCTATCTCCACGCCAGCTTCGCCAACGGCTCCGGCTACACCCGGCTCGCGGACGTCCCCGACAGCTGGGACGTCATCGACCTCGCCTTCGGCGAGCCCACCTCGGTCACCTCCGGAGACATCCGCTTCCAGCGCTGCCCGGTGACCGCCTGCCCGAACGTGGAGAGCGACGCCGACTTCAAGGCCGCCATCCAGGCCAAGCAGGCGGCGGGCAAGAAGGTGCTGATCTCCATCGGCGGACAGAACGGCCAGGTGCAGCTCACCACCACCGCCGCCCGGGACATGTTCGTCAGCTCCGTCTCGAAGATCATCGACGAGTACGGGCTCGACGGCCTCGACATCGACTTCGAGGGCCACTCGCTGTCCCTGAACGCCAACGACACCGACTTCAAGAACCCCACCACCCCGGTGGTCGTCAACCTCATCTCGGCGGTGAAGACCCTCAAGGCCAAGTACGGCGCCGACTTCATTTTGACCATGGCCCCGGAGACGTTCTTCGTCCAGCTCGGCTACCAGTACTACGGCACCGGCCCCTGGGGCGGCCAGGACCCGCGCGCGGGCGCCTACCTCCCGGTCATCCACGCCCTGCGCGACGACCTCACCCTGCTGCATGTCCAGGACTACAACTCGGGCCCGATCATGGGCCTGGACAACCAGTACCACTCCATGGGCGGCGCCGACTTCCACATCGCCATGACCGACATGCTGCTCACCGGCTTCCCGGTGGCGGGCAACCAGAACAACGTCTTCCCGCCGCTGCGCCCCGAACAGGTCGCCATCGGTATGCCCGCCTCGGTCAACGCGGGCAACGGCTATGTCTCCCCCGGCGAGGTCACCAAGGCGCTGGACTGCCTGACCAAGAAGACCAACTGCGGCTCGTACACCACCCATGGCACCTGGCCCGCCCTGCGCGGCCTGATGACCTGGTCGATCAACTGGGACCGGTTCGCGAACTGGGAGTTCCAGCGGACCTTCGACGGCTACTTCCCGTGACCGGCGCCCAGGTCCTGAGCGCACGGGCGTAGCCCAGCAGCAGGACCGCGCCGAGACACCACCCGGCCACCACGTCCAGCGGCCAGTGGTACCCCCGGCGCACCAGCCCGTACGACACCCCGAGCACCGCCGCCGCGCACAGCACCAGCAGTGCGCGGCGCGCGGTGTCCGTGCGCGTCCAGGGCAGCACAAGCAGCACCGCGGCGCCGTAGGCGACCAGCGCGGTCACCGTGTGACCGGACGGGAAGTAGCCGGTGGCGGGCGGTACGGCCGGGGTGCCCGGCCGGTCGGTGAGCAGCTTGACCGGGACGACCAGCAGCGGCACCAGCGCCATGAGGGCAGCGGCTGCGGCGGCCGGAAGCCACCAGCGGGCCAGGCCCGCCGCCCGTGCCCGCCAGGCCGCACAGCCCGCCGCCAGCGCCAGCACCGGGACCGCGACCCCGACATTGCCCAGGTCGGAGAGCAGCTCCGAGAACCGGTTCGGGTGGATCAGCGCCCGGCTCAGCCGCTCGTCGAGCGGGATCAGCGGACCGCCCGCCGTCACCTGCCAGGTGAACAGCAGGAAGGCGGCGACCAGGACGAGAGGAAGCAGGAGGAAGGGCACGCCCCCAGCTTCGCAGCCCCCTGCCCGGCGCCCCGCACACCGACGCGGCTTAAATTGACTCACTCAAATCTGACCGTTAGCGTGGAAGCAGGATCGAGGTGCGCCCGCTGTCGCCGCCGCCCGTCCCGCAGCAGAATCCCCCGCCGCGCTCACCGTCGACCGGCGCCCTTCCCCGCCCGGCCAAGTGCCGCCCCCCGCACCGGAGTTGAACCATGACCTGTTACGACTGCACCCAGCAGGACCGCACCGGAACCCCCGCCGTCGGCGTCTGCGCCCGCTGCGGCCTCGCCGCCTGCCAGGACCACGCCCGTGTGCTGGTCGCCCAGGTGTCCCAGTCCCACGGCCTGGGCCCGTCCACCGCCCCGATCGCGGCCCGCCGCTTCGTCTGCCACCCCTGCGACACCGCCGAGCGCGCGTACTGACACCGTCGGACGGGACTCAGGCGGTACGGGGCTACGCCCCCGCCCCGGTGAACCGGCGGCAGTCCCCGCACAGGCCCCACCAGGTGATCTCCGCCTCGTCCACGGCGAAGCCCTTGCTCTCGACCAGGTCCAGGCACGGCGCCCGGCCGACCGCGCAGTCGACGTCCTCGATCCGGCCGCAGCTACGGCACACCAGATGGTGGTGGTTGTCACCGACCCGCAGCTCATAGCGGGCGGGGGAGCCCGCGGGCTCGATACAGCGGATCAGCTCCGCCCGGGTGAGGTCCTCCAGCACGTTGTAGAGACCCTGCCGGGACAGCCCGCCCGGGGCGCCGCGGCCCACCCCGATCCGTCCCTCGATCTCCGAGGCGGTGGAGTGCGGGTTGCCGACCAGCGCGGTCAGCACGGCACGGCGCTGGGACGTACTGCGCAGCCCCTTGCCCTTGAGCAACTCGCCCGCCAGCCGCTCGGTGTCCCTCAGCTCCGTGTCCATGATGTGCCCCACTTCTCCCGCGGACTCATCGTCGCGGACTCATGGTCAAGGATGCCCGCGCATTTGATTGTGTCAAATGTGGCGGGCGGATGATCCGGGCCGATCATCGGGGCCGGCGACCGGGGCCGGCGATCAGGGCGGGTGACCGGGGCCGGCGATCAGGGCGGGTGACCCGGGCCGGTGACCAGGGCGGGTGACCCGGGCCGGTGACCAGGGCCAGTGACCGGGGCTGGTGATGCGGGCCGGTGAGCCGGGCCGGTGAGCCGGGCCGCCCTACCCACCCGGCTGCGGCGACACCCCCGCCCCCGGCCCCGGCCCCATGGACCCCGGTATCACCGGGTCGGGTATCACCGGGTCGGGATCGCCCCCGCCCGGATCGCCTCCCGACCCCGACCGTTCCCGCCGCCGCTCCGGGACCTCGTACGGCGACTCCCAGTACGAGTGGGTCACCGCCGCCCACCAGATCTCGAAGTCACCGACCAGCTCGCCCACCGTGCACTCCCGGGCCACCCGCATGGTCGCCCGCTCGTCCCACCGGCAGCGCAGCCGCCCCGGCCGGCTCTCCCGGGCCAGCGCCTTCAGCCGCCGTTCCAGACCCACCGCCGTCAGCGGCTCCGCCGACCGGTCGACCACCTCCACCGACCGGCGGCCCGGTCCGACGTCGTACCGGAACACCCATACCTCGCGCGTGCCGCCGCGCTCGGTCAGGGTCCATCCCCACACCGCCTGCGCGGCCACCGACAGATGGCGCCGCGACTGCTCCCGCCGCCGCTCCTGGTCCCGCTCCGCCCGCTCCCGCCAGCGCCGGTTCAGCTCCTGCTGTCTGCGCCGCCGCTCGGCCTGCTCGGCGGCCCGGCGGCGCTCGATCTCGGTGATCACCGGCCGGTACATCCGGACCGCGTTCCCCAGCACCGCACGGCAGTGGGCCGAGGCCAGCGCCCGCCGCCGGGCGCCCCCCGGCAGGAACCGGTTGCGCAGACTGAACTGCGCGGCGGCCCGCCTGCGCTCCGCCGCCACCACCGTCTCCTGGAAGCGCCGGGTCGCCAGCCGCCACGCCCGGTGCTCGTCCGGGGTCGCCGCGACCGTGTCCGCCGGACCCCAGCCGATCCCGCCCGGCGGTCCGTCGGTGAGCCGGGCGTACATCGCGTCGGCGGCCTCACCGAAGCTGCCGCCCACCTGGTGCGCCAGTTCGCGCAGGACGACGCGGCCACTCGCAGCCATCGCGGACATCGAAGGGTCTCCCTCCCGACAGAGCCACCACCCGACAAAGCCACCACCTGACGGGGTCACCACCCCGCAGGGGTCACCACCGCACAGGATCGAGCGCGCGGCACCCGCCGGGGAAGGGGCGGACGGGCGGCGCACAGGGGGTGGGACCGGGGCATGACCCGGGCATGAGCCGGACATGACCCGGGTGGCGGACGGCAGTCTTGGTCCAGACCTCTGACGGCTGAAAATCGCCGTGACATCAGCGGTCGCCCCGCCGACGACAGGTCCCAGGAGCCCGGACACGCGAAAGGGCCGACGCAAGGGGGGGTGTGCGTCGGCCCTTCAGGGGCGTACCGTCCGGGAGACCCCCGGTCACCCGTTCCCACGGGCGCCGACGGTGGTTCCGCGGCGGACGTCCGGACCGGATCGTCGCGCGCCCCGGGGGGTCTGGGGCGGGCGACCGTCCGATCCTGAGGAGCTTCCGGAGCCGGAGGGCCCCGGGTGTGTGCGCGAGGCACGACCAGGTCGAAGCTGGGGAAGCCCCGGCCTGAAACCGTCCACAGTCCCCTGTGGGCGGGTGTATCTCTCATCCGGGAAGAACCTACGGCAGGGGCTCCGGCC
Source organism: Streptomyces sp. NPDC048290 (assembly GCF_040652095.1). NCBI lineage: Bacteria > Bacillati > Actinomycetota > Actinomycetes > Kitasatosporales > Streptomycetaceae > Streptomyces > Streptomyces sp. NPDC048290. The sequence goes on from NZ_JBEZLM010000010.1 coordinate 266,548, forward strand.
AGGACAGCCCGATCGGCGTCCCGCCATCCACCTCGCACACCTTCTTCACACGCTCTGCCGCGCTCCCCGGCCGCACCGGGGGCCTCAGATCCCGGCGAACGCCTGCTCGATGATGTCGAGGCCCTCGGTGAGCAGCTCGTCCCCGATGACCAGCGGCGGCAGGAAGCGCAGCACATTGCCGTAGGTGCCACAGGTCAGGACCAGCAGTCCCTCGGCGTGGCACGCCTTGGCGAGCGCGGCGGTCGCCGCCGGGTTCGGCTCCTTGGTCGTACGGTCCGTGACCAGCTCGATCGCGATCATCGCGCCCCGGCCCCGGATGTCACCGATGATGTCGAACTTCTCCGCCATGGCGGACAGCCGGCCCTTCATCACCGACTCGATGTGCTTGGCCCGCGCGTTGAGGTCCAGCTCCTTCATCGTCTCGATGGCGCCGAGCGCACCCGCGCACGCCACCGGGTTGCCGCCGTAGGTGCCGCCGAGTCCGCCCGCGTGGGCGGCGTCCATGATCTCCGCGCGCCCGGTGACGGCCGCCAGCGGCAGCCCGCCCGCGATGCCCTTGGCGGTGGTGATCAGGTCCGGGACGATCCCCTCGTCCTCGCACGCGAACCACTGGCCGGTACGGCAGAACCCGGACTGGATCTCGTCCGCGACGAACACGATCCCGTTGTCGTTGGCGTACCGCACGATCGCCGGGAGGAAGCCCTTGGCCGGCTCGATGAAGCCGCCCTCGCCGAGCACCGGCTCGATGATGATGGCCGCGATGTTGTCCGCGCCGACCTGCTTGGACATCTCGTCGATGGCCTGCGCGGCGGCCTCGGCCCCGGCGTTCTCGGCCCCGGTCGGCCAGCGGTAGCCGTAGGCCACCGGCACCCGGTACACCTCGGGCGCGAACGGCCCGAAGCCATGCTTGTACGGCATGTTCTTCGCGGTCAGCGCCATGGTCAGGTTGGTACGGCCGTGGTAGCCGTGGTCGAACACCACGACCGCCTGCCGCTTGGTGTACGCCCGCGCGATCTTGACGGCGTTCTCCACGGCCTCGGCGCCCGAGTTGAACAGCGCGCTCTTCTTGGCGTGGTCGCCCGGGGTCAGCTCGGCGAGCGCCTCGGCGACCGCCACATAGCCCTCGTACGGCGTCACCATGAAACAGGTGTGGGTGAAGTCGGCGAGCTGCGCGGAGGCCCGGCGTACGACGGCCTCGGCGGAGGCGCCGACCGAGGTCACGGCGATACCGGAACCGAAGTCGATCAGCCGGTTGCCGTCGACGTCCTCGATGATGCCGCCGCCCGCGCGCGCGGTGAACACCGGCAGTACGGAGCCCACACCCTGGGCGACCACGGCGGTACGGCGGGCCTGAAGCTCCTGCGACTTCGGGCCGGGAATGGCGGTGACGACGCGGCGCTCCTGCGGAAGTGCGGTCATGGGGGCTCCCTGTGATCGTGCGTTTCGGGCGGGTCGGCGGACGGCCGGGTTCTGTCGGTCGCCGGGCCGGATCGACGGCGCTGCGTTTCGGACGCTTCTCGGCTGTTTCTCGGCTGTTTCTCGCAGGCTAGGACGGGGGAGTGGGGCTGGGCATGCTCCATGTGGGCGTTTTCGGCGGCCCGCGTTGTCCGCCGTGGACATACCCGCCGCCGGGAGCCGTCCGGGCGGCGTGGCCGGACCCGGCCGTGTATGCGCTGAACTCCCCTTGCGGGCGGGTTAGATTGACTCGCCGACGGTGGACGGAACGGCTGGTCAGGGGGCAGGACGATGGACAGCGACGGGACGCAGGACGCGCGGGGCACTCACGCCGACCCCGTACCGCGCCCGGCGGCACCCCCCGACACCCAGGGGCCACCGCCCCGACCTGGCCTTCCGCCCCGACCGTACGCCGCGCCTCCCGGTCCGGCGACCTCCGCTCCGGGCGCCGTGGCGCCGCCGCCCCGCCCGGAGCAGGCCCCCGGGCCCCCGGGACCGGCCGTGCCGCCCCGGCCGCCCGCCGCCTCCCACCAGCTCCCGCCCGCCGCCTCCCACCAGCTCCCGCCCGCCGCCTCCCACCAGCTCCCGCCCGCCGCCTCCCACCAGCTCCCGCCCGCCGCCCCGACCGCCCCGCACGGCACCCCGCCCCGGCCCGGCACCCCGGCCGGTCCCGCACCGGTCGTCGGCTGGCTGGACACCCCCCGGCCCACCGCCCGGCCCGGCATCTGGCGGTTCGGGTACCGGCCGCCGCAGCCGGACACGGCACCCGCGCGGCTCGCGCCGATCACCGTCGTCGGACTGCTCGTCCCGCTGGTCGTCGGACTGCTCCTGTGGTCGCTGTGGCGCCAGGGCGGCATCCCCTACCAGTTCGCCCCGCTGCGCCTGGTCACCCCGGACGACTGGTGGTGGGGCGGCACCCTCGCCTCCCCGCAGGGCATGGAGGGCGCCGAGGCCAGGGTGGTCTACGACGGGGTCTTCTTCGCCGCCCTCGCCTACGCGATGAGCCGGCTCGGCAGCTGGCCCGACGTGGTCCGCCACTACCTCGGCCGCCGCCCCCAGCCCGCCCGCGCCCTGCTCGCGCTGCTGGCCGCGCTCGCCGCGCTCAGCCTGGTCTTCCCGGCCGCCTTCCCCGGCGTCGGCTGGGACCCGCTGCCCGTCGTCGCCCCCCTGTTCTCGCTGATCGCGCTGGTCTCCGGCGGCTACGACCTGTTCGCCTCCCAGCTCTTCGTCGACACCGTGTACGGCCTGATCACCCTGCTCGTCGTCATCCCCTTCGCCCGGCTCGGCGGCTGGCTGCCCTACGCCCGCGCCCTGCTCGCCGCCCGCGGCGAACGGCGCCGCCGCCCGGTCGCCGCGCCCGTCGAGCGGCCCCGCTCGCAGTGGCCCGCGCCGCGCGCCGAGGGCCTCACCGAGGCCGCCGACCTGCTCACCGCCGAGACCCTCACCGGCCGGATGAACGACGTGGACTGCGCCCGCGTCGACCGCGTCTGGCGCGACACCGGGCACGACCGGTCCCGGCTCGCTGCCTTCACCGACACCGTGCTGCGCCACGGCGCCGCCGCCTGGGCCCACCCCTCCGGCGCCCGCGACCTGCCCGTGCGCACCGCCCGCCACGATCCGCTCGCCGGTCAGGTCCGCATCGGCCGCTGGGGCACCGGCGACCGGGTCCCGGCCGCCCACCAGGGCGCGGGCGCCGCCCTCGGCCCCGAGGTGCTGGCCACCTCCCTGCTGGCGATCGGCCCGTCGGGCGCGGGCAAGACCCGGCGGCTGATCGAACCGGTCGTCGAGTCCCTCGCCCTGACCGCCCTCACCGGCGCCGCCTCGGTCGTCGCGGTCGCCGCCGCGGGCACCCCGCTTGGCCCGGACGGCGCCTACGACGTCGTCGTCCGGATCGGCGACCCCGCCTCCGTGCACGACCTCGACCCCTACGCCGAGGCCGACGACCCCGACGAGGCCGCCGCGATGCTCGCCGAGGCGCTCGCCGGGGATGTCGACACGCTCGGCACCCAGAGCGCCGCCACCGCCCTCGCCCAGCTCCTCGGCCCCTACCGGGCGGTGCACGGCCGCTTCCCGCCGCTGCCGGTACTGCGCGAACTGCTCGCGGGCGACCCGGCCGCGCTGACCGCCCTGCGGGACGCCCTGACCGGCGAGGGGCACACCGTGATGCGGCGCGAACTGGAGGCCCGGCTCCGCCAGCACGGCACCGCCGCCGACCTGGGCCCCGCCCTCGCCGACCGGCTCGCCCTGCTGGACCGCCCGGCGTTCGCCGACTTCTTCACCGGCACCGCCAAGGGCCCCCGCCCGTTCTCCCTCCGATCCATCGCCCACCACCCGCTCCGCGTCCGCGTCGACCTCCCCGCGCACGGCCACGAGGAGGCGTCCCGGCTGCTCACCCGCCTCCTGCTGGCCCAGTTCAGCACCGTCGTCCGGGACGGCGGACGCCGCCCGCACTTCGCCGCGCTGGTCCTGGACGACGCCACCGGCACCATCACCGCCGAGTCACTGCGCCGCGTCCAGCGCCTGCGCTCCCAGAACGCCGGTGTGGTGCTCGCCCTCCGCACCATCGGCGACGTACCGGAACCGCTGCACGGCCCGCTGTTCGCGGCCGTCGGCTGCCGGATGGCGTTCTGCGGGGTGAGCACCTGGGACGGCGGCCGGTTCGCGCAGGCGTGGGGCACCGAGTGGGTGGAGACCCGGGAGGTCGCGCAGCACACCGTCTTCGCCGACCAGCCCATGACCCGGGCCATCCACGCCCTGCGCAAGCTGGTCACCGGCAAGGCGGTCACCACGGACGCGGTCACCGTCCGCCAGGTCGAACGCGAACGCTGGTCCGCCTCGCAACTGGCCCACGACATCCCCCCCGGCCACGCGGTCCTGTCCCTGACGGACACGGACGGCGACCACACCCCACCGTCACTGGTGAACCTGACGACCTGAGACTGACCCCTTGCCACCTCTCCATCCGATCGGACAATGCGGCAGAATTAAGAACGACCGTTCATACAAGACGGCCAATCGATGAGCAGGCGGGAGCCGACGCCCCCCCGGGGCGGTCCGGCTCGCCTCCTGCCCCGACCGAAGGCCCGCCCCATGCCGCCCACACTCGCCTCCCTCGTCCACCACTCCGCGCTCCGGCTGACCGTGCGGGCGGGCCAGGACCGGCTGGAGGCACCGGTGCGCTGGGCCCATGTCAGCGAGCTGGCCGACCCCGTGCCGTACATGGAGGGCGGGGAACTGCTGCTGATCACCGCCCTCACCCTGGACGCGGAGGACCCGGAGGCGATGACCCGGTACGTCCGGCGACTGGTCGGCGCGGGCGTGGTCGGCCTGGGCTTCGCGGTCGGCGTCAACTACGACGAGATACCCGGGGCCCTGCTCGACGCGGCCGAGCGCGAGGGCCTGCCCCTGCTGGAGGTGCCCCGCCGCACCCCCTTCCTGGCGATCACCAAGGCCGTCTCCGCGGCCATCGCCGCCGACCAGTACCGCGCGGTCACCGCGGGCTTCGCCGCCCAGCGCGAACTGACCCGGCAGACCCTGTCCGACGGCCCCGAGGGCCTGCTCGGCGCGCTCGCCGCCCAGCTGGACGGGTGGGCGGCGCTCTACGACGCCTCCGGCGCGGTCGTCGCCGTGGCCCCTCCGTGGGCGGGCCGCCGTGCCGCCCGCCTGACCGCCGACGTACGGCGGCTGCGCGACCGCCCGCCGCCCGCCAGCGCGGTCGTCGGCGGACCCGAGCACGAGGACCGGGTCGAACTCCACTCCCTGGGCACCGGCCGCCGCCCCCGCTCCGCCCTGGCCGTGGGCACGGCGGGCCCGCTCGGCACCGCCGAACGCTACGCCGTGCACTCCGCGATCGCCCTGCTCACCCTCACCACGGAACGCTCCCGCTCGCTGCGCGCCGCGGAACAGCGCATCGGGACGGCGGTGCTGCGGATGCTGCTGGCCGGCGAACCGGACCACGCCCGCACGGTCGCGGGCGACCTGTACGGCCCGCTGCTCGACGCCCCCTTCCGGCTGCTCCTCGCGGAGGGCCCGGCGGCCCGCGACAGCCTCCCCGAACTGCTGGAGTCGGCGGCGGCCCGCGCGGGCGAGTCGATCCTGGTGGTGCCCGACGGCGACCGCCTGGTCGTCCTGGCCACGGAGGGCGGGGCGGCGATGGCCGCGTGCGCGGACCGCGAGCCGCGCGCGGACGAGGACACGCCGACCGCGATCGGCGTCTCGGCCCCGGCGGACCCGAACACGGTCCCGACCGCCCACACACAGGCCGAGCAGGCCCTGACGGTGGCCCGCCGCCGAGGCCGCCCCCTGGTCGAGCACGACCACCTCGCGGCCGGCTCGATCGTCCCGCTCCTCGCCGACGACGCCGTCCGCGCCTTCTCCGACGGCCTGCTGCGTGCCCTGCGCGAGCATGACGCGACCGGCCGCGGCGACCTGGTCGCCTCCCTGCGGGCCTGGCTCTCCCACCACGGCCAGTGGGACGCCGCCGCGGCCGACCTGGGCGTCCACCGCCACACGCTCCGCTACCGAATGCGCCGAGTAGAAGAAATCCTCACCCGCTCCTTGGACGACCCAGACGTCCGCATGGAACTCTGGCTAGCCCTGAAATCCCCCCCACCGGAACCCCCACACCCCTGAGACCCCCCGTCAGGGACGCGGGGAACTGCGCGACCAGCCACAACGCACCCGCACCCGCCTCGACAGGGGCGCGGGGAACTGCGCGAAAAGCGCCCACGCACCCGCACCCACCCACGACGGCCACCCCACCCCCCCAGGGGCGCGGGGAACTGCGCGACCAGCCACGACGCACCCGCAGGCACCCACATGGCGAGCCCCTGGCATTTATCCCAAGCCCACGGCATCACGCGAACCCGCGCTAACGGGGTGCCGCCGTGCCCACCCGTGCCGCCCCAGCGGCACGACTGCCCACGGCTATGCCAGGGGCGCGGGGAACTGCGCGAAAAGCGACCACGCACCCGCACGCACCCACGACGGCCACCCCACCCCCCAGGGGCGCGGGGAACTGCGCGACCAACCACGACGCACCCGCACCCAACCACCGCCCCCCACCCCCACCCCCCGGCCACCCCCCCGTACGACAATCCGGCAAACCCCCACCCCCCACCACTACACATCGGCCAACCCCCCACCCCCGCCCCCACCCCTACCGTGGAACCGACCGCACACCCACGGAAGGGCCAGATCACCATGACCGCCACCACCACCTTCTGGCTGGCCGGCCGCGAGGCCACCGGCGACGACACCTTCACCGTCACCTCCCCGTGGGACAACCGCACGGTCGCCACCGTCAGCATCCCCACCGCCCCCCAGATCGAAGAGGCCGTAACAGCCGCGCACGCCGTCCGCGAGGACTTCGCCGCCACCCCCGCCCACCTCCGCGCCACGGCCCTCGACCACGTGAGCCGCCGCCTGGCAGCCCGCACGGAGGAGATCGCCCAGCTCATCTCCGCCGAGAACGGCAAGCCCATCAAGTGGGCCCGAGGCGAAGTGGGCCGCGCCGTCTCCGTCTTCCGCTTCGCCGCCGAAGAGGCCCGCCGCTTCAACGGCGGAGACGCCCAGCGCCTGGACACCGACCCCGGCGGTCAGGGCCGCCTCGCCGTGACCCGCCGCTTCCCCAAGGGCGTCGTCCTCGGCATCGCGCCCTTCAACTTCCCCCTCAACCTCTGCGCCCACAAGATCGCCCCGGCGATCGCGGCCGGCGTCCCGATCATCCTCAAGCCCGCCCCGGCCACCCCCCTGTCCGGCCTGATCCTCGGCGAACTCCTCGCCGAGACCGACCTCCCGGCCGGCTCCTGGAGCATCCTCCCGGTCCCCAACGACCAGATGCCCGCCCTGGTCCAGGACGAGCGCCTCCCGGTGATCTCCTTCACCGGCTCCGAGAAGGTCGGCTACGCGATCATGGACAGCGTGCCCCGCAAGCACTGCACGCTGGAGCTGGGCGGCAACGGCGCCGCCGTCGTCCTCGCCGACTACGCCTCCGACGCCGACCTCGACTGGGCCGCCACCCGCATCGCGACCTTCTCCAACTACCAGGGCGGCCAGTCCTGCATCTCCGTACAGCGCGTGATCGCCGACGCGGCCGTCTACGACCGCCTGCTGCCGAGGATCGTCGCCGCCGTCGAGGCCCAGGTCACCGGCGACCCCGCCGACGCCACCACCGACGTCGGCCCGCTGGTCAGCGAGGACGCCGCGAAGCGCGTCGAGTCCTGGGTCGACGAGGCCGTACAGAAGGGCGCGGCCCTGCTGACCGGCGGCAAGCGCGACGGCGCCTCCTACGCCCCGACCGTCCTCACCGACGTCCCCGCGGACGCCACCCTCGCCTGCGAGGAGATCTTCGGCCCGGTCCTCACGGTCCAGAAGGTGAACGGCGAGACCGAGGCGTTCGAGGCCGTCAACTCCTCCAAGTACGGCCTCCAGGCGGGCGTCTTCACCCACGACCTCCAGACCGCGTTCCGCGCCCACCGCGCCCTGGAGGTCGGCGGCGTGATCGTCGGCGACGTCCCGTCCTACCGCGCCGACCAGATGCCGTACGGCGGTGCCAAGCTCTCCGGCGTCGGCCGCGAGGGCGTCCGCTACGCGATGGACGACTACACCTACGAGCGGGTCCTCGTCCTCACCGGCCTGGCCCTCTGACCGAAGCACGTCGGAGCACGTCGGAGCACGTCGGAGCACGACCACGGCCGGAGCCCACTGTGCGGGGGCTCCGGCCGCTCCCGTACCCCCGCCACCCCGTGGCCAACGCGCCCCACACGCCCCCCCAACACCCCCTACCGCCGCACCCCACACGGCCGAACCGCCGCGCGTGGGGTGGTCGCCTCCCCAGGATTCCGGTACATACGAACGGGTAGCACCCGTCGGTAACCGCAGGCCATGTCCGCAGCGCGTTCCCCAGCACACTCCCCCGCACACCCCACAGCGCGTTCCGCAGGACATTCCGCAGGGCATTCAGATCCCGATCCGCGGCGAGGTGAGCGTCATGTCCGCACCCCCCACCCAGCCCTCCGTCTCCGAGCGCGAGGCCCGCCGAGTGGCGGAGGCCGCTCGTGAGCGGGACTGGAACCGGCCGAGCTTCGCCAAGGAACTCTTCCTCGGCCGTCTCCGCCTCGATCTGATCCACCCCCATCCCCTCCCCGCCCCCGAGGACACCGCCAAGGGCGAGCGCTTCCTCGCCGAGCTGCGCGACTTCTGCGAACACCGGATCGACCCGGCCCGCATCGAACGCGAGGCCCGTATCCCCGACGAGGTCGTCACCGGCCTCAAGGAACTCGGCGCCCTCGGCATGAAGATCGACCCGGAGTACGGCGGTCTGGGCCTCACCCAGGTGTACTACAACAAGGCCCTCGCCCTGGTCGGCTCGGTCAGCCCCGCGCTCGGCGCGCTGCTCTCCGCCCATCAGTCGATCGGCGTACCGCAGCCGCTGAAGCTCTTCGGCACCCAGCAGCAGAAGGACACCTTCCTGCCCCGCTGCGCCCGTACCGACCTCTCGGCGTTCCTGCTCACCGAGCCCGACGTCGGCTCCGACCCGGCCCGGCTGGCCACCACCGCCGTCCCCTACGGCGAAGGTGACGAGCGGGGCTACCTCCTGGACGGGGTCAAGCTCTGGACCACCAACGGCGTCGTCGCCGACCTCCTCGTGGTCATGGCCCGCGTCCCGCGCTCGGAGGGCCACAAGGGCGGCATCACGGCGTTCGTCGTGGAGGCCGACTCGCCCGGCATCACCGTCGAGCACCGCAACGCCTTCATGGGCCTGCGCGGCATCGAGAACGGCGTCACCCGCTTCCACCAGGTCAAGGTCCCCGCCGCCCACCGCATCGGCCCCGAGGGCGCCGGTCTCAAGATCGCCCTGACCACCCTCAACACCGGCCGCCTCTCGCTCCCGGCGATGTGCGTGGGCGCGGGCAAATGGTGTCTGAAAATCGCCCGTGAATGGTCCGGCGTACGGGAGCAGTGGGGCAAGCCGGTCGCCCTGCACGAGGCCGTCGGCGCCAAGGTCAGCTTTATCGCGGCGACCACCTTCGCCCTCGAAGCCGTCCTCGACCTCTCCTCCCAGCTGGCCGACGAGAACCGCAACGACATCCGGATCGAGGCCGCCCTCGCCAAGCTCTACGGCTCCGAGATGGCCTGTCTGATGGCCGACGAACTGGTCCAGATCCGCGGCGGCCGGGGCTTCGAGACCGCCGAGTCGCTGAAGGCCCGCGGCGAACGCGCGGTCCCCGCCGAACAACTCCTGCGCGATCTGCGGATCAACCGCATCTTCGAGGGCTCGACGGAGATCATGCATCTGCTCATCGCCCGGGAGGCGGTCGACGCCCATCTCTCCGTCGCGGGCGACCTCATCGACCCCGACAAGTCCCTCCAGGACAAGGCGAGGGCGGGCGCCCACGCGGGCGTCTTCTACGCCAAGTGGCTGCCGAAGCTCGTCGCCGGACCCGGCCAACTCCCCACGTCGTACGGGGAGTTCAAGCACGGCATCGATCTCGCCACGCATCTGCGCTTCGTCGAGCGCACCGCCCGCAAGCTGGCCCGCTCCACCTTCTACGCCATGTCCCGCTGGCAGGGCAGGCTGGAGACCCGGCAGGGCTTCCTGGGCCGGATCGTGGACATCGGCGCCGAACTCTTCGCGATGAGCGCGGCCTGTGTACGCGCCGAACACCTGCGCGCCCGGGGCGACCACGGCCCCGAGGCGTACCAACTGGCCGACACCTTCTGCCGCCAGTCCCGCATCCGGGTCGAGGAACTCTTCAGCCGCCTGTGGACCAACACCGACGACCAGGACCGCAAGGTGGTGAAGGCGGTCCTGGCCGGCCGGTACGAGTGGCTGGAGGCGGGGATCGTGGACCCGTCCGGGGACGGCCCCTGGATCGCGGACGCGACCCCGGGCCCGTCGGCCGCACAGGACGTCCACCGCAAGATCCCCTGAGCCCCGTATCCCCGTCCCCCCGTCAGCGCGCTAGCACCACTTGTCGCTGGGGTCCCGCGTGGTCCAGGAGCAGGTGTCCACCCGCGAACCGTTCGACTTCGTCAGCGTCGCCGTGTCACTGGTGTTGTTCCAGACGTACGCCCGGCGGTCCTGGTACTTGTTCGTCGTCGTGTCGTTCCCGGACCCGGTCCGGATCTTCATGGTCTTGCCCGCGGCGATCTTCACGTTGGGGAAGACGTACTTGTGGTTCGAGGTGTCCTTGAGCACCCAGCCCTTCAGCGAGATCGCCGAGCGGCTGGTGTTCTTGATCTCCACCCACTCGCCGTTCAGGCTGGCGTTGGAGCGGTTGTCGGAACCGGGGCTGTCGAACCAGACGTGGTGCAGCACGACCCCGCCGGCCGCCTGGGCCGGGGTGACGAGCAGGGTGCCGGTGAGGGCGACCGCGCCCGCGACGGAGAGCGCGGGCAGGGTCAGGGCGGCGCGAAGGCGCATGGAGAGATCCCCCCAAGGATGTCGTCCAGGATGGACGTCGAGGATGGACGTCCAGGAATCCGCGGCGACCGGTGCTCCACCGGCCCGCGGGACAGCAGTCGTATCACATGATCTTCACTCGTACTTCACAATGCGTGATTTCCGGGCAGACACCCGCGGCGCGTCCCCTCCTGGGGGACACCCTGTCCGGGCGAGCCGCCGATGCGGCAAGAATGGGGGGATGAGCGACAGTCCAGCCCGCCCCCTCGCCGACCCGCACCTCGTCTACGACCCCGTCGCGGGAACCGGCCCCAAGGACGTGGCGATCCTCGGCTCCACCGGCTCGATCGGCACCCAGGCCATCGATCTCGTACGGCGCAACCCCGACCGCTTCCAGGTCACCGCGCTCTCCGCCAACGGCACCCGCGCCGACCTGCTCGCCGAGCAGGCCCACCAGGTCGGCGCCCGGACCGTCGCGGTCGCCCTCCCGGACGCCGTACCCGCGCTGCGCGCCGCGCTCAGCGCCCGCTACGGCCCCGGCCAGCCGCAGCCCGAGATCCTCGCCGGGCCCGACGCGGCCACCGAGCTGGCCGCCTCCGACTGCCACACCGTACTGAACGGCATCACCGGCTCCATCGGACTCGCCCCGACCCTCGCCGCCCTGAAGGCGGGCCGTACCCTCGCGCTCGCCAACAAGGAGTCGCTCATCGTCGGCGGCCCGCTGGTCAAGGCGCTGGCCCGGCCCGGCCAGATCATCCCGGTGGACTCCGAGCACGCGGCCCTCTTCCAGGCGCTCGCCGCCGGCACCCGCGCCGACGTCCGCAAGCTGGTGGTGACCGCCTCCGGCGGCCCGTTCCGCGGCCGGACCCGCGCCGAGCTGGCCGACGTCACCGTCGCCGACGCCCTCGCCCACCCCACCTGGGCCATGGGACCGGTGATCACCATCAACTCCGCGACCCTGGTCAACAAGGGCCTGGAGGTCATCGAGGCGCATCTGCTGTACGACATCCCGTTCGACCGCATCGAGGTGGTCGTGCACCCGCAGTCGTACGTCCACTCCATGGTCGAGTTCACCGACGGGTCCACCCTCGCCCAGGCGACGCCCCCCGACATGCGCGGCCCGATCGCCATCGGCCTCGGCTGGCCCGAACGGGTCCCGGACGCGGCCCCCGCCTTCGACTGGAGCAAGGCGTCCACCTGGGAGTTCCACCCGCTGGACACCGAGGCGTTCCCCTCCGTGGACCTCGCCCGGCACGTCGGTACGCTCGCGGGCACCGCCCCGGCGGTGTTCAATGCCGCCAACGAGGAGTGCGTCGAGGCGTTCCGCCAGGGCGCGCTGCCCTTCAACGGCATCATGGACACCGTCACCCGGGTCGTCGAGGAACACGGCACCCCGGTGCCGGGAACTTCGCTGACCGTGTCGGACGTCCTCGAAGCGGAGACCTGGGCACGCGCTCGGGCCCGGGAACTGACGGCACTGAAAGCCACCGCGGAGGCCCGTGCATGACGACCCTGATGATGATCCTCGGCATAGTCGTGTTCGCGGTCGGCCTGCTGATCTCGATCGCCTGGCACGAGCTGGGGCATCTGTCCACGGCCAAGCTCTTCGGCATCCGGGTGCCGCAGTACATGGTCGGCTTCGGCCCGACGATCTTCTCCCGCCACCGGGGCGAGACCGAGTACGGCATCAAGGCCATCCCGCTCGGCGGCTACATCCGCATGATCGGCATGTTCCCGCCCGGTCCGGACGGCCGGATCGAGGCCCGCTCCACCTCCCCGTGGCGCGGCATGATCGAGGACGCCCGCTCGGCCGCCTTCGAGGAGCTGAAGCCGGGCGACGAGACCCGCCTCTTCTACACGCGCAAGCCGTGGAAGCGGGTCATCGTGATGTTCGCGGGCCCCTTCATGAACCTGATCCTGGCGGTGGCGCTGTTCCTCACCGTCCTGATGGGCTTCGGCATCTCCCAGCAGACCACCACCGTCTCCACGGTCTCCCAGTGCGTCATCGCGCAGAGCGAGAACCGCGACACCTGCCGCAGCGGTGACGCGACCGCCCCGGCCGCCGCCGCCGGACTGAAGGCGGGCGACAAGATCGTCTCCTTCGCCGGCGTCCGCACCGACGACTGGAACGAGCTGTCGGACCTGATCCGCGCCAACCCCGGCAAGGAGGTCCCGATCGTCGTCGACCGCGACGGCCAGGACGTCACGCTGCACGCCACCATCGCCACCAACCAGGTCGCCAAGAAGGACTCCGGCGGCCAGATCGTCCCGGGCGAGTACGTCAGCGCCGGATTCCTCGGCTTCAGCGCCGCCACCGGCATCGTGCGCCAGGACCTCGGCTCGTCGGTGACCTGGATGGGCGACCGCGTCGGGGACGCCGTCGACTCCCTCGCCGCCCTCCCGTCCAAGATCCCGGCCCTGTGGGACGCCGCCTTCGGCGACGGCCCGCGCGAGCCGGACTCCCCGATGGGCGTGGTCGGCGCGGCCCGCGTCGGCGGCGAGATCTTCACCCTGGACATCCCGCCCACCCAGCAGCTCGCCATGGCCCTGATGCTGGTCGCGGGCTTCAACCTCTCCCTGTTCCTGTTCAACATGCTCCCGCTGCTCCCCCTCGACGGCGGGCACATCGCGGGCGCCCTGTGGGAGTCGCTGCGCCGCAATGTGGCCAAGGTGCTGCGCCGCCCGGACCCCGGTCCGTTCGATGTGGCGAAGCTGATGCCGGTGGCCTATGTGGTGGCCGGGATCTTCATCTGCTTCACGGTCCTGGTCCTCATCGCGGACGTGGTCAACCCGGTCAGAATCTCCTAGCCGGACCCACCGGAATCTCGTGGCCAAACCCCTTGGGGGAGGGCGGTCGGATGCGTACGGGTGTCCGGCTGCCCTCCCATGAGCGGGTTTAGCGCCGGGATGTGCTGGGGCAGGGCACGGTGCCGTAATGTCGAAGCCCGGAGCCCGCCGCTTCTCGGGGCCGCACCTTGATCCACGACATGGGGTTGCACAGCAGATGACTGCGATTTCTCTCGGCATGCCGTCCGTACCGCTCAAGATCGCCGAGCGCCGCGTGAGCCGCCAGATCCAGGTCGGATCGGTGCCCGTCGGCGGCGACGCCCCGGTCTCCGTGCAGTCCATGACGACGACCCGTACGTCGGACATCGGTGCCACGCTCCAGCAGATCGCCGAGCTGACCGCGTCCGGCTGCCAGATCGTCCGGGTCGCGTGTCCGACCCAGGACGACGCGGACGCGCTGGCCACGATCGCCCGCAAGTCGCAGATCCCGGTGATCGCGGACATCCACTTCCAGCCGAAGTACGTGTTCGCCGCGATCGAGGCGGGCTGCGCGGCGGTCCGGGTCAACCCGGGCAACATCAAGCAGTTCGACGACAAGGTGCGCGAGATCGCGCGCGCCGCCAACGACCACGGCACGCCCATCCGCATCGGCGTGAACGCGGGCTCCCTGGACCGCCGCCTCCTCCAGAAGTACGGCAAGGCCACCCCCGAGGCCCTGGTCGAATCCGCCCTCTGGGAGGCGTCCCTCTTCGAGGAGCACGACTTCCGGGACATCAAGATCTCGGTCAAGCACAACGACCCGGTGGTCATGGTCGAGGCGTACCGGCAGCTCGCCGCCCAGTGCGACTACCCCCTCCACCTCGGCGTCACCGAAGCCGGACCCGCCTTCCAGGGCACCATCAAGTCCGCCGTCGCCTTCGGCGCCCTGCTCTCCCAGGGCATCGGCGACACCATCCGAGTCTCCCTGTCGGCCCCGCCGGTGGAAGAGGTCAAGGTCGGCAACCAGATCCTGGAGTCCCTCAACCTCAAGCAGCGCGGCCTGGAGATCGTCTCCTGCCCGTCCTGCGGACGCGCCCAGGTCGACGTCTACAAGCTCGCCGAAGAGGTCACCGCCGGTCTGACCGGCATGGACGTCCCGCTCCGCGTCGCCGTCATGGGCTGTGTCGTCAACGGCCCCGGCGAGGCCCGCGAGGCCGACCTCGGCGTCGCCTCCGGCAACGGCAAGGGCCAGATCTTCGTCAAGGGCGAGGTCATCAAGACGGTCCCGGAGTCCAAGATCGTGGAAACCCTCATCGAGGAGGCCATGAAACTGGCCGAACAGATGGAGCAGTCAGGCACGGAATCCGGCGAGCCCACAGTCTCAGTAGCAGGCTGACCCCCACCCACGATCCCCACCCCCCGGACACGCCCCCCGGTCCTCCCCCTGAAAACCCCGGGAAGCCCTGAAAACCCCGGGAGGTCCGGGCATGCCTGGGGGCGCGGGGAACTGCGCGATCAACCACGACACACCCGCACCCACCCCCCAGCACCCTGCCGGCCCCCTGGATTCCCCGGCCATACCCACCCCCCAGGGGCGCGGGGAACTGCGCGATCAGCCACGACGCACCCGCACCCACCCCCCAGCACCCTGCCGGCTCCCTGGATTCCCCGGCCATACCCACCCCCCCCAGGGGCGCGGGGAACTGCGCGATCAGCCACGACGCACCCGCACCCACTCCCCAGCACCCTGCCGGACCCCTTGAAACCCCCGGCCATACCCACCCCCCCCAGGGGCGCGGGGAACTGCGCGATCAACCACGACGCACCCGCACCCGCCGACAACCCCCCACCCCCACCAAGGGTCGGCACTGCTCAGCCACCGCAGGTACAGTGCGGAGATCGGCAAACCCCACCGTGAGGCCCCGCACGTGTTGACCCAGACCACCTCCCGGGTCCTCGAACCGAGCGACCTGGACGCCGCGCTCGCGATCCTGCACCGCGAGCCCGTCGCCAACGCCTTCGTCACGTCCCGGGTCCAGATCGCCGGTCTGGACCCGTGGCGCCTGGGCGGCGAGATGTGGGGCTGGTACGAGGACGGCATGCTGACGTCCCTGTGCTACGCGGGCGCCAACCTCGTCCCCCTCTGCGCCACCCCCCGCGCAGTCCGCGCCTTCGCCGACCGGGCCCGCCGGGCGGGCCGCCGCTGCTCCTCGATCGTCGGCCCCGCCGGACCCACCGCCGCCCTGTGGCGGCTGCTCGAACCCCACTGGGGCCCGCCCCGCGAGGTCCGCGCCCACCAGCCCCTCATGGTCACCGACCACATGCCCGCCGACATCGCCCCGGACCCGTACGTCCGCCGGGTCCGCAAGGACGAGATGGAGACGATCATGCCGGCCTGCGTGGCCATGTTCACCGAGGAGGTCGGCGTCTCCCCGCTGGCCGGTGACGGCGGGCTGCTCTACCAGGCACGGGTCGCCGAACTCGTCGGCGCGGGCCGCTCCTTCGCCCGGATCGACGAGAGCGGCCGGGTCGTCTTCAAGGCGGAGATCGGCGCCGCCACCGACCGCGCCTGCCAGATCCAGGGCGTGTGGGTGGCCCCCGAGTACCGCGGCCGGGGAGTCGCCGCCCCCGGCATGGCGGCGGTCCTCCAGTACGCCCTGTCGGACGTGGCCCCCGTGGTCAGCCTCTATGTCAACGACTACAACACCGCCGCCCGCCGCGCCTACGCCCGGGTCGGCTTCAGGGAAGTCGGCGCGTTCATGAGCGTCCTGTTCTGATCCAGGAGCGTCCTGTTCCGAGGACCCCGCCCCCACCGGCCGCCCCCACCGCGCGAACCGGGCCTCACCCCCACCACACGCCCCCCTGTACGCTCCCGCCATGGACCCCGTCATCGGCCCCTTGGACATGTCCGCCCACGTGGACGAGGCGCTCGCCGTCCAGGCCCTGGCCTTCGGACTGAGCCCCGAGGAAGTCGCGGTCCGCCGCCAGATCGTGCTGCGCCACATGACCTACCCCGGCGCCCGCGCCTTCGGCGCCACCGTCGGCGGCGCCCTCGCCGGATTCGTGTACGGGATGCCCAACGACCGCGCCCACTGGTGGTCCACCGTCGTCGAGCCCTATCTGCGCGCCCAGGACAACACCGGCTGGCTGGACGGCTCCTTCGTGATCACCGAGCTGCACGTCCACCCGGCCCACCAGAACCACGGCATCGGCCGCGCCCTGATCACCACCATCACCGACACCGCCGCCGAGACCCAGTCGATCCTCTCCGCCATCGACACCGACAGCCCGGCCCGCGGCCTGTACCACTCCCTCGGCTATGTCGACCTGGCCCGCCGGGTCCACTTCCCCAGCGCCCCCAAGCCCTACGCCGTCATGGGCGCCCCGCTGCCCCTGCCGCGGTGACGGATTTCCACCGCCCCGCACCCCCCGGCTAACCTCCATGCCACCACCCTTATCCGGCAGGAGTACGAGAACCATGGCGAACGCACCGGTCCAGCGCATGTCCCAGTTGTTGGCGAAGACGCTGCGCGACGACCCGGCGGACGCCGAAGTCCTCAGCCACAAGCTCCTGGTCCGCGCCGGATACGTCCGCCGCACCGCCGCCGGTGTCTGGTCCTGGCTGCCGCTCGGCAAGAAGGTGCTGGCCAACGTCGAGCGGATCGTCCGCGAGGAGATGGACGCGATCGGCGCCCAGGAGGTCCTGCTCCCCGCCCTCCTCCCGCGCGAGCCGTACGAGGCGACGGGCCGCTGGGACGAGTACGGCGCCGAACTGTTCCGCCTCAAGGACCGCCGCGGCGGCGACTACCTCCTCGGCCCCACCCATGAGGAGATCTTCACCCTGCTGGTGAAGGACCAGGCGACCTCGTACAAGGATCTGCCGGTGATCCTGTACCAGATCCAGACCAAGTTCCGGGACGAGGCCCGTCCCCGGGCGGGCATCCTGCGCGGCCGTGAGTTCCTGATGAAGGACTCGTACTCCTTCGACCTCACCGACGAGGGACTGACGGAGTCCTACGGGCTGCACCGGGTCGCCTACCAGAAGGTGTTCGAGCGGCTGGGTCTCGACTACCGGATCTGCGCGGCGACCGCGGGCGCGATGGGCGGTTCGAAGTCGGAGGAGTTCCTCGCTCCCGCCGAGGCCGGCGAGGACACCTTCGCGGACTGCCCGAACTGCTCCTTCGCCGCGAACACCGAGGCGATCACCTACGAGCTGAAGCCGGTGGACGGCTCGGCCGTCCCGCCCGCCGAGAACATCGACACCCCCGACACCCCGACCATCGAGACCCTGGCCGCCTCCCTGGGCGTCCCTGCCTCCGCCACCCTGAAGAACCTGCTGGTCAAGGTGGACGGCGAGATCGTCGCCGTGGGCGTGCCCGGCGACCGCGAGGTGGACCTCGGCAAGGTCGAGGCGCACTTCGCCCCCGCCCAGGTCGAACTGGTCACCGCCGAGGACTTCACCGGCCGCCCCGACCTGGTCCGCGGCTATGTCGGACCGCAGGGCCTGGCGAAGGTGACGTACCTCGCCGACCCCCGGATCGCCCCCGGCACGGCCTGGATCACCGGCGCCAACCAGGAGCACGTCCACGCCAAGAACGTCGTCGCGGGCCGCGACTTCGAGGTCGACACGTACGTCGACGTCGTGGTCGTCCAGGACGGCGACCCGTGCCCCAACTGCGGCACCGGCCTCACCCTCGACCGCGCCATCGAGATCGGCCACATCTTCCAGCTCGGCCGCAAGTACGCCGACGCCCTCAAGCTCGACGTCCTCGGCCAGACCGGCAAGCCGGTCCGCGTGACCATGGGCTCCTACGGCATCGGCGTCTCCCGCGCGGTCGCCGCCCTCGCCGAGCAGACCGCCGACGACAAGGGCCTGTGCTGGCCCGCCGAGGTCGCCCCGGCCGATGTCCACGTGGTCGCCGCGGGCAAGGCCCTCCAGACCGAACTGGCCCTGGACATCGCCGGAAAGCTGGCCGAGGCGGGCGTCCGGGTCCTGGTCGACGACCGCGCGGGCGTCTCCCCGGGCGTCAAGTTCACCGACTCCGAACTGATCGGTGTGCCCAAGATCCTGGTCGCGGGCCGCCGCTCCGCCGAGGGCGTCGTCGAACTCAAGGACCGCCGCACCGGCGAACGCGAGGAACTCCCGGTCGCCGAAGCCGTCGCGCTCCTGACCCGCTGACCGGCCCCCCGCCCGGGAGCAGCCCCGGGCGGGGTGATCCGCTACAGCCAGCCCGCGAACTCCAGCAGCAGTTCCGCGTCCCCGGGACGGCCCACCCGCAGCGCCCGTACGCCCGACTCCACCGTACGGAACAGGGTCCAGCCGCGCAGCCGGTCCTGGTCGACCTCCAGGGACTCCGCGAGCCGCTTGATCCGGCGGCGGGTCGTCGCCGCCCCGGACGGGCTGGCGATCAGATCCTCCACCCGGTCCCGCACCAGCCGCGCCAGATCGAACGCGCACTCGCCGACCACCGGGTCAGGACCCACCGCCAGCCACGGCGTCCGCTCGCCCGACAGCACCTTGC
Organism: Streptomyces sp. NPDC048290; assembly: GCF_040652095.1. Lineage (NCBI taxonomy): Bacteria > Bacillati > Actinomycetota > Actinomycetes > Kitasatosporales > Streptomycetaceae > Streptomyces > Streptomyces sp. NPDC048290. The sequence continues at coordinate 285,697 of NZ_JBEZLM010000010.1, forward strand.
TCTGCCGGAACGTGCCGTGCAGCAGCCGCCGCTCGGGCGGCTCCGCCAGCAGCCCGGTCCGGGCGTCCAGCGCCGCGTCCACCAACGGCACCAGCCCGGCGTCCGCGTCGGCGCTGGCCCGCATCGCCGCCGCCTGCCGCCCGGTGCGCTCACCGACCGTCTCGAAGGTCACCCCGGGCGGCGGCTCCACCCACAGCCTGCGCAGCACACCCGCCGCCTCCAGCAGCGCCTTCGCCTCCGGCAGCGACCGCAGCGAGACATCCTGATGCAGCCGCTCCAGCAGCAGCGCCCCGTCCCGCACCGAGTCCGGCAGCGGCAGCACGGCACCCCGCCCGGCCCAGTGCGCCAGCGCCGCCCGCTCGCCTTCCGGCCGGGCCCGCGGCGGGGCCAGCTTCAGTACGGCGGGGAAGCCGTCGGCGTACCGCACCAGCACCACCAGGCTGCTGCGCCCGCCCGGCACCTGGACCCGCTCCACGCCCAACTCGCGCAGCTCGACGGCCTCCTGGGCGGTCTCCGGCAGCTTCGCCAGCCAGTCGTCACCCTGCGGTGCCGTCTCGCCCAGCGCCCTGATCAGTCGCCCCGGCGGTGCGAATGCCATACGTGAGTCGTTCCCTTCCCGTACCTCTCACGCCGAGGGCGCGGGTGACGCCGAGGCGGCCTCGGCCCGCTCGGCGAGACCAGGGAAGGCTACGCTGCCGCCCCGCCAGCTCACCGCCCGCACCGCCGCCTCGCGCAGCCCCTCGGCCGCCGTGGCCCGCAGACCGCCCTCCGCGGCCCGCACCAGGTCGGAGTACACCCCGGCCACCCGGTCCTCCAGCTCCGCCGCCAGCCGCAGCGCCGCCGGGGAGTCCGGCACCGTGAACGGCAGCGCGTACCCCGCCGCCGCGGCCACCGGCTTGCCGCCCCGGTCGTGCACCTCCCGGGCCAGCGCGTCCCGCCGGGCACGGTGGGCGTCGTAGGCCGCCCTGGCCTCCGTACGCCTGGCCGCGTCGATCCGGGCGCCGACGACCCCGTACCCGTACACGGCCGCGTGTTCGGCCGACAGAGCCGCCTGGAGGGCGGTCAGCGCGCCCTCCTCGGCCGCCTTCGCCGTGTCGTCACTCATCCGCCGTCCCCTTCCTCTACTTCCTCTACTACCGCTTCCGCCAGTCCTTCCCCCAGTACGAACGCGTGGGCCGCGCCGGCCGCCGCCACCGAGGCCAGCAGCCGGGCCAGCTCGCCGGGCAGGTCCAGCAGCTCCCGCGTCCGCCGGTCGGCCAGTGTCCGCTCCGCCGCCGCCAGCGCGGTCAGCGCGGCCCTCTGGTCGGCCGGGACCGGGGCGGTGGAGGGCGATCCGCTCGGCGCCGGTGCGCCGCCGAACGCCCGCGCGTGCTGGACGACCTCCGCCCGCAGCGGACCCAGCCGCCCGGCGAGCGGCGGATGCGCGGCGATGACGGCGTCGTAGCGCCCGGCGAGGGCCAGGCTCTCCCGGGCCGCCCGCGCGCGAGCCCGGTCGGCGGCGGCCGGGGCGTCCCCGGTGCCGCCGTCGCCGTCACCGTCGCCGGAGCAGCCCGTCAGCAGCAGGGTGCCCGCGGCCGACACGAGCAGGGTTCTTCTGCGCGGCCCGGAGGGGGCCCGCGACGACAGGGACAACGACACGGCAGACGTCCTCGGCGATCTCGTAGGAGGGAGAGAAGGGAGAGAAGGCGAGAGAAGGCGAGAGAAAGAGTGAGAAAGGGAAACGGAGTGGTCTGTTCCGGAAGGGGTGGGAAACGAACGGGTGGTCGGATCGGACGGCCCGCCCGTGATCACCGTACCCGCGCCCGCGCTCCGGAGCCGTCAGCGGCACCACCGCGGCCCGCCCCCGCGCGCCCCCGTCCGCCCCCACCCGGGTGGACGGCAACACGTCCCCCGACCGGATACCCTTTGACCAGACACGCGACCTTCCCACAACAGCACACGCGGCCGAGGAGTCACCCGGATGAGCACCACCCAGAGCGAGCGGCTGCGAGAGCTGCTGGAGCCGCTCGTCACCTCCCAGGGACTCGATCTCGAAGAGATCGCCGTGGACTCGGTCGGCCGCAAGCGTGTGCTGCGGGTCGTCGTCGACTCCGACACCGGCGCGGACCTCGACCAGGTCGCCGATGTGAGCCGCGCGCTCTCGGCGAAGCTGGACGAGACCGACGCCATGGGCGACGGCGAGTACACCCTGGAGGTCGGTACCCCCGGCGCCGAGCGCCCCCTCTCCGAGCCGCGCCACTACGTGCGCGCCACCGGCCGGCTGGTCAGATTCCAGCTCGCCGGGGACACAGAGGTCGTGGCGCGCGTCCTCGCCGTGGACGAGGACGGCCTCGACACCGAGGTGCCCGGGGTCAAGGGACGCAAGCCCAGTGCGCGCAGGCTCCGCTTCACGGAGATCGACAAGGCGCGCGTCCAGGTCGAGTTCGGCCGCAAGGACACCAAGGACATGACGGAAACGGAAGAGGAGGCGTAGCCGTGGACATCGACATGAGCGCCCTGCGGGGCTTGGTACGGGAGAAGGAGATCTCCTTCGACCTGCTGGTCGAGGCGATCGAGGCGGCCCTCCTCATCGCCTACCACCGCACCGACGGCAGCCGCCGCCACGCCCGCGTGGTGCTGGACCGGGAGACCGGCCATGTCACCGTGTGGGCGAAGGAGGACCCGGAGGACCTGGAGGAGGGCCAGGAGCCGCGCGAGTTCGACGACACCCCCTCCGACTTCGGCCGGATCGCCGCGACCACCGCCAAGCAGGTCATCCTCCAGCGGCTGCGCGACGCCGAGGACGACGCCACGCTCGGGGAGTACGCGGGCCGCGAGGGCGACATCGTCACCGGCGTGGTCCAGCAGGGCCGCGACCCGAAGAACGTGCTGGTGGACATCGGCAAGCTGGAGGCCATCCTGCCGGTGCAGGAGCAGGTCCCCGGCGAGACCTATTCGCACGGTCTGCGGCTGCGGTCGTATGTCGTCCGGGTGGCCAAGGGGGTGCGCGGCCCGTCCGTCACCCTCTCGCGCACCCACCCCAATCTGGTGAAGAAGCTGTTCGCCCTGGAGGTGCCGGAGATCGCCGACGGGTCCGTCGAGATCGCCGCCATCGCCCGCGAGGCCGGTCACCGCACCAAGATCGCCGTCCGCTCCACCCGTTCCGGGCTGAACGCCAAGGGCGCCTGCATCGGCCCGATGGGCGGCCGGGTGCGCAATGTGATGGGCGAGTTGAACGGCGAGAAGATCGACATCGTGGACTGGTCCGACGACCCGGCGGAGATGGTGGCCAACGCGCTGTCCCCGGCCCGGGTGTCCAAGGTCGACGTGGTGGACCTCGCCGCCCGCTCCGCGCGGGTGACCGTGCCCGACTACCAGCTGTCGCTGGCGATCGGCAAGGAGGGCCAGAACGCCCGGCTGGCCGCCCGTCTGACCGGCTGGCGGATCGACATCCGTCCGGACACCGAACAGGCCGCCGAACAGGGCTCACCCGGGAGTGGGGAATAGATCCACGCCGAGTGTGGGTTGGATCACGACAACACGCGTTCGATTGCTGCCCCGAAGGGGTGGGGTCGGTGCGGGGAGGTAGACTAGGCAGTGTCTGGCCGGACGCACGCCACCGCACGCCCTGAGCGCACCTGTGTGGGATGCAGGCAGCGAGCGGCCAAGATCGAACTGCTGCGGATCGTGGAGGTGGAGGGCGCATGTGCCCCCGACCCAAGCGGTACGCTGCCCGGCCGGGGTGCCTATGTACACCCCGCCCAGGTCTGTCTGGACCAGGCGGTACGCCGCCGGGCGTTCCCGAGGGCGCTGCGTGTCCCGGGTCCGCTCGACGTAAAGGCGTTGCGCGGGTACGTGCAGCAGTCACAGAGTTGCTAGCAGGCAACACGGTAGAAAGACATGCCCGTGCGGATTCCCCGCACGGTCAGGTACCTCGCGAGTCGAAAGCAGGTCGAGATTGCGATGAGCACTCGATGAGTACGCGATGAGTACGCCCATGAACTAGCGACGGTCCGGACGCAACCCGGACCTCAGAGGAGCGAAGTGGCTAAGGTCCGGGTCTACGAACTCGCCAAGGAGTTCGGTGTCGAGAGCAAGGTCGTCATGGCCAAGCTCCAGGAACTCGGTGAATTCGTCCGTTCGGCGTCTTCGACGATCGAAGCGCCCGTAGTACGCAAGCTGACCGACGCCTTCCAGCAGGGCAGTGGCAATGGCAGGTCCGCCGCCAAGCCCGCCCCCAGGAAGCCCGCCCCCCGTCCCGCCGCGCCGTCCCCGGCGCAGGGTGGGGGCACCTCCCCCGCGGCCAGGCCCGCAGGGGACCGTCCCACTGCCCCGAAGCCCGGCGCCCCGCGCCCGGCCCCCGCGCAGCCCGCGGCCCCGGCGGCCTCCGCCCCGGCCGCCCCCGCAGCACCCGCGGCACCCGCAGCCCCGGCTTCCTCGCCGGCGGCCCAGGGTTCGCGTCCCACCCCGGGCCCCCGGCCCGCGCCGCGTCCGGCTCCGGCCGCCCCGGAGTTCACCGCTCCGCCGGCGCCCACCCCGGCCCCGGCCGCGCCCCGGCCCAACGCGGGTCCGCGTCCCGGCGCCCCCCGTCCGGGCGGTCGCCCGTCCGGTCCCGGGCAGGGTCAGGGTCAGGGCCAGGGCCAGCAGCGTCCCGGTCAGGGCGCCCCGCGCCCCGGTGGCCAGGGCCAGCGTCCCGGCGGTGCCCGTCCCTCGGGTCCCCGTCCGGGCAACAACCCCTTCACCTCCGGTGGCAACGCCGGAATGGCCCGTCCGCAGTCGCCGCGTCCCCAGGGCGCGCGTCCCGGCGGCCCCGGCGGTCCCGCGGGCGGCGGCCCCCGTCCCCAGGCGCCCGGCGCCCAGGGCGGCGGCGGTCCGCGTCCCCAGGCCCCCGGCGGCAACCGGCCGAGCCCCGGCTCGATGCCGCGTCCGCAGGGCGGCGGTCCGCGTCCCGGTGGCGGTCCCGCCGGTCCCCGGCCCAACCCCGGCATGATGCCGCAGCGTCCCGCTGCCGGTCCCCGCCCCGGTGGCGGTGGCCCCGGTGGCCGTGGTCCTGGCGGCGGCGGCCGTGGTCCCGGTGGTGGCGGCGGCGGTCGTCCCGGTGGCGGCGGCGGGTTCGCCCGTCCCGGCGGCGGTGGCGGCGGCTTCGCCGGTCGTCCTGGTGGTCCCGGTGGCGGTGGCGGCGGCGGTGGTTTCGCCGGTCGTCCCGGTGGTCCCGGTGGCGGTGGCGGCGGTGGCCGTCCCGGCTTCGGCGGCCGTCCCGGCGGTCCCGGTGGCCGCGGTGGCACGCAGGGCGCCTTCGGCCGTCCCGGCGGTCCGGCCCGGCGTGGCCGCAAGTCGAAGCGGCAGCGGCGCCAGGAGTACGAGGCCATGCAGGCCCCGAGCGTCGGCGGCGTGATGCTGCCGCGCGGCAACGGCGAGTCGATCCGGCTCTCCCGCGGCGCGTCGCTCACCGACTTCGCCGAGAAGATCAACGCCAACCCGGCGTCCCTCGTCGCGGTCATGATGAACCTGGGCGAGATGGTCACGGCCACCCAGTCCGTCTCCGACGAGACGCTGGAACTCCTCGCGAGCGAGATGAACTACACGGTTCAGATCGTCAGCCCCGAGGAGGAGGACCGCGAGCTGCTGGAGTCCTTCGACATCGAGTTCGGCGAGGACGAGGGCGGCGAGGAGGACCTCGTGGTCCGTCCGCCGGTCGTCACCGTCATGGGCCACGTCGACCACGGAAAGACCCGGCTGCTCGACGCCATCCGCAAGACCAACGTCATCGCGGGCGAGGCCGGCGGCATCACCCAGCACATCGGTGCCTACCAGGTCACGACCGAGGTCAACGAGGAAGAGCGCCGGATCACCTTCATCGACACCCCGGGTCACGAGGCGTTCACCGCCATGCGTGCCCGTGGTGCGAAGTCGACCGACATCGCGATCCTGGTGGTCGCGGCCAACGACGGCGTCATGCCGCAGACGGTCGAGGCGCTCAACCACGCCAAGGCGGCCGACGTCCCGATCGTCGTCGCGGTCAACAAGATCGACGTCGAGGGCGCCGACCCGACCAAGGTGCGCGGCCAGCTCACCGAGTTCGGGCTGGTGGCCGAGGAGTACGGCGGCGACACCATGTTCGTCGACATCTCCGCCAAGCAGGGGCTGAACATCGACTCCCTGCTGGAGGCCGTGGTCCTCACCGCGGACGCCTCGCTCGACCTGCGGGCCAACCCCAGCCAGGACGCGCAGGGCATCGCGATCGAGTCCCGGCTCGACCGCGGACGCGGTGCCGTCTCCACGGTCCTCGTCCAGCGAGGCACCCTGCGGGTCGGCGACACCATGGTCGTGGGCGACGCCTACGGCCGGGTCCGCGCCATGCTCGACGACAACGGCAACAACGTCGCCGAGGCCGGTCCCTCGACGCCGGTCCAGGTCCTCGGCCTGACCAACGTCCCGGGCGCCGGTGACAACTTCCTGGTGGTCGAGGAGGACCGTACGGCCCGCCAGATCGCCGAGAAGCGGGCCGCCCGCGAGCGCAACGCGGCCTTCGCCAAGCGCACCCGCCGGGTCTCGCTGGAGGACCTCGACAAGGTCCTCAAGGCGGGCGAGGTCCAGCAGCTCAACCTGATCATCAAGGGCGACGCGTCCGGATCGGTCGAGGCGCTGGAATCCTCCCTGCTCCAGCTGGACGTCGGCGAAGAGGTCGACATCCGCGTCCTGCACCGCGGTGTCGGTGCGGTCACGGAGTCGGACATCGACCTCGCGATGGGCTCCGACGCCATCGTCATCGGCTTCAACGTCCGCGCGGCCGGCCGTGCCGCGCAGATGGCCGAGCGCGAGGGCGTGGACGTCCGCTACTACTCGGTCATCTACCAGGCGATCGAGGAGATCGAGGCGGCCCTCAAGGGCATGCTCAAGCCGGAGTTCGAAGAGGTCGAGCTGGGTACGGCGGAGATCCGCGAGGTCTTCCGCTCCTCCAAGCTCGGCAACATCGCGGGTGTCCTCATCCGCTCCGGCGAGGTCAAGCGCAACACCAAGGCCCGACTCATCCGCGACGGCAAGGTCATCGCGGAGAACCTCAACATCGAGGGCCTGCGCCGCTTCAAGGACGACGTCACCGAGATCCGCGAAGGCTTCGAGGGCGGTATCAACCTCGGAAACTTCAACGACATCAAGATCGACGACGTCATCGCGACGTACGAGATGCGCGAGAAGCCGCGGGTGTAACACCCCGCAGCACCACCTGGCCGACGGGACTCCCGAGTCCCGTCGGCCAGTCCCGTGTGGTGAGCGGGGGCGCCATTGTGGCCGACGCCGGGGGCAGCCCCGGCTTCTTGGGGGCGCTGGGGGTACCCCCTCTGGGGGAGGAACTGCGCGACCAGCCACGACGAACCCGCACGCGCACAACAACCTCAGACACCCACGGCGCCATGCGGGAGCCGGGCCGCAGGCCACGGCGAAAACCTGGTCGAACCCACCGGCAACCCCGAGATACCGTTTCCGGACACCGATCCCGACCCGGCGGGTGAACCGGCTACACATGTACGTGGGGACCTTGTCCTTCGACCTGCTCCTCGGCGACGTCCACTCGCTGAAGGAGAAACGCTCCCTGGTCCGCCCCATCGTCGCCGAGCTGCAACGCAAGTACGCGGTCAGCGCGGCCGAGACCGGTCTCCAGGACCTGCACCGCAGGGCCGAGATCGGACTCGCGGTGGTCTCCGGCGACCCGGGACACCTCACCGACGTACTCGACCGCTGCGAGCGGCTCGTCGCGGCGCGGCCCGAGGTGGAACTGCTCTCGGTCCGACGCAGACTGCACAGCGACGACGACTGAAGCGGCGCACACTGAAACACGAAGAAGAAAGCACGTAAGGAGACGGACCAGTGGCCGACAACGCGCGCGCCAAGAGGCTGGCGGACCTCATCCGAGAGGTGGTGGCCCAGAAGCTCCAGCGCGGGATCAAGGACCCGCGACTCGGCTCGCACGTCACCATCACGGACACCCGCGTCACGGGTGACCTCAGGGAGGCGACCGTCTTCTACACCGTGTACGGCGACGACGAGGAGCGTGCCGCCGCCGCGGCCGGTCTGGAGAGCGCCAAGGGCATCCTGCGCTCCGAGGTCGGCAAGGCGGCCGGGGTGAAGTTCACACCCACCCTGGCCTTCGTCGCCGACGCCCTGCCGGACAACGCGCGGACCATCGAGGACCTCCTCGACAAGGCCCGCCAGTCCGACCAGAAGGTGCGTGAGGCGTCCTCCGGCGCCACCTACGCCGGAGACGCCGACCCGTACAAGAAGCCCGGTGACGACGAGGACGACGCCGCCGAATGACGCAGCAGCCCACCCCGCCCGACGGCCTGGTCATCGTCGACAAGCCGTCGGGCTTCACCTCGCACGACGTGGTCGCCAAGATGCGCGGCATCGCCCGTACCCGCCGCGTCGGCCACGCCGGCACGCTCGACCCGATGGCCACGGGCGTCCTCGTCCTCGGCATCGAGCGCGCCACCAAGCTCCTCGGCCACCTCGCGCTGACCGAGAAGGAGTACCTGGGCACGATCCGCCTGGGCCAGACCACCGTCACCGACGACGCCGAGGGCGAGATCACGAAGGCGGCCGACGCCTCGAAGGTCACCCGCGACGCCGTGGACGCCGGGGTCGCCGCGCTCACCGGACCGATCATGCAGGTGCCGTCCAAGGTCAGCGCCATCAAGATCAACGGGGTGCGGTCCTACAAGCGGGCCCGCGACGGCGAGGACTTCGAGATCCCCGCCCGCCCCGTCACCGTCTCCTCCTTCGGCGTGTACGACGTCCGGGAGGCCGTCGCCGAGGACGGCACCCCCGTGCTCGACCTGGTCGTCTCCGTCGTCTGCTCCTCCGGCACCTACATCCGCGCCCTCGCCCGCGACCTGGGCGCCGGGCTGGGCGTCGGCGGCCATCTGACCGCGCTGCGCCGGACCCGGGTCGGCCCCTACAAGCTGGATGCCGCGCGCACCCTGGACCAGCTCCAGCAGGAGCTGACCGTGATGCCGCTCGCCGAGGCCGCCGCCGCCGCGTTCCCCCGCTGGGACGTCGACGCGCGCCGCGCCCGGCTGCTGGCCAACGGGGTCCGGCTGGAGCTGCCCGAGGAGTACGCGGGCTCCGGTGCCGTCGCCGTGTTCGGACCGGACGCGCGGCTGCTCGCGCTGGTGGAGGACCAGAAGGGCAAGGCGAAGAGCCTGGCCGTGTTCGGCTGAGCCCCGGGGACAGGGGGCCCGAGATCCGTCCGTGGAGCGGCGGCCACGGGGTCGTGCCTGTCCGCCGCTCCACGGTCCCCCCTCGGTTCCCCCACCCCTAGGGTTATCCATCCGACGCGTTCTGTTCACCCGTTCAGGCAGGCGCTTGGAGTGAACCGCAGGAGTGGAAGGGGGCGCGTTCGCCACACGGTGTGTTCCCCTGATCACCGCACGCCTACCGTCGTACACAGGTACGTCGCGGGCGGGGAGGTTCGACCATGGCGGAACGGGCCGGTCGTTCCCAACCCGGGGAAGCCATCGGCGCGGCGGAGGGGCCCGCCCTCGTCCATCTCCACGATCTCGCCGGACGCCCCCGGGGCCTCGGCTTCCTCGCCGATCACCACGGCACCCTGATCACCAGCCATGAGGCCGTCGACGGACTGCGCCGCCTGGTGCTGCGGGCCGCCGGTGACCGCGCCTGCACGGTCACCGCCGACGACATCACCCTCCTGCCCGGCCGCGACCTGGCCCTCGTGAGGACCGACGGGCTCGGCGTCGACCCGCTGCCGGTCGGGGTCCGCGACCGGATCGGGTCCGGCACCTATGTGCGGCTGGCCGCCGGCTGCTGGCGCGAGGCCCGGGTGCTCGGCACCGCCGAGGTCACCTACACCGCCACCGACCGCTTCCACCTCATGGACGACGCCCTGGAACTGGCCATCGGCACGGCCGGGCGGGACGCCCTGCGGCTCGGCGGCGGAGCGGCCGGCGGCCCGGTCCTCGACATCGCCACCGGCACGGTGATCGGCGTCGTCGGCACCGCCCTGCGCTCCGGGCTGCGGGACAGCGGCTTCGCCGTGCCACTGCGCCCGGCCGCCGACGGCCCGCTCGCCGAACTCCTGGCCCGCAACGCCGCCACGGTCCCCGCTTACGGCGCCGACCTCAATCTCGCCGGAGTCCTGGAACTCACCGCGACCTCCGTCGGCTCCGACGCCCCCGCCGACACCCTCGCCGGGCGCCCCACCGTCGTCCCCGTCGAACGGGCCGCCGTCGCCGCCGAGTTCGCCGCGTTCACCGACGGCGGCGCCGATGTCCTCGCCCTCGTCGGCCCGCCCGGCAGCGGCCGTACGACGGAGTTGGCCGCGCTCGCCGCCCGGCGTGGCAGCGGACGCGCGCCCGCGCCGACGCTCTGGCTGCGCGGCGCCGACCTCCAGAACTGGGACGGCTCGGTCGCCGACGCCGCCGACCGGGCGCTGGCCCGCGCCGCCCGGATCGTCGCCGCCTCCCGCCCCGAACTCCCCGAACAGCTCGGGGACCTGGCCCCGGCCCGGCTCGCCCGGCTGGCCCGCGCTGCCGGGCGCCCGCTGCTGATCCTGCTCGACGGGCCCGAGGAGATGCCGCCGGTCCTCGCCCACCGGCTCGGCGAGTGGACCGAGAACACCGCCCGCTGGCTGCGCGAGAGCGGCGCCCGGATGGTCGTCGGCTGCCGCGCCGAGTACTGGGAGAAGGCGGGCGAGGGCTTCGCCGTCGGCATCGCCGCGGGCGTCGGCTATGAACTCGGCGCCGACTACGACCCGCGCGGCGCCGCCGTGGAACTGCCCGCCCTCGTCCCGCTCGGCGACCTCACCCCACCCGAGGCCCGCGAGGCCCGGCAGCGCTACGGCATCCCCGAGGGCGCCCTCACCCCCGCCGACGCCCGCCATCCCCTCACCCTGCGGCTGCTCTCCGAGGTGCGGGCCGCGCTGCCCGACGCGCCCGAGCCCCGCTCCCTCGACCGCTACGACGTGCTCGCCGCCCACCTCGACCTGATGTGTCTGCGGATCGCCGTCCGGATCGCCGCCGAGAACGGGGTCGCGGGCCGGGCGGTACGACGGCTCGCGACCCGGGTCGCCGGACAGGTCCACGAGGCCGCGCGGGGCAGCCTCGGCCCCGGACAGGGCGAGCTGGACCGGGTCACCTTCGAGGCGGTGTTCCCCTGGGGGCCCGCGCCCCGGCGGCTCGGCGCCGCCACCGGCTGGGCCTCCGCCGTCCTCGCCGAAGGGCTCCTCGTCCCCGCCGGAGCCGGATACCGCTTCGCCCACGAGGAGCTGGCCGACTGGATCCAGGGTATGCACCTCGACCTGGACGAGGCCCTGCGCGCCCTCGTCCACCGCCGCCGCGAACAGGCCGTCGAACCCAACCCGTTCCCCGTGCCCCACCATCGCATCGGACCCGTCGTCCAGTCCCTGCTGCTCCTCGCCCGCCAGCAGGGCACCTACCAACTCGCCCTGAAACTGGAGGAGCTAGTGGGCGCGCTGGACGCCGAACCCGACTCCTGGTGGGCGGTCCGGCTGCTCGGCGAGGTGCTCCGCCAGGTCCCCGACGCCACCCCGTACGTCCCCGTGCTGCGGCTGCTCGCCGACCGGATCGTGCTCTGGCGCGGCTACGGACGGCCCGTCCCGGCGGAACTCGGCCCTGGCCTCTGGAGCGGGCTCGCCGTGCCCGAGCCCGAACGGCTGGACCTGCTGCGGCGGCTGGTGCTCGCCGACCCGGCGCCCGAGGAGAGCGACGGGCCGCGCTTCCTGGACGCCGTTGCCGCGCTGCTCGCCGCCGACCCCGGCGCCGTACAGCCGCTGCTGATCCGGTGGTTCGACGACGAGCGGGCGCTGCCCGCGACCCCGCACGCCACCGTGGCGACCGCCGCGCAGGCCCTGCTGCACACCCACCGGCGGCGCGCCCTCGACGATCTCACCGAGGCCCTCGCCGAGCACGAGCATCCGCGCGCCGGTGAACTCCTCGCCGTCCTCGCCGAGGAGGAGCCGTCCGCGATCTGCCGGGCCGTGGACCGCTGGGCCCACGACCAGCGCCCGGCCCGCCATGAGACGGCCATGGTGTACGGACTGCACACCGGGCCGTACGCCCGCACCGACGCCGACCGCGATCTGCTCCGCTATGCCGCGCTGTGTGTGCTCGCCGGGCCCGCCGACGCCCCGCTGCACGGCGCCGCGCTGGGCATCCTGGTCCGCGACCCGCGCAGCCGCGCCCGGCATCTGCCGAAGGCCCTCGCCCGGTTCGGCGCGGGCGACCCGCGGCTGCCCGCGCACGCCCTGCTGGCGGCCCTGAACACCCATCCGGAACCCGTCCTGGAGGCGTTCCGGACCCGGCTGGCGTCCGGCGGCGGCGGTGCGCTCGCCCTGGACCGGGGCGCGGGGGACGCCCTGCGCACACTGCTCGACGCCACGCCCGCCCCGCTCGCCCGCCGGGTCGCCGTCCTGGTCGGCGAGACGGTGGAGCGGCGACCGGAGTGCGCCGGGGCGGTCGCCCAGTGGGTGGACCGTGGCCTGGAGGAGCCGGAACAGGGCCGTACGGTGGTGTTTCCGCTGGTCACCGAGTTGCTGGAGGGCGGCTGCGAGCGGGCTCGGGGGGCGCTGGCGGGGGTTCTGGGCGGCGGAGGGCTCGCCTCGGGCCGATCCCTGCGGGGCGAGCTGCGGGAACTGCTGCTGGCTCGGGAGCGGGAGCCGGGGGTGTTGGACGCGCTGCTGCGGGGGGTGGTGGCGGGGTGGGAGGGGGCGGGGGAAGGGGCTCGGGAGGCGTCCCGGGAAGGGGCTTGGGAGGGGGGTTGGGAGGGAGCGGGGGAGGGGGCGGGGGAGGGGGCTGCGCCGGGGGACCGGCCTATGGATCGGCCTATGGGTCAGCCGGGGGGCCGGCCTATGGATCGGCCTATGGGTCAGCCGGGGGGCCGGCCTATGGACCGGCCTACGGATCGGCCGGGGGACCGGCCTATGGACCGGCCTATGGACCGGCCTATGGATCGGCCTATGGATCGATCGGCGGATCGGGAGCTGGCGCGGATGGTGCGGCGGATCGGGGTGCTGCTGGTACGGACGCCGGAGGGCGCGGCCTGCTTCGACCGGGGGCTGGTGGACCTCGGCCGTCATGTGCCCGGCTTCGCCGCGCAGGTCGCGGGCTGGCTGACCGAGGCGCCGGGGGAGTGGGCGGCGATGGTGGGGCCGAGTACCCGCCGGATGATCGGCAGCCTGGCGGGGGTGCGGGTACCGGCCTGAGGACGGGGCGGGGTGCCGCGCGGGGCGGGGCGCGGATAGCGGCTGGCGGGGCGGGCCGGGTCGGGGTGCCGGGCCGTGTGGGGCGCGGACAGCGGCCTGGGCGGGCGTGCGCCCGGTCACAGCGTGGACGCCGATGCGGGGCGGGGCCATCGGGCATGGCACCCTTAGACCTGCATAAGAAGCGTCCGTTAACGCAGACACGGGTTCGAGGAGCGGTCACAGTGCAACGCTGGCGTGGCTTGGAGGACATCCCCCAGGACTGGGGGCGCAGCGTCGTCACCATCGGCTCCTACGACGGAGTGCACCGCGGCCACCAGCTGATCATCCGGCACGCCGTGGAGCGCGCCCGCAAGCTGGGCGTCCCGTCCGTCGTCGTCACCTTCGACCCGCACCCCAGCGAGGTCGTGCGCCCCGGCAGCCATCCGCCGCTGCTCGCCCCGCACCACCGCCGCGCCGAACTGGTGGCCGAACTGGGCGTCGACGCGCTGCTGATCCTCCCCTTCACCGCCGAGTTCTCGAAGCTGTCGCCCGCCGACTTCATCGTGAAGGTCCTGGTCGACAAACTGCACGCCAAGGCGGTCGTCGAGGGCCCCAACTTCCGCTTCGGCCACAAGGCCAAGGGCAATGTGGAGTTCCTCGCCGCGCAGGGCGAGGTGTACGACTTCGAGGTCGAGGTCGTCGAGCTGTATCTGTCGGGGGAGGCGGGCGGCGGACAGCCGTTCTCCTCCACCCTGACCCGGGGACTGGTCGCCTCGGGCGATGTGGCGGGCGCGGCCGAGATCCTCGGGCGCCCCCACCGGGTCGAGGGCGTGGTCGTGCGCGGCGCCCAGCGCGGACGCGAGCTGGGGTATCCGACGGCCAACCTGGAGACCCTGCCGCACACCGCGATCCCGGCCGACGGGGTGTACGCGGGGTGGCTGCACGCCCAGGGCGAGGCGATGCCGGCCGCGATCTCGGTGGGCACGAACCCGCAGTTCGACGGGACCGAGCGCACGGTGGAGGCGTACGCCATCGACCGGGTCGGGCTCGATCTGTACGGGCTGCATGTCGCCGTCGACTTCCTGGCGTTCGTCCGCGGCCAGGCGAGGTTCGAGTCGCTGGACGGGCTGCTGGAGCAGATGGCGGTGGATGTGAAGAAGTGCCGGGAGCTGGTGGCCGACGCGGAGGCGGAGGCGGCGGCCGTGGAGTGACGGCGGGTGGGTGTCGTATGCGGAAGGGCGGCCGGTGCTGGTGAGCATCGGCCGCCCTTTTGTGTGTCCGGTTACTGCTGGGGCGGTTGCTGGGGCGGGTGAGGGGGCTGTGCCTCGGGCGGGGTCGAGGGCGGTGTCGGGCTCGGGGTCGGCTGGCCCTGCTGCTCCGGGATTTCCGGCTGGGGCGGCTGGGGCGGCTGGCTGCCGGGATGCTGCGGGTAGCCGTAGGGCTGGGCCGGGGGCTGCGGGTATGCCTGCGGCGGCTGGGCGGGGTAGCCGTAGGCGGCGGAAGCGGGGGGTGTGGGGTGTGCGGGGGGCTGGCCGGGGTGTCCGGGCTGACCGGGGTGTCCGGGGTGTTCGGGGTGTCCGGGCTGGACGAAGGCGGCGGGGGCGCCCTGGGCCGGGGGCTGGGGCTGGGCGGGGACGGGGGGCTGCGGCTGGGGCTGGCCCGGGAACGCCTGGCCGGGGTACGCCTGGCCGGGGTGGGGCTGACCTGGGTACGGCTGCCCGGAGTAGGGCTGGGCCGCGTAGGGCTGGCCGGGTTGGCCCTGCGCCGCGTAGGGCTGGCCGGGAAACGCGGGACCCGGCATCGGCTGACCCGGGTACCCCGGCTGCCCCGGGTGTCCTTGCTGTCCCTGCTGCCCGGGGTATGCCTGCTGGCCCGGCATCGGCTGGCCAGGTCCCGGCATCGGCTGGCCCGGCATCGGTGGTGCGGCCACCGGCGGCGGGTTGCCGTCGTTCGTCCACAGCCCGTGCATCTGCTGGTGCCGTACGAAGTCCTCCGCGACCAGCGCCGCGAGGTTGAAGTACGCCTCGCGCACCTTGGGCCGCATCATGTCGAGGTCGACCTCGGCACCGGCGGCGAGATGTTCGTCGAAGGGCACCACGACCACTCCGCGGCAGCGGGTCTCGAAGTGCGCCACGATGTCCTCGACCTTGATCATCTTGCCGGTCTCCCGGACCCCGGAGATGACCGTGAGGGAACGGGACACCAGATCCTGGTACCCGTGCGCCGACAGCCAGTCCAGCGTCGTACTCGCGCTGGACGCCCCGTCCACGGACGGGGTGGAGATGATGATGAGCTGGTCGGCCAGGTCCAGCACCCCGCGCATGGCGCTGTACAGCAGTCCCGTGCCGGAGTCGGTCAGGATGATCGGGTACTGGTTGCCGAGGATGTCGATCGCACGCCGGTAGTCCTCGTCGTTGAAGGTCGTCGAGACGGCCGGGTCCACGTCATTGGCGATGATCTCCAGCCCCGAGGGGGCCTGCGAGGTGAACCGCCGGATATCCATGTACGAGTTGAGGTACGGGATCGCCTGCACCAGGTCCCGGATGGTCGCCCCGGTCTCGCGCCGCACCCGGCGGCCGAGCGTGCCCGCGTCCGGGTTGGCGTCGATCGCCAGGATCTTGTCCTGCCGCTCGGTGGCGAGCGTGGAGCCCAGTGCGGTGGTCGTCGTGGTCTTGCCGACGCCGCCCTTCAGGCTGATCACGGCGATGCGGTAGCAGGACAGCACCGGTGTACGGATCAGCTGGAGCTTCTGCTGCCGCTCCGCCTCCTCCTTCTTGCCGCCCAGCTTGAAACGTGAGCCGCCGCCGACCGGGCGGCTGCTCTTCGCCTTCTGCCGCTTGGTGTTGAGCAGCCGGTCCGAGGACAGTTCGACGGCGGCCGTGTAACCGAGGGGCGCCGCGCCGGGGTTGGTCGGCTGACGCTGGTCGTGCTGGAGGGGTTGGGGCCAGGCGGCGCCGGTGCGGGGGTCGATGGGGGGTTGGGGGTGGGGGTGAGGCTGCGGCTGGGGTTGGCCCTGGCTCTGACCCTGGCTGGGGATCGGGTCATGGCCCGGTGCCGGTGCCGGTGCCTGTCCTTGGGTGCGAGGGTCCGCGCCGGGCTGCGGCTGCGGCTGCTCCGGGTGAGGGGGCTGGTGGGGCGGCTGCGGGAAGCCGTAACCGCCGTGTGCGGGGGGCGCGATGGGCTCGGTGGGGGCGGGGACCCCCGGTTGCGGCTGCGGTTGTGGCTGAGCCGGGTGCTGAGGGAAGCCGTAACCGCCTGGCGGGACCTGAGGTGTCGGCGGCTGCGGGAATCCGTAGCCAGGCTGCGGCTGGGCCTGGGGCGGTGCCTGAGGCATCGGCTGGTACGGCTGCACCGGCCACTGGGCGGCCGGGACGGGCGCGGACGGCTGGTACGACGGCGGCAGCGGCGGTACGCCGGTCGGCGGGGCGGGCGGGGGAGTCCAGCCCGGGGTCTCCGCCTGGGGCGCGACCGGTGGAACGGGCGGGACTTGCGGGACGGGAGGCGGGGTCGGGGCGTCGGCCGCGGTGTCAGCGCCAGCGTCGGCATCGGCGTCGGCGTCGGGAGCGACCGTCCCGGTGGAGTCCGCGCCGCTCTCCGCGTCCCCGTCGTCCGCCTGGTCGGACGCTGACGTCTCGTCCGCACCGCCTTCGACGTCCCCGTCGGTGTCTGCGTCTCCGTCCGCGTCGCTCTCCTCGGGCGTCGGCGCGGCGACCACCTCGGGGGTGGCCTCTTCGGTGCTGTCATCTGGCACGGGGGAAGGTGTCTCGGCGTCAGCTCCCGCCCCGGCGTCGGGACGAGCCTCGGCCTCGGCCGCGGCGCCGGCATCGGCGTGGGAGCTGGAGTCGGCGTCGGAATCGGCGTCGGGACCAGCCTCGGTGTCGGTCTCCCCCCGGCCCCCGCCCGCCGCCCCGGCGTCGCCCTCCGCCGTCAGTTCCGCCATCTCGCGCTTGAGCGCGACGGCGGAGAATTTCATCGTGGCGTTGCTCTCCAGATCCCCGTTGTCCGGCTCCGCGTCGGCCGTCGACATCCAGGCGGGCGGCAGCCCACCCGGCTGCGGTGCCTGCGGCTCGAACCCGCTGCCCTCCGGCAGCCGCGGCACATCGACCGACGGCGGGGGAGGCGCGGTGAACGGCGTACCCGCACCGGGCGTGTGGCCGACCGGCGGAACCGGCGCAACTGGTGCAACCGGTGCCACCGGCGGAACCGGTGCCACCGCGGGCGGGGTCGCACCAGTCTCCCCGCCCCCTGAAGCCCCCTCCGGGCGACCCGCGCCCGCACCCGTACCGGCACCAGCACCAGCACCAGCACTCTGAGCCGCACCCGCACCCGCACTCGCACTCGCACCCGTCCCGGACGCGTTCTGCGTGTACCAGGCGGGCGGTGCGTAGTCGATGGTGAACTCGCCCGTCATCTCCACGGAGGCATCCGTATCGGGCTGGTCATCGTCGGGCGACGCCCAGCCCCCGCGGTTCCCGTCCCGATCGCTGCTCACAGTTCCTCCTGATGTGGTCGAGCACCCTCATATCGTGCCGGGGCGACCCTTGCCGTCGTCCACCGTCGTCGTCCGCATCACCGCGCGGTCCCCCCCCGGGTCACTCCCGGAACGCGCGTCACCCGATGACGGGGTGCTCGCGATTGCCCCACCCCAGCCTAATCATGAAAGGGACGACGACGGCAGGCCCGCCCGCACCCGGGCACATGTCCGTGCGCGACGGGCAGCGGCGGTCCGTCCGGATGCCGGACCCGAACGGCGTCAGGTCGGCGTCAGGTCGGCGTCAGTCCATCCGGCGGGCCACGCCCAGCAACCCGATCTCCGCGTCGGTCGGTTGGGTCATCACATACTGCCGGTCGCGCTCGGTGCACCACAGGGTGACGCCGTCGGCGAGGGTGGGCAGCGACTCGTACTCGGGGCGGGGGAGCCCGGTCACCCGGCCGATCTCGCCGGCCTCGTCCGGGGACACCCGCTGCACTCCGATCAGCCGTGCCTGCCGCATCAACCGGGGGGCGACCGGGCTGAGATAGGGCAGCAGGGTCAGCACCGACTGCCAGGGCGCCGACACGACCCGCCCGCGCGGCGGGCGCATCCCGCAGTCCCGGATCACCAGCACCGGCCCGCCCGCCGAGGCGCCCAGCGGCGGCACCCGGCCCACGTCGTGCACGGTCATCCCGGACTGGCCGCCGCCGACCGCCTGCACCACCTGGGCCCAGTGCGCCGGGCGGCCGGTCTCGACGGCGACCCGGGCGCCGGTGGCCGCCGACCGCAGCGCCAGCACCTGGGCCGTCCACAGACCGCCGATGAGCAGGATGTCGAACGGTGTGGGCCGGTTCACGCCCAGGACCGCCGGGTGGCCCTCGGCGTCGACCCCGACCACCACTCCGTCGTCACCGATGGGCAGGGACAGCGCGTCGAACTGGTCGACCGGGAGGGCGTGCCGCGGATGGCGGGGCCCGAGCAGCCCGAAGCCGGTGCGCGGCCGTTCACCGGGAGCGGGGTCATGTGGGCCCGCCGGGGACGACGGCACATATGAGGGCTGCATGGACTGCATGGAGGGTGTGGAGGGTGTGGGAGACCCTGTCATGGCCATCAGCGGGCACCTCCGAGCGGCAGGGTGGCGAGGACACCGGGGAGCTGTTCGCGGTCCAGCCGGGCGAGCCCGGTGCGCAGTTCACGGGCCGCGCGCTCCAGATCGCGGCGGGAGGTGGCCAGTTCGCTGCTGCTGCGGCCGGTGATCCGGACATGGCCGGTGACCGTGACATCGCCCTGGCCGCCGTTCGCCAGGGTCAGGCTGAAGGTGGTCGCCAGCGCCGGGACGGCCGTCAACTGGGCCACCAGCTGTGGCAGCGGGACCCCGTCGCCGCCGAGCGGGGGCCAGCGGCGTACCCAGTACGTGGTGTGCCGCCGGTTGTCGCAGCGCCAGCTGCGGCTGGACTCCTCCGTGCGCCGCCGGGGCGCGTCGGCCTGACCGGCCTGTGCGGTGACCATGGGGTTGGCGCAGGCGGAGGTGGCGATCGCGGAGCTGATCTCCTCCTCCGTCAGCACATGGGCGCGGAACCCGGCCCCGGTCAGCCGGCTCGACAGATGCTCCGCCGACCGCACCAGGCACTTCTGCGCGCCGACCAGACCGCCGCCCCGCGCGGCGACCGCCTCGGCGCACAGCTCGGGGTCCAGCTTCAGCGCGATCCACATGATCCGCACGGCGGGGGCGGCGGTGTTCGCCTGGAGCTGGGTGTAGTTGGTGACCACGACCGACTGCTGCGGCAGATGCGGCGCGGGCGCGGGCTGGGTGTGCAGCACGATCTGCGCCGACTCCAGCCGGATGCCGTCGACGTCGAGCGCGTCCCGCACCAGGGCGACCGGCAGCGGTCTGCGGCTGCGCTCGGCCCGCAACGCCCCGGTGTCCGCCTCCACTTGGAGCAGCACGGTCAGGAAGCCGCCGTCGCCCACCATGCCCACCGGACGCCGGTCGTCGCCCCGGCCGAAGCTGTACGTCCGCAGGGCCGGGTCGCACTCCACGGCGGGCGCCAGCCCCGCGTCCGTGCCCGGCGGGAGGGCTCCGTCGGCGGCGCGGCGGCGCCGGGCCCGCAGCGCCTGCACCCCGCCCAGCCATTCCGGCAGGGAGCGCCCCCGGCGCCGTACCAGCGCGAGGACGACCAGGGCCGCGGCGACCACCGCCGCCGGGATCAGCGCGTACAGATGGATCAGCCAGCCGCAGACCAGCAGTGCCACGGCCAGCTCCAGCAGCACCAGGCGCTGCACGGCGAACGAGCCGCCGCGCCCGGAGCGCGACCGCAGATGCGGCGTCGCGCCCCCGCCGCCCGACGCCCCCGCGGACGGCCCGCCGGACCCCGGCGCGGTCCCCGGACCACCCGAACCGCCCGCTGCTGAGCCCGATTGCGATCGCGACCGGGTCCGCCGTACGGAAGCCATCACTCCAAAACCCCCCGAAGTCTGCCGAAATCCCTTGCGCGCGGGTCCTCTCCAGCCCCGCGCACCCTACCCGTGCGACACGCACGACCCCGCAACAGGCATAGTAGGGGCCGGGTCTGACAACCGAGGCACCAGAAGGCAACCGAGGGCGGGGGAACGGCCCTTCACGGGTCCCCCATGGCTCCGCACGGGGAGAGAGCGGACACAGATGGCATCACGGCGCGACGAACTCAACGCCTACACCTTCGCGAAGCGCCGCACTCTCGCGTCGTTCCTGCGGCCCTCGCCGTCCGGTTCGGAGGAGGGGGCGCCCCGACCGCTGAGCGCGGTGTGGCCCGGGGTGGTCGTGGGGATCGTGATCCTCGCGGTGTTCGGGGCCATCGGCCTGTTCAGCCCGACCGCGCCCAAGGGCTGGAACACGCCGGGCGCGCACGTCATCGTGGCGAGCAAGTCCACCACCCGGTACGTGGTCCTGAAGACCGGCGCCGACACCCAGCTCCACCCCGTCCTCAACATGGCGTCGGCCAAGCTGCTGCTCGACCCGAACAAGGACAGCGTCATCACCGTCGACGAGAAGGTCCTCGACAGCGGCGAGCCGCCGCACGGCGCCACCCTCGGCATCCCCTACGCCCCCGACCGCCTCCCGTCCGACGGCGAGGCGGAGAAGGCCAAGCGCTGGGCGGTGTGCGAGCGTCCCGGCGAGGGCGGGCGGGCCATCCAGAAGGCGGCGTTCGTCCTGGCCGAGAAGGACTGGCGCCGGACCGAGGGCGACAACCGGCTGACCGGCGGCGACCTGATGTACGTCGTGGGCCCCGACGGCGAGAAGCAGTACGTCGTCGACGCGCGCGGCACCGCCTACGAGCTGGGCGACCCGGCCGACAACGAACTCCTCAAGGCGCTCGACACGCAGGGCCGCGCACCGCAGCGCGTCTCCCAGGACTGGCTGGACACCCTGCACCAGGGCGACCCGCTCGCCGTCCCGGCCGTCGAGGGCACCCCCGGCGACCCCGCCGACGCCTTCGCCGACGCGGCCCTCGACGACGTCGACAAGGTCGGCATGGTCATCCGCGCCTTCGAGGGCCAGCGGATGCAGTACTACGTCGTCCAGCCCGGCGAGGTCGCCCGGATCTCGGAGTTCACCGCCACGCTGCTGCTCAACAGCGGTGACCTGGTCGCCGTCGGTCAGGCCGGCGAGGCCGAGCAGGTCAGCCCCGGCGCGGTGGCCGACAGCCGGGACTTCCCGGGCGAGCGGGACTGGCCCCAGTACCGGCCCCGGATGGTCAACGACACCGCCTCCGACGCCGGCCGTGATGCGGTCTGCGCCGTGCTGCGGTCGGTCGACGCCGACAGCGGGACGACGACCCTGTCCACCTGGGCCGGCACCGACTTCCCCGAGCAGCTGCCCACCGGCTCCTCCAGCGCCTACGTCACCCCCGGCTCCGGCCAGCTCTACCGCCAGTTCCAGGGCACCGAGACGGGCGCGGGCAGCGTCTTCCTGGTCACGGACACCGGGCTGCGCTACGCGATGCAGTCCAACAGCGACAGCGCCGGGGACGACCAGGGCATCGGCAGCTCGGCGGAACAGCGGGAGCGGGCGCTGAACGAGGCCAGGATCGCCCAGACCCGCCTCGGCTACGGGAAGGTCACCCCGGTGCCGGTCCCCGCCGCGTGGTCGGAGTTCCTGCCGACGGGCCCGCGCCTGTCGGAGTCGGCGGCGCGCCAGCCGCAGGGGTCGTGACCGTGGACGACGTGGACGACGTGGACGGGCGGGGGAGCGGGCACATGTGGGACGCCTACGCGAAGCGGGGACATGGGGCCCGGTCCGGCCGGGCGCTCCGCGTGTCGGCCCTGCTGGCCGCCACGGCCTGCACGACGACCGGACTGCTGGCCCTGCCCGCCCCCGCGCGGGCGGACGACGGCGGCCAGTGCACCTTCCCCTCGGAGCGGTACGAAGGCCGCCCCTGGGCCCTGCAACGCGTCAACCTGGACGAGCTGTGGGCGCAGTCCAAGGGCGCCGGGGTACGGGTGGCGGTGATCGACACGGGCGTGGACGTACGGCATCCGCAGCTGAAGGCGGCGGTCGACGCGTCGAAGGGCCGCAGTGTCCTGCCTCCCCAGGACGACAAGGCCGAGGACGGCGAGAAGCTGGACTGGGGCGCGGCGAACGGCACCACGGACACCGTGGGCCATGGCACACGCGTCGCGGGCATCATCGCCGCGCGCCCGGCTGAGGGCACCGGTTTCGTCGGGCTCGCCCCGGAGGCCACGATCATCCCGATCAAGCAGAACGACGCCGAGGGCAACGGCACGGCGGCGACCCTGGCGACCTCGATCCGCTACGCGGTCGCCCAGGGCGCCGGCGTCATCAACATCTCCCAGGACACGGCGAACGCGGTCCGTCCCGACGAGGCCCTGCAAGAAGCCGTGGACGAGGCACTGAAGGCCAAGGTGGTGGTGGTCGCCTCGGCCGGGAACGACGGCCTCGGCGGCAACGTCAAGATCACCTACCCGGCGTCCTACGAGGGGGTCCTCGCCGTCGCCTCCTCCGACCGCAACAACGAACGGGCCCCGTTCTCCCAGTCCGGCCACTTCGTGGGCGTGGCGGCCCCGGGCGTCGACATGATCTCCACGGTCCCCGGCGACGGCCACTGCCCGGACAACGGCACGAGCTTCTCGGCGCCGTACGTGGCCGCCGTGGCGGCCCTGCTCAAGTCCAAGTACCCGAAGTGGACCGCCCAGCAGGTGGTCGCCCAGATCGAACAGACCGCGGAACGCACCATCCCCGGCCATGACCGCAACCTCGGCTGGGGCGTCGTGGACCCGGTACGCGCCCTGACGGACGTTGACCCGAAGAACCCCGTCAACTCCCCCCAGCCGGACCCCCAGCCCCCCGCGGGCGCGGCCCCCTCGGTGGCCCCGGTCCACTTCGGCGAGACCCCGGACGAACGCAACACCCGGATGGGGACGTATGTGGTGGTGGGGGGACTGGTGTTGGTGGCGGGCTTGACGGGGACGGGGGTGGCGGTGAGGGACTCTCGACGGAGGAGGGGGAGGTCTGGACGAGGCTGAGGGCGGGGCGAGGGCAAGAGCGGGTGCCGCCGGTGACGGAGCCTACGGAGCCTGGAGCCGCCTCCTTATGGCACGGCTCGTACGCCGCCGCTGCTCATAGCGCCCCTTCCGCGCACTCGGCCGACCGCTGTACCTCCGCCGTGTAGGCGAGGATGACGCTCTTCATGGCGTCGGCGTCCTCGTGCTCCGAGTCCCACACCTGCACCGCCGCGTACAGCTCCTGCTTGTACGTTTCGTCAACACAGCCGCGGGTCTTGCCGAACGCTTCCGTCCCCGAATAGCGGAACCGCTCTCCGTCATGAGCGTGAGGCAGTTCCTCAAGTGTGAGACCGGCCGCGAAGTACGCGGTGGTCTTTCCCCCTTCGATCCATGCCTGCGTCGTCGTCATGATTTTCTTGTCGTCGACGGCGACATCGCATGTCTTCATTCCGGAGCCGTCCTTCTCCGACGAGGAGATCTCCTTTCCGGGAGGGAAGAACGGACGCAGGGCGTCAGTGACCGCCGTGCCGCACAGACCGCTGGGGATCGCGTACTCGCGCGTCTCCTCGCCTCCGCCGCATCCGGACAGAACGAGGCAGAGGGCGAGCGCCGCGGTGGGAGCGAGTGCACGGTGACGACGCTGGATGAGCGTGCGGTGTGCGTCGGCTGCCGGGGATGTGTGGGGCTGTATCACGGAATTGACTCCATGTCGGCCAGTGCGGGGGACGTTCGAGGTCAGTCGCTTGCGATGGTGCCAGGAGCTCGGCCCTCCAGGATCGCGCGAGAGTTGATGTATCCCTGTTGGGCCGCTTCTCGCGTCGCGATTCCAATGTCACCGGTCTCCAGGCCGTGCAGCCGCGCCGCCTCCCGGGCGGCGTTCTCCGTGACCCGGGTGTTCTGCTCGTACCCTTCTTGCCATACGTCCCCCGCGGCCTCCTGTGATCCCTCGGCCGCCTTGCCCTCGGCGTCACTGAAAACAGATTCCAGAACCATGCTGGAAACGGTTCCCGCGGCTCCTCCCGCCAACGCCCCCACCCATGGAGTGGCGACGAAGGACGTACCGACACCCACAACCGTGCCGACCGTGCCCGAGATGAGATTCTTCCTCTGGGCCACCGATTCGGCGTATTCCTTGTCTTTCCTCAGTGCCTCATCGCCGATGTACTCCTGAGCGCCGAGCCGGAGCGTTCCAGAGATTTCCCCGGACCTGATGGCGATGGAATTGACGATCCTTTCAGGGTCATCGGAATAGCGCATTTCAGGGGGGAGATTCGGGTTGAGGTGGTACTCCATCAGCTGCCCCATGTATGCCTTCTGTCCGACTTCCACGGTGGCGAACCCTTCCGGATTCTGGCCGACCGCGAAGAGGAGCTGACTCACCTCGGAGGGGTCGAGTTCAGCCTCGGTGCCGTCCACTGGAAAGAGTTTCACGATCTCTTTCCAGTTCTCGGCGCCGGGGTCCCGCTCCACACCGCTGCCGGACCGGTTGATGTCCGGCAGGTACTCCGATGTGATCTGCCCGATGCTGTCGGACATATAGCCGCTACCTGTGAGCCGCTCCGGATCGTCCGCGATCGACGAGACAAGGCTCTCCATGAGCCGCGCCTGTTCGGGACTGTGGTCCGGCGTGTCCGCCGTCGGCATCTCCCCCGCCGGATGCCCCGTGGTCGCCGCCTCCAGCGCCAGCGCCAGATTGTTCTTCCCCGTGTTGAGATCCTTGCCCGCAAGACTCGTCTCCTGCGGCCACTCCCGCTCCTCGAACAGATACTGGAAATTGGAGAGCGTGACCTTGCCCTGCTTACCGTCACCATCCGTGTCGCGTTCGAAGGGATTGTCCGGATCGCTGCGGGCGATGAACTCCTGGTTGAAGAAATCCGTCGCCGCGTCAGGACTGTTCGACAACCCCTTCAGGAAACCGGTCAGCGGATCGGACCCACTGTCCTCACCGATCCGGTTCAGCCACGGGTCCATCCCCATGTGCTGCCACGCCCTGTTCTCCCGCTCACCGTTGCCCGTCAACTCCCGCTCGGTGGCCATCAACTTCGTACCGTAGTCCCGCAAAAACTGATCGTCGTAGTCCCCGGTCCGCATGAGATTGCTCATCACCTGGAATCCCATAGGACCGCCGAGCCCACCCCCCACCGGCTTGTCGCCGATGTCGACCATCGTCCGCTTCCACTCCAGCATCGCGAGCGAATCACTCTGCGTGGCATTCGCCAAGGTCGTCCCCAAAGACCGCTGCAACTCGTCGAAGCGATCGAGACGCTCCCGGCCCAGCTCATGGTTCCCGCGATGCGGATCATTCACCCCGGCCCAGAACTCAAGCGTCCGCTCCGGCCCCAGCACCGTCGCGAACCGCTCCGCGAACAGCGCGTCACCCTCGTACTCCGCCAGCCCCCGCACCAGCCGGTCGAATTCCTCGACGCTCAGATCCCGCGGAGCCTGCGCCGCAAGCCTCGCCAGGCTCTCGGCCTGCCGCAGCGCCTCCGACGCGGAATCCCGGTCGGCATAGCGCACATCGGAGAACCCGAACTGACTCCGATCGGCGATCGCCCGCAACACCCGCCGCGCCGAATCGTCGCTCTCCGTCGCCCCGTCCAGGATTCCCTGAATACGGTCCCGAAGAGCGTCGACCCGCGCCTGATCGTCCTGGCCCGACTCCGGCGGAACGCTCTGGGTGACCATGAACCCACCCCCGCGCCCGACGACGGTCAGCCCCTGCCCCCGCCCGTCCTCAATGGCCTCCGTCAGCTGCCGGTGATAACCCTTCAGCTCACCCCGGGTGTCCCGCAGGATGCCGTGGATCGACGTGGCCTGCGTATGCGCGTCGGCGAACTCACCGGCGGTCTTCCCGATGAACTCCTTCGTCACCTCCGCGTTCACCCCGGCCCAGTCCGCCTGATTCGCCTTCTGCCGCAGACGTTCCTCGGCGTCCCGCTTCAAGGTGTGCAGTTGATCGACCAGCGTCGACCAGTCCGTCACCGCCTCGTCCAGCAGGGTGAAACTGGCATCACGCAGGGTGTCGAGATCCATGGGATTCCCTAGTCAGGAAGTCGGGCGGGGCAATGCGGGGGGAGCGAAAGGGGGGAGGAACCGGAGAGGAGGAAGCCCCCTCCCGTCCCCGCGCGGAGCCGTCTACTTTCCTTCGCCATCCCCATCACCCTTCCCCGCCGCGCCGTACACCGGATTCGCCGCCCCCGGCTGCCCCACCCGTTCGTCAAAACCGGCGTCCAGCGTGGCGATACCGCTCATCTGACGCTGGATGAAATTCTCGTCGCCGGTGTGAATGGTCCGAGTGACCTGGAGGTGGTTGGTGATCTGGGCGCACGCGTCCATCAGCGATCTGAGCTGTTCCTGCCAGCGGTTCGTCACATGCTGGAGGCCGTCCCCCAAGGCGAATCCCTGGGTCGTCAGGTCGCCCGCCGCCGCGTCACCACTGGGAACGGCCACCCTCGCCTTGTCCCAGAGATCGTTGTAGAGGTCGTGCGCCGAACGCCCGATCCCGGTCAGTGACTCGTTCGCCACCTTCAGATCCCCGTGCCGGCCGAGCGATCCACCACCGCGCGTACCGGGTGAACCGTCCCCGGGATCGAGCTGGTTCAGCTGCATCCCGGTCGACTGCCGCTCGGACGCCGCGGCCTTCAACTGCTCCCATTCGTCCCATGCCATGGGCGATTCCCGTCCCCCTCATGCCAGGTCGGCCGATCTGCCGCGATACGCGATATCGCCGCGCGGTGTGGCGTACGCAGCGTGCGCGGTCGTATGCCCTGTGTCATAGCCGCGGGCCAAATTAGCAGTGCGGGCTGAGGAGGTTCGTGGCAGAAAGGATCTGCCGCTCCATTCCGGCGTGAAGGTTTGGAGAAGGTGTCGCACATCGCACCTTCCCACCCCCGCCGCACGCACCTTCCCGCCCCTCCGCACCCACCATCGCGCCCGCGAACGCCCACCCCGATGCGCACCCGCCGCCCGCCCCTGCCTCATCCGGCACAGCTCCTTGCGCCTTGAACACGGCCGACTTCGCCTCCGTACGGTTGAGTGGAAATCCGGTGAAGACACCCGAACGCACGGCGCGCCCCCTTCCCGCCAACCCACTCGCTTCCTCCCGTGCCGCACGCAAACCGGCGAACCGGGCAATTCGCGGCGACCCGTCGCGGCTTGTAACTGAGTTGAGTCACACCCTGGTTGGAGTCGTTGAGGGTGTTGTCTACAGTGGTAAAGACGTTGTTAGGTGCGGAGCGGTTTGCGATCGTGTGGCCGGTGGGAGTCCGGCCGTGTCGAGCCGCCACGGGTGGATGGCAACGCACAACGGGGAACGGGGTGGAACGTCGTGCTTCCGGCGGATATGGGTGGAAGCAGTGCCGCTGACCTCCAGGTCAGCGGGGAATTGCTCAGAGATTTCGTGTCACGGGTCGATGGGGTGCTCTCGGACCTCGAAGCGTCCGCGGGCGATCCGGCGAAGGTACGGGCGCAGACCATCAGACAGACGTCCCTGAGCCAGGGGGCCGGAGGCGTCTTCGTCGAGGCGGATGCCCTCTACAGCCAGTACAACATCGTCCATGAACAGCTCACCAATCTGTCCCGGACACTGCATCTCCAGATCGAGGCGATCGGGATCGCGGTCAAGGGCGCGTCGATCGGGTTCGAGGCGTTGGAGGAGGAGCAGCGGCGGCGGTATTGGCAGATCCGTATCCAACTCGAACAGGCCGACGGCACGGCGGGGAAGGCGCGTTCGGATTCCGACGCGCCCGGAATGGGAGGTTGAGCGTGTCCGGCGATCAGCACGAGGCGGATCTGGAGCGCGTCTCCAACCAGAACTCCTTCGCGGACATAGCGCGCGTCGTCGAGCAACCGCAGGGCGGGCTGTTCACCGAGATGATCACCGCCCCCCTGCGGGCGGTCGTCGGGTCCACCGGTCAGGGACAGGCCGTATTCGGCAGTACCGACTTCGACCAGAAGGACCTCGACCTCAACCAGATGCTGGACATGGTCGAGCGGACCGACCCGGAGGATCTGGAATCCTCGGGCAAAGCTCTGTGGGACGCGCGCGACGCGATCAAGGCGGCGGCCGACGAACTCGACGGCCGCATCACCCGGCTCTCCTGGAAGGGCCAGGCAGGCAGTGACTTCCGCGGATACGGTGCCCTGCTCGTCACCGCCACCCAGGAACTGAGCAACTTCGCGGGCAGCGCCGGGGACCAGATCACCGCGGCGGCCGTCGGCCTCGCCTCGGTGCGCAGCGCCATGCCCCCACGCGACCCGAACAACCGCAAGCGGCCCAAGAACTTCACGGAGACCGAGCGGGCCGCGGACGACAAGGAGTACGCGGCGGCGGTCAAGGTCGAGAAGGACCGCCAGGAGGCCATCAACCAGATGAACCGCCTGGCGTCCTACTACGCGGTCTCCAGCCAGCAACTCCAAGTGCTCCAGGAGAAACCCCCCACGTTCCCGGACATGCCCAACGTGGGAGTGCCCCGGCCGGAGCGCCTGCGGGGAGGCCCGGGAGAGACAGGTCCCGCGGTGGTGACGAACCGGGACGACGGCGCCACACAGCCGCCGCCCGTACGTAACGACCCGCCTGACGTCATCAATGCCCAGCGTCCCCAGCCCGACGTCAACGGCCGCGTCACTCACCCTGACGACCCGGCCCGTCCGGACATCCCTCCGACCCGTCCGGACGTCAACACGGAACTGGACACCGTCGGCACGGTGCCGCCTCCCACCAGCACACCCCCCAACGGCCCCACTCCGCCGGTGACCGGAGGCCCACCCCCCAACGGCCAGCCCGGCCCGTTCCCGGGCGGCCCTCCGGTGGCGAACTTGTTCTCCGGCCGCAACCAGGGCAGCACAAGCGGTCAGCGCGCCCCTCTCACCGCACAGGGTCGCACTCGGCCCGGGGTCGACCCGGTGACCGGACGTCCGACTGGGACAGGCGGCGGGAATGCTATGGGTCGGCCGACTCCGACCGGTGGGACGAACCAGGCAGGGCGTTCGACCCCCACCGGTCAGCCGGGTGCGCGCGGCACCGGCCCCGGCGGTCGGCCGTACCCCATGGGCAGTCAAGGGGTGACCGGTGGGACACCACGTCCGGGCGGTACTCAAGGCCAGCGGACGGCCGGTACCCCGCCCACGGGAGCTGGCCGGAACAACGGGGTGGTCGGGGGACGGCCCGCCAACGCGGGCGGTACTCCGGCACGCGGTGGTGCGAAGATCCCCCGCGGTACGGTCATCGGCACGGGCGGCACATCCGCCTCCCGACCCGCCGCACGGCAGCAGCCCGGTCAGCGTGGCGTCGTCGGCGCTTCTCAGCCCGCGCCTCGCACCGGCGGGCGAGGTTCCTCCCCGTCCGTCACCGGCAACCCGGCGGGTCGCAACAGCCCCGCCAACGCCGAGCGCAACGGCATGACCCGGGGCGGCGCGGGACTCGTTCGCGGACTGTTCCGCCGTAACCGAAGGCGGGACGACGACCAGGAACGGGAGGAGAACCGCCGCCCCGACGACCCGACCGGCAACGAAGAGACCGAGCAGCCCGACCGGCCGCGGCGCGATGTGCCCCCGGCCGCCAACTGAGCATGAGCGAGGACTGACCACACCATGACGTCAGGGACCGGCCGACCGGCCGAGCGGACCGACCTCCTGCGGGCACGCAGGAGGGGGCGTGCGCGTGCCGCGGGCGCGCTCTTCGTCGTCCTGGCCGCCGTGAGCACGGGAAACGCACCGGCCGCGATGGCCGACACCCAGGCGGCCGATCAGTGGTACCTGGCCGAGATGCAGGCCGAGAAGATGTGGCAGATCAGTACGGGGGAAGGCGTGAAGGTCGCGGTCATCGACAGCGGCGTGAACCCCGATACGCCTTCGCTGAAGGGGCAGGTACTCGTCGACGAGGTACCAGAGTCCGTGGCCTACAAGGTCACCGACGACTACTCCGGTCACGGCACGTCCATGGCGGAGCTGATCGCCGGCACAGGAGCCGGCGGTGGCCTGAAGGGTCTGGCGCCGGGGGCGAAGATCGTGCCCTACCGCGTGGCACTGGAGGGGCTGAAGCAGGGCCCCGAGTACGACAAGACGCCTGAGCCCTCCGAGGTGCTGCGTGCTGTCGCCGACACCGACGCGAAGATCATCAACATCTCGTTCGGCGGGATGGCGACCGACGCGGACGTGGCGGCCGTCGAGTACGCGGCCTCGAAGGGAAAACTGATCTTTGCCGCGGTCGGCAATGAGGACTTCACCGACCTTCCGGCCGCCTATCCCTATGTCGTCGGCATCGGAGCCGTCGATCAGTCCTTCGAAGTCTCCGACTTCTCGCCGTCCGGCTACGCCGACCTCGTGGCGCCGGGTGAAGACATTCCCAGTTGGTGCGACGCGAAGTTCACTTCGTACTGCGAGGGGAGCGGTACCAGCCAGTCGACCGCCATCGCGTCCGCGGCTGCCGCCTTGATCTGGTCCGAACACCCGGACTGGACGGTCAACCAGGTCGTCCGTGCCCTGATCGACACGGCCAGCCGGGGCTGGCCGAAGGACAAGCCCAGCGGCAGCGCCGGCTACGGCTTCATCCGCCCCCGAGTGATCCTCGCAGACCCCGCCTACGACGCCGGAGCCCCCGACGTCGACCCCCTGGCGGACGTCAACGAGGGCGATCTGCTCGCCAAATCGGGTGAGAAGGCCGCCCCTTCCTCCGCCGACCCCTCACCCACGCCCCCCAAGAACTCCCCCGACCCCACCCCCGCCGGATCAGCCACCACCGCCTCCGAACCCGGCGACAGCAACACCCTGTGGATCGCCCTGGGCGCCACGGCCGCCGTGATCGTCGTCGGCGGGGCGGGCTTCGCCGTACTGCGCGCACGCCGGGCGAGGTGACGGCGTCGAGGACAGCTCGCCGCCCGAAAGGCCCCAGCCGCCCCCACCGTCCAGCCAACCCGCACGAACAGCACGAACCACACAGGAAGGGCAGGTCACCATGGCTACCGACCAGAAACTCGAAGACGCCGCAGTAGTCCAACTGCAGAAGCAGATGTTCGAGAAGTACGAGGGCATCCGCACCCGCGTGAGCCGTCTGCAGGGCGTCATCGACGGGCTGGAAGGTCAGTGGCAGGGCATCGGCCGTGCCGAGTTCGACCGTAAGCAGTACGAGATCAACGAGTCTCTCAAGGGCATCGGCGGCATCCTCGCCGAGGTCATGGAGGCCATGACGTCGGCCCGCAACATCAAGGACAGCAAGGAAGACGAGGTGCGCGCCTCGGTCAACCGGATCAACGTCAACGAGGGTGCGCCCACGGTCCAGTCGTCCGCGTTCAACTCCATGTGAGCCCCGGTCCGGGCGCGGACCACCCGGCACACGCCGCACCTCACCGTAGGCACCACCGTCACTGAAACGAGGGAGACACCATGCGCAACAACGACGGCCTGTCCGTCACATACGACGGTCTCGACGTCGCCGCCACCAACATCGGCAACGAGGCCAAGCAGCTGGAGCAGGACCTCCAGGAACTGCGCTCGATGGTCGAGCGGAGCCGCGAGTACTGGGCGGGCCAGGCCCAGGACCAGTTCGGCGAGAAGCTGCGCCGCTGGGACAAGGAGGCCAACGACATCCACACCGCGCTGATGGGCATCGGCCAGGTCGTCGCCCAGTCCGGCGGTACGTACATGGAGGGCGACCGCCGGGCGGCCAGCTACTTCATGTAGCCCGTTCACGCGGCGAACCGGCCACGCCGGACGACGCACGGCGAGTACAAGCGGACGCAGGGTGGGCGCGCGCGGGAGGCGCCCACCCTGCCGCTGTCTGCACGCCACGCCGCCTCTGGAGCGGCGAATCCAGCCGGACCCGGCTCATGTGCGCCGCGCAGGGGCACGCGCCCCCCAGGTAGGCCGTACAGAGGGACGCCCCCCCCGCGTCAGCGCCCCATGTCCCCCACGTCCCTCACTCCAGACGGGCGCCAGGGGCCCCGCACATCAGCCCCCCGCCTCCCCCAACCCCACCTGAACCAACGGCTTCCCCCGCTTCCGCGACACGAAGACCCCCCGCCCCGGCGGCATCGCCCGCGGCCGTACCCCGCCCAGCAGATCCCCCTCGCTCGGATCGCCCGCCAGGACCACGCCCTGCGCGCCCAGCTCCTTCATCCGCTGGATGAACGGCTCGTAGCCCGCGCGGCCCGCGCCCGCCGTGGAGCGGGCGATGACGAACCGGACGCCCACGTCACGGGCGAAGGGCAGGAGTTCGGTGAGCCCGGCCAGCGGATTGCCGCTCGACGTGGCGACCAGGTCGTAGTCGTCGATGACGATGTACACGTTCGGCCCCTGCCACCAGCTGCGGTCACGCAACTGCTGCGGAGTGACGTCCGCGGTGGGCGTACGGCGCTGCATCAGATCGGCCAGGGCCTCCATGTGATGCTGCATCTGGTTGGACATCGGGATGTACTCGGCCAGATGCGAGGTCGGCGTCACCCCCAGCAGGGACCGCCGGTTGTCGACCACGAAGAGCTTGCAGTCGTCGCCCGGGTAGCGCTCGGTGAGCCGCTTGACCAGCAGCTTCAGCAGATTGGACTTGCCGGACTCGCTCTCGCCGTAGACCAGGAAGAACGGGTCGGTGTCGAAGTCGACGAAGACCGGCTCCAGACTGTCCTCGTCGAGGGCGAAGGCGACGCCCCGCGCGGGGAAGCGGTCGCCCGGCGGCAGTTGCGCGGCGGGGAACTCGCGCGGCAGCAGCCGTACCGCGGGCGCGCCCGGCTGCTGCCAGTGCCGGGTCACCTCGGCGGCCAGGGCCTGCGTGGCCTCCGCGAGGTCCGTGTCGGAGGACAGCCCGTCGATCCGCGGGACGGCCGCCATGAAGTGCTGCTTCTGCGGGGTCTGACCCCGGCCGGGCACCCCGGTCGGGACGTTTGCCGCCGCCTTGCGGTCGAACTCGGAGTCCATGGGGTCGCCGAGCCGCAGCTCCAGCCGGTTCATGAGGTGGTCCTTCATGTTCGAACGGACCTCCATGGAGCGCGACGCCGTGAGGATCACATGGATGCCGTAACCCAGCCCCCGCGCGGCGATGTCCAGGACGAACGGCTCCAGCGCCTCGTAGTCCGAACGGAAGTTCCCCCAGCCGTCCACGACCAGGAACACATCGCCCCACGGCTGGTCCGTCACCGCGATGTCGCCGCGCGCGCGGCGGGTGCGGAACTCCGCGATGGAGGAGATCCCGGCGGTGCGGAAGTACTCCTCGCGGCGGGTCAGGATGCCGTACACCTCGGCCGCCGTACGCCGGACCTTCTCCGGGTCCAGCCGGGAGGCGACCCCGCCCACATGCGGGAGCCCGGCGACCGCCGAGAGACCGCCGCCACCGAAGTCCAGCGCGTAGAACTGCACCTCGTGCGGGGTGTGGGTGAGCGCGAAGGACGCGATGATCGAGCGCAGCAGGGTGGACTTGCCGGACTGCGGGCCGCCCAGGATCTGCATATGGCCCGCCGCGCCCCCGAAGTCCGTCCACAGCGGGTCCCGCCGCTGCTCGTACGGCTTGTCGACCAGCCCGACGGGGATGACCAGCCGGCCCGCCCCCTCGTAGCCCGGCTGGGTCAGACCACGGCCCTGGACCGCCGCCAGACCCGGCAGGAGGGAGTCCAGGGACGGCGGGCTGTCCAGCGGCGGGAGCCACACCTGGTGGGCCGCCGGACCCTGTGCCTCCAGGCGCCGCACGATCACATCGAGCACGGTGTCCGCGAGCGCGTCGTCCGGGCGCTCCGGCTCCTCCTCGGCGCGCTGCGGCGGCACCGCGGCGTACCGCACCGGAACCTGCGCCGCCGTGAACAGCACCGGCCTGCGGTCCACCGGCAGCGGCCCCCCATAGGACGCCGCCTGCTGCGCGCTGGTGCGGTACACGCCGGAGACGTACGCCGCCTTGAAGCGCAGCATCTCCTCCGTGCCGAACTTCAGGAAACCCGAACCGGGCACATTGGGCAGCTCGTACGCGTCCGGCACGCCGATCGCCGCGCGGGACTCGGCCGCCGAGAACGTCCGCAGACCGATCCGGTACGACAGATAGGTCTCCAGGCCCCGCAGACGGCCCTCCTCCAGGCGCTGCGAGGCCAGCAGCAGATGCACGCCCAGGGAGCGGCCGATGCGGCCGATCTGGACGAACATCTCGATGAAGTCCGGCTTGGCGGTGAGGAGTTCGCTGAACTCGTCGATCACCAGGACCAGGGACGGCAGCGGCTGGAGCGGAGCGCCCGCCGCGCGGGCCTTCTCATAGTCGTGGATGTTGGCGTAGTTGCCCGCGTCGCGGAGCATCTCCTGGCGGCGGTTCAGCTCACCGCGGATGGAGTCGCCCATGCGGTCGACCAGCGTCAGATCGTCGGCCAGGTTGGTGATGACGGCCGCCACATGCGGCATCTGCGCCATCCCCGCGAAGGTGGCGCCGCCCTTGAAGTCGGCGAGGACGAAGTTCAGGGTCTCCGAGGAGTGCGTCACGGCGAGGCCCAGGACCAGGGTCCGCAGCAGCTCGGACTTGCCGGAGCCGGTGGCGCCCACACACAGGCCGTGCGGCCCCATGCCCTCCTGCGCGGCCTCCTTGAGGTCCAGCATCACGGGACGGCCGTCCTCGCCGAGCCCGATCGGCACCCGCAGCCGCTCGGACTGCGAACGGGGCCGCCAGGTGCGCCGCGGGTCCACGGAGGCGGCGTCACCGAGGTTCAGCAGATCGGTGAACTCCAGGTTCGCCAGCAGCGGTTCGTCGTCGTCCCCGCCCGACGCCATGCGCAGCGGTGCGAGCTGCCGCGCCAGCGCCTCGGCCCCCTCGTACGCCAGGACGTCCGGGGTGCCCTCGTAGACCATGCCGTGCGCCGACTCCAGGCGCAGCTCCCGCGGGTGGACGACGATGGAGAGGTCGCCGCGTCCGCTGGTCAGCTCGCCCGGCACCACCTCCAGGACCGTGACCCCCTGGAGGCCCTCGGGGCTGGCCAGGAGGGAGGTCGGCGGCAGGGAGACCCCGTCCAGGACCACGATCACATGAGGCTGCTCCGGCACCGGCGGACCGTCCGGGTGGAACCGGGGGCGGCCCTGGAGCCGGGCTCCCAGCAGCTCCTCCAGCTCCATCGGGTTGGTGGAGATCAGCCGAAGGCTCCCGGCGCCGTCCGCCGTCCCGTGCGCCTGCGCGTGGGGGAGCCACTTGGTCCACTCCCACTCCGCCGCCGCGTCCCGCCCCGTGGCCACCGCGACGACCAGGTCCTCCGGGGACTGGAGGGAGGCCAGCGAGGCGGTCAGCGCCCGCGCGGCGCCCCGTACGGTGAGCGGCTCCCCGCTGATCGTCACGTGGTAGAAGGCGCGCAGCGAGACCGCGAGCGGCAGGCTCTCGACCGTGGCGTGGGTGTCCAGGAAGCGCTGCATCGCGCCGGTGGTCAACGGCTCCAGCTGGTCCACCGGCCCGCTCTGCGGCGCCAGCAGGGGAGTGGCCAGCGACTGGGGGCCGAGTCCGACCCGCACCTGGCCGAAGTCGTCGTCACCCGCGCGACGTTCCCACACCCGGCTGCCCTCGGCGACCAGCGCCCACAGTTGCTCCGGCGAAGGGTGGAGGTAGTACTGCGCGTCCCGCTGGGCCAGCGCGGTGCGCTGGGCCTCCCGGCGGGTCTGCGACAGATAGCGCAGATAGTCGCGGCGCATGTCGGCCATCTGGCCCTGGTTGCCCCGCCGGTAGCGGATCAGCATCGCGATGCCCATGGCGATCGTCGAGGCGATCATCACCATGCCCATGATCTTCATGAACGGCTGGGCCTGCGGATTGAAGAAGAACACCACCGAACCGCCCATGCCGAGCATGGGCAGCAACTGCATCAGCGCGCCCTCCTGCTGCCCGCGCGGCAGTTCGGGCGGCGGCTGGAGCACCACCTCGCTGGTGGGCACTTCCTTCGGCAGTGCCCGCGGTGGGCGCTTGACGACGATGTGGCTCACTTCGCACCAATTCCCTTGCCGACCCGACCTGTTCCGCTCGCCGCCCCGTGTCCGGCGAACGTCGATCGCGCAGCGCGATCCTACTGACCGCCACTGACAGTGGCGGGCGGTAGGGTGCCCGTGAGACCTGTGAACAGTTGCGAATCGGACCGGGAAAACCGGGCAATCCGCACCGTTCACCACCAGCGCTCCCGCCCGTTCCCCGACCCGGTGGCGTACCGGAACGGGCACGGCGGGCGGCGCGGCGGCACGTACGCGACACCTGTGCGGAAGCTGCACGACCGCGCGCGAAAGCTGCGCACGACGTGTACAGGATCGCCACGAGCGCCGCGGGCGACACGCGCGACCATGCGAGCGGCACGCGCGACTGCGCGCGACCGCGCGACGAAGACGACACAGGACGACAAAGGGGGAACAGCAGGTGAGCATGACGGCCTCCGCGCCGGCCGGCCGGACCGGCGGAACAGGCAGCGCGGTCCCTGCCGGATCGGGCACGGGCTACGGCTTCTGCCGGGTCACCATCGTGGCCCCGGACAGCCGCATCGACGTGGCACTGCCCGACGACGTACCGGTCGCCGACCTCTACCCGGAGATCCTGCGCCTGTCCCAGCAGCGCCCCGCCGAAGGCGCCCCGGTCGGCTACCACCTGGTCCGCCGCGACGGCACGGTCCTCGACGGCTCCCGCTCCTTCGCCGCCCAGCGCATCCTGGACGGCGAGCTGCTGACCCTGCGCCCGTTCGCCGAGTCGCTGCCGCCCGCCGTCCACGACGACGTCTCCGAGGCGGTGGCCTCCGCCGTCACCCAGGACCGCACCCTGTGGAGCGCGGACCTCACCCGAGCGGCCGGCCTCGTCGCCGCCGGCGTCCTGCCCACCCTGCTGGCGTTCGTCGCCTGGAGCTCCGAGCCCCGCCACGACATGTACGGCCTCCAGGGCATCCTCGCCGCCGTCACCGGCGTCCTGCTGGTCACCGTCGCCTGCGTCCGCGCACGGGTCTACGACGACCGCGGCTCCGCCATCGCCCTGGGCCTGGGCGCGCTGCCCAACATGGCCGTCGCCGGTTCCGGACTGCTGCCGCTCGCCGACGGACAGGGCATCGGACGGCTCCAGTTCCTGCTGGCCTGCGCGGCCGTCCTGGTCGCCGCCGTGGTGCTCACGATGATCGCGCCGGGCGGTGACGGCCCCTTCGTGGCGTTCGTCTTCGCCTCGGTGATCGGCCTGCTCACCACGTTCGTCGCCCTGCTCACCGAACTGCGGCCCATCGAGACCGCCGCCGTATGTGCCCCGCTCGCCGTCTGCGCGCTGGCCTTCCTGCCCGGTCTGTCCATGCGCTTCGCCCGGCTGCCCATCGGCTTCGCCCCGCCGAACCCCGCCCGCGGGTACAGCACCGACGAGCCCACCGCCCCCGAGCCCGTCGACGCCGAGCGCATCGCCGCGCAGGCCCGCCGCGGCCATG
Organism: Streptomyces sp. NPDC048290; assembly: GCF_040652095.1. Lineage (NCBI taxonomy): Bacteria > Bacillati > Actinomycetota > Actinomycetes > Kitasatosporales > Streptomycetaceae > Streptomyces > Streptomyces sp. NPDC048290. The sequence continues at coordinate 323,237 of NZ_JBEZLM010000010.1, forward strand.
AACTCCTCGTCGGACTGGTCGGCGGCTGTGCCCTGGTCACCGTCGGCGCCGCGATCGTGCTCAGCTTCTCCAGCGACCTCTGGGCCCAGCTGCTCGCCCTCGCCACCGGCATCGCCATGCTGATGCGGGCCCACCTGTTCCGCTACACCGGCCAGGTGGCCGCCACGCTCACCGCCGGGCTCGCCTGTCTGGTCTTCCTCGGCCTCGGCCTCGCCCTGAACCCGCCGAACGACTACATGAAGGACGCTCTCGACGGTCACACCACCGCGCTCGACATCCGTACGGTCTGGCTGGTGGCGGCGATCGGCGCGGCGACGGCCCTGGTCACGGCGATCGGCCTGATCGCCCCCCGCCAGGGGGTCACCCCCTTCTGGGGCCGCTTCATGGAGATCGCGGAGGCGTTCGTCCTGCTGACCCTGGTCCCCCTGGCACTGGCCGTCTTCGACGTGTACGCCTCGGCGCGCTCCATGGCCGGGGACTGAGCGGACGCCCCCCGGGGCACGGACGGTGACCGACCCACCGCGCGGGGCCTCGCCCACGGTCGCAGAAGGCGAGCCCATGGCCACGGATCACAGCAAATAGATCACAGCTCACAGGGCGGGCCACAGCTCACAGGCCGCAGATCACAGGGCACTGGGCACAGGGCACAGGGCAGGCCACGGCTCACAGGCCACGGCTCACAGTGCCCAGGTCAGGCCACGGATCACAGGACCAGCCACAGATCGTCAGGCCACCGGCCACACAAAAGGGGGGGGCGGCACATACGTGCCGCCCCCCGAAGCACCACCCGCCACCCCCCGGCGTGGCAGGCCACAACCTCACTCCGGCCCCGACCCCCCACCCCCCGGCGCGGGCGTCACATCGAACTCCCCGTCCCGCGCGCCCAGCACGAACGCACGCCACTCCGCCTCCGTGTACCGCAGCACCGTGCCCGGATCGAGCGAGGATCGCATCGCCACCGCGCCGTCCGGCAGATAGGCGATCTCGACCCGCTCCTCGTGCTGCTCGGTGCCCGGCGCGCTGTGCCACTCCACGCCGGAGATGTCGAGCGCGTACAGCTCGTCGCGCTCCCGCTCCTTGCGCGCCTTGACGTCCTCGTGCACTTCCTCCGCCATGGCGAAGCGACCCCTTCCCGGCCCCGGACCGTCCCGCGGGCATTCCGATGGATCACCCTAGTGGGCGCAAGGGCCCCGCCGACGGTGTTCGGGCACCGCGGTCAAGGGCGTCGTCGCCTGCTGGTACTCTGGGTGACGGCCGTCTGTGTACGCATCCCCGGAGCCCTGTGGATCACGTTCGATGATCCCGGTGTCCCGGCGGTCGCGCCCAGCGGATCATCCCGCCTCCCGAGTCGTGGAAGCTCCCCCGAGACAGAGACCGGGGGCACTCGGTGGCCACTCAGACATCACGAGGAGTACGCGTGTCGCTCGACGCCGCTACGAAGAAGCAGATCATGACCGAGTTCGGCACCAAGGAGGGCGACACCGGCTCCCCCGAGGTCCAGGTCGCACTGCTGTCCCGGCGGATCTCGGACCTGACCGAGCACCTCAAGACCCACAAGCACGACCACCACTCGCGCCGCGGTCTGCTGATCCTGGTCGGTCAGCGTCGCCGTCTGCTCCAGTACCTGGCGAAGAAGGACATCCAGCGCTTCCGTGCGCTGGTCGACCGCCTCGGCATCCGCCGTGGTGCGGCGGGCGCCAAGTAGGACGCCACACAGGGAGCGGTTCCCGGAGTCAGGGAGCCGCTCCCTTTTGCCATCCGTACACGGCCTTTACCGTCCGTACGGAAACGTGCGCGTTGTCAGTGCCGCTTTGTAGTGTGTTAGCACAACGTGTGTCGGCGACATGCGCCGGCACCGAGCACGAGATACGAACAGAGTGTGACGTTCCGTGCCCGAAGGGGTAGGGCGACAGCACACCACGCAGAAGATGTACGAGGAGAAGCGCGCCTCGCCGCCGCCGGTCCTCGGTAGTGGCCCCCGGGGGGAAGCGAGCCCCGGGTGCTTCGATCGAAGACCGGCCCGCACCAGAAGGAGCGCTTCTCCGAGGCCGTCCCCCTCGCCACACGGGCGCTGTGGGACGAAAGACGACAAGTATCGGAGAAAACGCTAGTGGAGAACGAGACCCACTACGCCGAGGCCGTCATCGACAACGGCGCCTTCGGCACCCGCACCATCCGCTTCGAGACGGGCCGCCTGGCCAAGCAGGCCGCCGGTTCCGCCGTGGCGTACCTGGACGACGACACCATGGTGCTGTCGGCCACCACCGCCTCCAAGAACCCGAAGGACCAGCTCGACTTCTTCCCCCTCACGGTGGACGTCGAGGAGCGCATGTACGCGGCCGGGAAGATCCCCGGTTCCTTCTTCCGCCGCGAGGGCCGTCCCTCCGAGGACGCGATCCTCACCTGCCGGCTGATCGACCGCCCGCTGCGCCCGTCCTTCAAGAAGGGCCTGCGCAACGAGATCCAGGTCGTCGCCACGATCATGGCCCTCAACCCCGACCACCTGTACGACGTCGTGGCGATCAACGCCGCCTCCGCGTCCACCCAGCTGGCCGGTCTGCCCTTCTCCGGCCCGATCGGCGGCGTCCGCGTCGCCCTGATCCGCGGCCAGTGGGTGGCCTTCCCCACCCACAGCGAGCTGGAGGACGCCGTCTTCGACATGGTCGTCGCGGGCCGCGCCCTGGACGACGGCGATGTCGCGATCATGATGGTCGAGGCCGAGGCCACCGAGAAGACCATCAAGCTGGTCGAGGGCGGCGCCGACGCCCCCACCGAAGAGGTCGTCGCCTCCGGTCTGGACGCCGCGAAGCCCTTCATCAAGGTCCTGTGCAAGGCCCAGTCGGACCTCGCCGCCAAGGCCGCCAAGCCCACCGGCGAGTTCCCGGTCTTCCTGGACTACCAGGACGACGTGCTGGAGGCCCTCACGGCCGCCGTCCGCCCCGAGCTGGCCCAGGCGCTCACCATCGCCGGCAAGCAGGAGCGCGAGGCCGAGCTGGACCGCGTGAAGACCCTCGCCGCCGAGAAGCTCCTGCCGGAGTTCGAGGGCCGCGAGAAGGAGATCTCCGCCGCGTACCGCTCGCTGACCAAGTCCCTGGTCCGTGAGCGCGTCATCAAGGAGAAGAAGCGCATCGACGGCCGCGGTGTCACCGACATCCGCACCCTGGCCGCCGAGGTCGAGGCCATCCCGCGGGTGCACGGCTCCGCGGTGTTCGAGCGTGGCGAGACCCAGATCCTGGGCGTCACCACCCTCAACATGCTCCGCATGGAGCAGCAGCTCGACACCCTCTCCCCGGTGACGCGCAAGCGCTACATGCACAACTACAACTTCCCGCCGTACTCCACCGGCGAGACCGGCCGCGTCGGCTCCCCCAAGCGCCGCGAGATCGGCCACGGCGCCCTCGCCGAGCGCGCCCTCGTCCCGGTCCTGCCGACGCGCGAGGAGTTCCCCTACGCGATCCGCCAGGTCTCCGAGGCGCTCAGCTCCAACGGCTCGACGTCCATGGGCTCGGTCTGCGCCTCCACCATGTCGCTGCTGAACGCCGGTGTGCCGCTGAAGGCCCCGGTCGCCGGTATCGCCATGGGCCTGATCTCCCAGGAGATCGACGGCGAGACGCACTACGTCACCCTCACCGACATCCTCGGTGCGGAGGACGCCTTCGGCGACATGGACTTCAAGGTCGCCGGTACCAAGGAGTTCGTCACCGCCCTCCAGCTCGACACCAAGCTCGACGGCATCCCGGCCTCCGTCCTGGCCGCCGCCCTCAAGCAGGCCCGGGACGCCCGCCTCCACATCCTCGACGTGATGATGGAAGCGATCGACAAGCCCGACGAGATGTCCCCCAACGCGCCGCGGATCATCACCGTGAAGATCCCGGTCGACAAGATCGGCGAGGTCATCGGCCCCAAGGGCAAGATGATCAACCAGATCCAGGAGGACACCGGCGCCGAGATCACCATCGAGGACGACGGCACGATCTACATCGGCGCCGCCGACGGCCCCTCCGCCGAGGCCGCCCGCTCCACGATCAACGGCATCGCGAACCCCACGATGCCCGAGGTCGGCGAGCGCTACCTGGGTACGGTCGTGAAGACCACCACCTTCGGTGCCTTCGTCTCCCTGCTCCCCGGCAAGGACGGCCTGCTGCACATCTCGCAGATCCGCAAGCTCGCCGGCGGCAAGCGCGTGGAGAACGTCGAGGACGTCCTCGGCGTCGGCCAGAAGGTCCAGGTCGAGATCGCCGAGATCGACTCCCGCGGCAAGCTCTCCCTGATCCCCGTGATCGAGGACGCCGAGGGCGACGACAAGAAGGACGCTGCCGACCAGTGACGTCCCGTGGCTCCCAGGCGACGGCCCGCCCCTCCTCGGAGGCGCGGGCCGTCGCCCGTACCCAAACCCTCATCAAGGGCACCGCCGGGATCGGCACGGTCCGTAAGACCACCCTCCCCGGCGGTCTGCGCGTCGTCACCGAGACCCTCCCGTCCGTACGCTCCGCCACCTTCGGCATCTGGGCGCACGTCGGCTCCCGCGACGAGACCCCGGCGCTCAACGGCGCCACCCACTACCTCGAACACCTGCTCTTCAAGGGCACCGGCCGCCGCTCCGCCCTCGAGATCTCCTCCGCCCTCGACGCCGTCGGCGGCGAGATGAACGCGTTCACGGCCAAGGAGTACACGTGCTACTACGCACGCGTGCTCGACACCGACCTGCCGCTCGCCATCGACGTGGTCTGCGACATGCTCACCGGCTCGCTGATCCTCGAGGACGACGTCAACGTCGAGCGCGGCGCGATCCTCGAAGAGATCGCCATGACGGAGGACGACCCGGGCGACTGTGTGCACGACCTGTTCGCGCACACCATGTTCGGCGACAACTCCCTCGGCCGCCCCGTCCTCGGCACGGTCGACACGGTCAACGCCCTCACCGCCGACCGCATCCGCCGCTTCTACAAGAAGCACTACGACCCCACCCACCTGGTGGTCGCCTGCGCCGGCAACATCGACCACCACAAGGTCGTACGACAGGTCCGCGCGGCCTTCGAGAAGGCGGGCGCCCTCAAGAACGCGACCGCCGAGCCCATCGCCCCGCGTGGCGGACGGCGCGCTCTGCGCACCGCCGGGCGTGTCGAGCTGATCGGCCGCAAGACCGAGCAGGCCCATGTCGTCCTCGGTATGCCCGGCCTCGCCCGCACCGACGACCGCCGCTGGGCGCTCGGCGTGCTCAACACCGCGCTCGGCGGCGGCATGTCCTCCCGCCTCTTCCAGGAGGTCCGCGAGAAGCGCGGCCTGGCCTACAGCGTGTACTCGTACACATCCGGCTTCGCCGACTGCGGCCTCTTCGGCGTCTACGCGGGCTGCCGCCCCTCACAGGTCCATGACGTCCTGAAGATCTGCCGCGACGAACTCGACCAGATCGCCCAGCACGGTCTGTCCGACGAGGAGATCGCCCGCGCGATCGGCCAGCTGCGCGGCTCCACCGTCCTCGGCCTGGAGGACACGGGCGCGCTGATGAACCGTATCGGCAAGAGCGAGCTGTGCTGGGGCGAGCAGATGTCCGTGGACGACATGCTGCTGCGGATAGCCTCGGTGACCCCCGACGACATCCGCGCGGTCGCCCGCGACATCCTGGGCCGCAGACCGTCCCTGTCCGTCATCGGCCCGCTCAACGACAAACAGGCGTCCCGGCTGCACGACACGGTGGCCTGACCCCCCGAGGCCGCCACCACCGTCACCGAACTCCCGTATCCGGCAAGGAAACAGAGAAGAAGATGAGCAAGCTGCGCGTGGCGGTCCTCGGTGCCCAGGGCCGCATCGGCTCCGAGGCGGTACGGGCCGTCGAGTCCGCCGACGACATGGAACTGGTCGCCGCTCTCGGCCGCGGCGACTCCCTGGAGGCGCTCACCACCTCCGGCGCCCAGGTCGCCGTCGAACTGACCACCCCCGACTCGGTGATGGCCAACCTCGACCACTGCGTCGGCCACGGCATCCACGCCGTGGTCGGTACGACGGGTTGGACCGACGCACGCCTCGCGCAGCTGACGGGATGGCTCGACCGCTCGCCCGGCACCGGCGTCCTGATCGCCCCGAACTTCTCCATCGGGGCCGTCCTGACCATGAAGTTCGCCCAGCTCGCGGCCCCGTACTTCGAGTCCGTCGAGGTGGTGGAGCTGCACCACCCGAAGAAGGTCGACGCCCCCAGCGGCACCGCCACCCGCACCGCCCAGCTCATCGCCGAGGCCCGCGCCAAGGCCGGCTCGGCCCCCGCCCCCGACGCCACGACCACCGCGCTGGACGGCGCCCGCGGCGCGAACGTCGACGGCGTCCCCGTCCACGCGATCCGGCTGCGCGGCCTCCTCGCCCACCAGGAGGTCCTGCTCGGCGGCGAGGGCGAGACCCTCACCATCCGCCATGACTCCCTGCACCACAGCAGCTTCATGCCGGGCATCCTGCTCGGCACCCGCCGCGTGGTGACCACTCCGGGCCTCACCTTCGGCCTGGAGCACTTCCTCGACCTGAACTGAGCCGTACGACCCTCATGCGCGCCAAACTCTCCTACGCCCTCACCGCCGCCGTCCTGGTCTTCTACTTCGTCCTGGTCGGCAGCCGCGGCGTGCTGCTCATCAAGGCCGGCACGCCGCTCACCGTCACCTTCGGGGTGGCGGTGCTGATCCTGCCGGTCATCGGTGTCTGGTTCCTGTGGAAGAACACCCAGTTCGTCCGCCGCGCCAACGCCCTCGCCGACCAGCTCGACGCCGAGGGCGGCCTGCCCGTCGACGAACTGCGCCGACTGCCCAGCGGCCGGGTCGACCGCGACTCCGCCGACGAGGTCTTCGCCCGCCGCAAGGCCGAGACGGAGGCCGCCCCCGACGACTGGCGCACCTGGTTCCGGCTCGCCATCGCCTACCGCGACGCCCGGGACACCCCCCGCGCCCGCAAGGCGATGCAACGCGCGATCAGCCTGCACCAGACGCCCGACGGCACGGCCTGACCCGACCACAGGGCCGCCCATACCGGCGCCCAGGTCAGCTCAGGACAGGGGACGCCCCTCGCCACTCCGGGCAGGAGAGGCCCACCGCGTGAGCGTGGTACGGCCGCCGACCACCTCGCCGCGCCAGCGCGGGACGCCTCCAGACCGCCCGACCGCCACACCAGGTCGGCCACCCCGCCCACCCGTTGACCCCGCAGGTCCCCGCCGCTCGCCCACACCCGCCCCACCGAGCCCGCCCTCCCTCACCCCCCCCAGGCACCCCGATCCACAAAACGGCCCCACACACACCAGAGCCCGGTCCGCCCCCCGGACCGGGCTCCACGGTTCTCAGCTCACACACCGGCCCACACGCCGACGCCGAGCACACCCCGCCTCAGGACGGCCGCCTCAGGACCGCCGCCCATACTCGTCCGCCCAGACCTCCACCGAGTCCGCCGCCCGGTCGAACGCCTCGACCCGCCCCAGGAAGTCCGCGTTGTGCGTGGTCAGCAGCGTGGGCGTGTCGGTGGCGGCCCGGTCGCGCCGGACCAGCACCAGCGCCTGGCCCTGGACCGTACGGGGCAGCCCGAGCCAGCGCACCGGCTGCTGCACGGTCCGGACGGACCCGACCTTGTCCCATCCGACCGTACGGGTGAAGAGGAACCGCACCTGGCGCAGTCCCTGGGCGCTCACCCAGACACCGGAGCGCAGCAGCCGCAGGGCGACCGCGATCAGCACCAGCGCGACACCGAACACCACCGCCGCACCGGACACCGTGCCGGTGAGGGCGATGATCACCGCAGCGAACAGCACGAACGAGGCCAAGAGCAGCCAGACCGCAGCGATGCCGACCCGCCAGGGCCCGGGGCGGTAGGGCCGCCGCCAGCGGTCTCGGTCGTCGAACGGCAGCGCGATGTCGTCCGTGGTGTCGAAGGCACGGTCGGCCGTCAGGAAGGGCAGGGGCACGGCTGGTCCTCACTCGTCCATGCATGGGCTGTGCCCGGTGAGGCTATCGACCCGTGTCGCGGCTCACCACCCTAGGGGGCCCGGATGGAGTCAGGCCCCGCTCACCGCACCCCGCTCACCGCCCGCTCAGCGGCTCTCCGTCGCCCGCGACTGCTGGGCCGGGCTGGTGGACTGATCCGGCTCCAGCGCAGGCATGCCGAGGACCAGCGATCCGACCAGGGCGGCGACGATGGTCACCCCCAGCAGGGAGCGCCCGGCTATCTGCCCGGCCGTGGGGCGCGCACGGGCCGGGGGAGTGACATTGCTGCGGAACTTGTCGGCCTCGGCGAGGAAGGCGAAGGGTACGGGCTCGCGCCGGCGGAACATGGGTGGTGCTTCTCCTCTCGGGCTCGTCTTCCGGCGGACGGCAGTCGCTCGCCGTCCGTCCGACTGGGCGCTCGGGACTCAGGAGCGCGCACCCATGTGGGCCCTGCGGGGCGGGGGCGCGCCTCACGCGTGCCCTCATGGGTTCGAACGCTTCACGCTCACTGATACAGACGAGCGAACGCCCCAGAACGTGCCCTCAATCACCGAATTGGCAGAAGTTCCAGAAGTTGACAGGAGTTCGCCAGGGTTCGCCGGGGTTCACTGGACATCGCTGGAGTTCGCCGGAGTTCGCCGAGGATGCCCCGGATGTCGTGCCCCGGCACCGAACGCCCGGTTGTCAGTGCCGGGCCGTAGAGTGGGCGCCGCCCGAGTGAAGTGGATCGAAGGGACCCCCCGACCGTGACCGACACCCCCACCGACGCAGTCCAGGACGCCCCAGGCGTCCCGGACGTCAAGCCGAGCTTCCGCGGCGATGTCACCGTCGAGCTGGTCAAGCACACCGCGTCCGACGCCGACGTGCTGTTCGCCGCGCGCGTGTCCACGGCCGGTGAGAAGTCCCTCGACGAGCTGGGCAAGGACCCGGAGCGCTCCAAGGGCCTGATCAACTACCTGATGCGGGACCGGCACGGCAGCCCCTTCGAGCACAACTCGATGACCTTCCTGATCAGCGCCCCGATCTTCGTCTTCCGCGAGTTCATGCGGCACCGCGTGGGCTGGTCGTACAACGAGGAGAGCGGTCGCTACCGCGAGCTCCAGCCGGTCTTCTACGTCCCCGACGAGTCCCGCAAGCTCGTCCAGCAGGGCCGTCCGGGCAAGTACCAGTTCGTCGAGGGCACCGCCGGCCAGCAGGAACTGGTCGGCCGCGTCATGGAGGACTCCTACCGTCACTCCTACGAGGCGTACCAGGAGATGCTGGCCGCCGGTGTCGCCCGCGAGGTGGCCCGCTCGGTCCTCCCGGTCGGCCTCTTCTCCTCCATGTACGCCACCTGCAACGCGCGCTCGCTGATGCATTTCCTCGGTCTGCGCACCCAGCACGAACTGGCCAAGGTGCCGTCCTTCCCACAGCGCGAGATCGAGATGGTCGGCGAGCTGATGGAGTCCGAATGGGCCCGTCTGATGCCGCTCACCCACGCCGCCTTCAACGCCAACGGGCGTGTCGCGCCGTAACCGCACGGCTGTGCTCCGTGCCGGGCACACATGTACGGATCAGCCTCACGAAGTGTCCGGATTGCGGCATTTAGAGAAGTTCATCTAGCCTGATCAAACGGACCCGGCACTGCTTGAACCCCCGAGCAGGCAGTGCCGGGCTCCATCTTTGTCATGACCTATCCGACACCCCAAGGGCAGACCGCCCCTTGAGCAACGAGTAGCGTGTAACCCATGGCTCCGACCTCGACTCCGCAGACCCCCTTCGGGCGGGTCCTCACCGCCATGGTCACGCCTTTCACGGCGGACGGCGCTCTCGATCTCGACGGCGCTCAGCGGCTCGCCACCCACCTGGTGGACGCAGGCAACGACGGCCTGATCATCAACGGCACCACCGGCGAGTCCCCCACCACCAGCGACGCGGAGAAATCGGACCTGGTACGAGCCGTACTGGACGCGGTCGGCGACCGCGCCCACATCGTGGCCGGCGTCGGCACCAACGACACCCGCCACAGCATCGAGCTGGCCCGCACCGCCGAGCGCACCGGCGCCCACGGCCTGCTCATCGTCACCCCCTACTACAACAAGCCCCCACAAGACGGCCTCCACCAGCACTTCAAGGCCATCGCCGACGCCACCGACCTGCCGGTCATGCTCTACGACATCCCCGGCCGCAGCGGCGTCCCGATCAACACCGAGACCCTCGTCCGGCTCGCCGAGCACCCGCGGATCGTCGCCAACAAGGACGCAAAGGGCGACCTCGGCCGCGCCAGCTGGGCCATCGCCCAGTCCGGCCTGGCCTGGTACTCCGGCGACGACATGCTCAACCTCCCGCTGCTCTCCGTCGGCGCGGTCGGCTTCGTCTCCGTCGTCGGCCATGTCGTCACCCCCGAGCTGCGCGAACTCGTAGAGGCCTACACCAGCGGCGACGTCCAGAAGGCCACCGAGATCCACCAGAAGCTGCTCCCGGTGTACACCGGGATGTTCCGCACACAGGGCGTCATGACCACCAAGGCCGCCCTCGCCCTCCAGGGACTGCCCGGCGGACCGCTGCGCGCCCCCATGGTGGCGTGCTCACCCGAAGAGATCGAGCAGCTCAAGATCGATCTTGCCGCGGGCGGGGTACAGCTCTGACATCGGACTTCGCGAGGCACGGCCTCGCAGCACGCTTCACAACTGAATAGGCGGGCCACCGGTGCCCGCAGCACAGCACATCGACAACGACAATTGCGTCTTGCACGAACGTCACGCGCGCCACGTGCCACACCGGTACGTGGCGCGCGTGGTGAGGAGAGTCTTTTGAGCCATCCACACCCGGAACTCGGTCCGCCCCCGCCGCTCCCCGAGCGCGGCCTCCGCGTCACCCCCCTGGGCGGCCTCGGCGAGATCGGCCGCAACATGACGGTCTTCGAATACGGCGGCCGTCTGCTGATCGTCGACTGCGGAGTGCTCTTCCCCGAGGAGGAGCAGCCCGGAATCGACCTGATCCTGCCGGACTTCTCGTCCATCCGTGACCGCCTCGACGACATCGAGGGCATCGTCCTCACCCACGGTCACGAGGACCACATCGGAGGCGTCCCCTACCTCCTGCGCGAGAAGCCGGACATCCCCCTGATCGGCTCCAAGCTCACCCTCGCCCTGATCGAGGCCAAGCTCCAGGAGCACCGCATCCGCCCCTACACCCTTGAGGTGGCCGAAGGGCACCGCGAGCGCATCGGCCCGTTCGACTGCGAGTTCGTCGCGGTCAACCACTCCATCCCGGACGCCCTGGCGGTCGCCATCCGCACCCCCGCGGGCATGGTGGTGCACACCGGCGACTTCAAGATGGACCAGCTCCCGCTGGACGGCCGGCTCACGGATCTCCACGCGTTCGCCAGGCTGAGCGAGGAAGGCATCGACCTTCTCCTCTCGGACTCGACCAACGCCGAGGTCCCGGGCTTCGTCCCGCCCGAGCGCGACATCTCCAACGTCCTGCGCCAGGTCTTCGCGACCGCCCGCAAGCGGATCATCGTGGCCAGCTTCGCCAGCCACGTCCACCGCATCCAGCAGATCCTCGACGCCGCCCACGAGTACGGCCGCAGGGTCGCCTTCGTCGGCCGCTCCATGGTCCGCAACATGGGCATCGCCCGTGACCTCGGCTACCTCAAGGTCCCGCCGGGCCTGGTCGTGGACGTCAAGACCCTGGACGACCTCCCGGACAGCGAGATCGTCCTGGTCTGCACGGGCTCCCAGGGCGAACCGATGGCCGCCCTCTCCCGCATGGCCAACCGCGACCACCAGATCCGGATCGTCGACGGCGACACGGTGATCCTGGCGTCGTCCCTGATCCCCGGCAACGAGAACGCGGTCTACCGCGTGATCAACGGCCTCACCCGCTGGGGCGCCAACGTCGTCCACAAGGGCAACGCCAAGGTCCATGTCTCCGGCCACGCCTCCGCGGGCGAACTGCTGTACTTCTACAACATCTGCCGCCCGCGCAACCTGATGCCGGTCCACGGCGAATGGCGCCACCTGCGCGCCAACGCCGAGCTGGGCGCCCTGACCGGAGTCCCGCACGACCGCATCGTGATCGCCGAGGACGGCGTCGCCGTCGACCTCATCGAGGGCAAGGCCAAGATCTCCGGCAAGGTCCAGGCGGGATACGTCTACGTCGACGGCCTCTCCGTCGGCGATGTGGGCGAGCCGGCCCTGAAGGACCGCAAGATCCTCGGCGACGAGGGCATCATCTCGGTCTTCGTGGTCGTCGACTCCTCCACCGGAAAGATCACCGCGGGCCCCCATGTCCAGGCCCGCGGCTCCGGAATCGAGGACTCGGCCTTCAACGCGGTCATGCCGAAGATCAACGAAGTCCTGGAACGCTCGGCCCAGGACGGCGTCGTCGACCCCCACCAGCTCCAGCAGCTCATCCGCCGCACCCTGGGCAAGTGGGTCTCCGACACCTACCGCCGCAGGCCGATGATCCTGCCGGTGGTCGTGGAGGTCTGACGGACCGCCAGGTCCCGGACAGCGCATCCCAGGAGCGGGGCGCCTCGATTTGCATCGGGGCGCCCCGCTCCAGTACGTTTACGACTCCGCCTCCACGGGAACCCGGCCACCTCAGGGTGTCAGGACCACCTCCCGGAGGGCGCGGAATTCCGACTCAGAATCTCTGATAAAGTCGGAACCGCCGGAAAGGGAATCGCGAAAGCGAAATCCTGGAAAGCATTCCGAGGAAATCAGACCGGGAAACGGTCTGATAGAGTCGGAGACACGAAGGGAAGCGCCCGGAGGAAAGCCCGAGAGGGTGAGTACAAAGGAAGCGTCCGTTCCTTGA